>CAZAIG010000103.1:2032-8778 GCA_964485135.1 uncultured Porphyrobacter sp. | reverse complement strand
GTGCCGCCGCCCATACCAGCAGCGATGAAAACCATGTTCACGCCGTCGAGCGCATCATCGATTTCCTTGACAGTTTCCTCCGCAGCAGCCCGTCCAACTTCAGGGCGAGCGCCTGCACCCAGACCACCTGTAATATCCGGCCCAAGCTGGATGCGCTTTTCCGCCAAGCTCGTGGTCAATGCCTGCGCGTCGGTATTGGCAGCGATGAAGTCAACGCCTTCAATCTCAGAATTGATCATATTCGCAATGGCGTTGCCGCCCGCGCCGCCAATCCCGATAACCGTGATTTTGGGGCGCAGCTCATCAGTCGAGGCAGGTCCAATATTGATGCTCATAAACCAATTCCTTTGGAGCGGAAAAACCGCTGATTTCCGATACGGTTAACAGTGACACAAAGGCGCTGCACAAGGGATAGGGCGCAGCCCCTTATCCACAGCGCGATTCGCGCAATTTGTATGGAATAACACTCGGATAACCGCGCATATCAGAAATACTCTTTAAGCGCCTTGAACAAACGGCTCACCGATTTTGAGTTGTTATACCTAGTAATGTTTGTGGATTTCGGGCCAATCGCGCGGATATCGATTGGGTCATCCGCTGCATAAAGGCATAGCCCCGCAAGGGTGGCAAAGCCCGGCGTCGAATGCGCCTCAGGCAGCCCTTTCAGCGTCGGCGGGCGGCCAATGCGCACTGGCATGCCCAATGCGCCTTGCGCAAATTCCGCCAGTCCATCAAGCTCTGCTCCGCCACCCGTCAGCACAACTTGCCCGCCGCCAGCGCCAGTAAAGCCCATAGCTTTCAGCGCGCGTCCAATTTCATCGGTAAGGGCTGATGTTTGCTGGGTGACGACCGAGACCAACTCTGCTCGCGCAATCCGGTTTTTCTCATCCGCGCCTCTTGCAAGTGGTCCGGAGCCATCGCCCAAATCTTCATTCGGGCCATTTACCGGGATCATTTCGCGGTGATCGCTAGGCGAGGCAATGGCTGACCCCGATACGCATTTCAACCGTTCCGCTTGAAAACGCCTGATCCCGAACGTGCTGGCAATCGCATCGGTGATATCGCCCGACCCCATTGGCATGGAGACCAGGCCCAGCAGCATGCCGCCGGCATAGACGCCGATATTGGTAACATCACCGCCAATTTCGACCGTAGCGACGCCCAGATCGCGTTCTTCTTGGCTGAGACAAGCATAGCCCGCTGCAAGCGGCGTTGCCACGACGGCTTCCACATCGAGATGCGCGTTTTGCACGGCTTCGGTCAGATTGCGGATGGGCGCACCATCGGCCAGCATAACGTGGATATCCACGCCGAGCCGTTCAGCATGCAGCCCCTTGGGATTGGCAACGCCGTGCGCGCCATCAAGCGTGTAATGCGCAGGCTGAGCGTGAAGCACCATACGCCCATCGGGCTGGATCGTTTGCCGCGCAGAGACGAGCAATTGCTCGATATCTTCCTCTTCGATCCGGCGGCCACCGATCTCAATCTCAACCTTGGAAACTTGACTTTGTAGTCCCGCCCCAGAGCAGCCGATCCAAACCCCTTGCACCGATGCTTGAGCGTTTTTCTCCGCGCGCTCCACTGCATCACGAATGGCATAGGTCGCCGCTGGCATATCGGTGACATAGCCCCGCCTGATCCCTTGACTTGCGCGGTGGCCAGAACCCAATACTTGCAATTCGCCGCCTTCGGTCAGGCCCATGATCATCGCAGATATGCGGAAACTGCCCGCGTTAACGGCTGCAAACACCTTGCTAATGCGGTCAGCAGGCTTGCCGCTCGCCATTTACTTGCCTCCGCCCGTTTTCAGCAGTTGATCCGCACGTCCAGGAATGCGCATATAAACACGCGGCGGCGTGCGCATATCAAAGGTCGCAACCTTGCCACCGAGCAGCCGGTTTTGCCCATCCAGCCGTGCAAAGCTAACCAAAGCCTTGGCTGACGCATCGCTCCCTTGTGGAAGCGCGAGCACTTGCCCGGTTTTAAACATTAGATTCCAGCGCCGATTGCCGATCCATTCGGCTTCTTTGATTTGCGGCTGCAAAGCAGGAGCTGCTGCCATCAACCGGTCAAGCCCGCCCACAACGCGGCTGGCGCCCGGTCCTGAAATGATAAGATTGTCTTTTGATGCCTCTTTTGAAATCGGTTCAAGCTCGACCCCTTCTGCATCGATCAACATTAACCGGTCTGGCTTTTTCAGCACAGCGTGCGGCGTGCGTTCAACAATGTCGATGGCGATGGTTTGCGGCAATTGCGCCGATACCCTTGCATCCTCGACCCACGGCATGGCGAGCAAGCGTTCGCGTATATCATCAAGGTTCACCAGCGGCATCGGCGTGGCGGCATTGCGCTCTTTCCAGATTGCATCATACACCGTCTGCTCATTCATCCGCTCAACACCGGATACCCGCACGCGGCGCACTTCAAACCCGGCATCAGAAGCAAGACCGGCAACCTGTGCCTGAGCAAGCGCAGGAACTCCAGCAAGGCTAGCAATAAACCAAGCAAGAGCGACGGCTCCGCCCAAAATAATTGCCAGGAAAATGCGGTGCAGCTGTTCTTCGGTAAACGGCAAAAGCGCCATTGCGCTATCGAGGACGCCGGTAGTCTTTGCCTTAGCCCGGCGTGCTGTTTTCGCTCGGCTATTGGCTCTTGCTGCTCTGCGAACGCCTTTCCCGCCGCGTTTAATCTGCGCCATATTCGCCTCCCTTCGCCGTTCCCCTGTTTGCACGTCTGAGCGCTGCTGCGATGATCGCCTCGACCAATGTTGGGTAATCCATGCCCTGCTGCGCGGCCTGTTCCGGCACAAGCGAAAGCGGCGTCATGCCCGGCTGAGTATTGGTTTCCAGCACAAACAGCCCGGCTTCGCCCTGTTCATCATCCCAGCGGTAATCGGTGCGGCTGGTGCCTTCACAGCCCAAAATCTGGTGCGCGCGAATGGCATAGTCTTCGCACAAGACCGCGATTTCGGCAGGAATATCAGCGGGGCAAATATGCTCAGTTTTGCCGTCGGTGTATTTGTTCTCATAGTCGTAGAAGCCGGATTCAACCACCAGCTCGGTAACGCCCAGCGCTTTGGGCCCATCAGCCGTGTCGATCACCGCCGTGGTCAGCTCGCGCCCTTTGATGAAAGGTTCGGCGAGGAGCTGCGAAAACTCCTGCCACGGGCCCTTCGCATCGCGCGCGATGGGATTGCCGTAATTGCTCTCATCCGTCACAATCGCAACGCCCACTGAAGACCCTTCATTGACCGGCTTGAGCACGTAAGGACGCGGCAAGGGATCGCTTCCATACAGCTCTTCACTGTCCATAATCCGCCCGCCCGGCATCGGAATGCCTGCAGGGACAAGCGCTTGTTTGGTCAGCTCTTTGTCAATTGCGATCACAGAGGTAGCGAGACCCGAGTGGGTATAGGGAACCCCCATTAGATCGAGCATACCTTGCACCGTACCATCTTCGCCAGGCACGCCGTGGAGCGCGTTGAAAACAACGTCAGGGTTGGCCTCGGCAATGCGCGCCGCAACTTGCCGATCCATATCAATGCGAGTGACACGGTGGCCGCGACTTTCCAGCGCATCGGCCACGCCATTGCCAGACATCAACGAAACCTCACGCTCATTCGCCCAGCCGCCCATAAGAACGGCGATGTGGATATTTTCAGGCAGGCCGCTCATTTGCGTCCCACCCGCCTTATTTCCCATTCCAGTTCGATCCCTGAATGCGCGAGCACTTTCGCACGCACCATTTCGCCCAATTCTTCGATTTCAGTGCTGGTGGCATTGCCGGTGTTGATTAAGAAATTACAGTGCTTGTCGCTCACCATAGCGCCGCCGTGTTTAAAGCCGCGAAGGCCGGCTTCATCGACCAGCTTCCAAGACGAGTGCCCTTCTGGATTCTTGAACGTCGATCCGCCGGTCATACTGCCGATAGGCTGCGATCCTTTGCGCTCTGACGAAATTCGGTCCATCTCAGCCTTGATCGTGGCAGGATCACCAGGAAACCCTTGAAAACGCGCTTCAACCACCACCGCGCCCTCGGGCAAAGCAGAATGTCGATAGCTGTATGCAAGATCATCATTGGTCAGAGTGACAAATTGACCGTCTGGCATCACAACATCGCAATCGATCAATACATCGCATGTTTCGCGGCCATAACAGCCGCCGTTCATTTTGGTGACCCCGCCGACAGAGCCGGGAATGCCTGTAAAGAACGCAAGCCCGTCTATCCCAGCTTTGGCCGCACGGCGCGCAACTTTATTCACCGGCGCTGCTGCACCGGCTTTCAGCGTTGTCTCGCCCGTTACCTCAACATCGGCAAACTGCGGGCCAAGTTTGATCACCACACCTGCGACGCCGCCATCACGAATGATCATGTTAGAACCCACGCCCAGTGCCATCACTGGAGTGCTTCCCGCAATCTCAGCGCAAAAACTCTTCAGATCTTCTGCATCAGCTGGCTCAAATAGCCAATCCGCCTGCCCCCCGCTTTTGAACCACACATGCTTATTAAGCGGTGCATTCTGGGTGAGTTTGCCCCGGACGTTTGGCAAAGTTTCCAGACTCATGCGGAACGCTCCTGCGTTATTTGGGCTGCCAAACCAGCGGCCCATTTGGTAATGTCGCCTGCACCTAAGCAGACAATCAGATCGCCCGCTTCAATACTGCCCGCCAATTCACGCGCCAAAGCGTGCTTATCGGCAATCGTCGCCGCATCGCGGTGTCCGCGCGATTTCAGACCGGATACAAGCGCGGCGGCATCCACGCCTTCGATAGGGTCCTCGCCAGCTTCAAACACTGGCGTGACAAAGACTTGATCGGCATCGTTAAAGCAGCTTTGGAAATCATCCATCAGATCGTTCAGCCGAGAATAGCGATGCGGCTGCATAACGGCGATAACTTTGCCTGTCGCCGCTTCGCGAGCGGCGCTGAGCACGGCCTGTATCTCGACCGGATGATGCGCGTAATCATCGATCACTGGGACTGCTGCGCCTCCGCCCACATTCACCTCGCCGACGCGGGTAAAACGCCGCCGCACGCCGCCAAATTGGCCGAACCCTTCGCGGATGACATCATCAGCGCAGCCCATCTCAATCGCTACCGCAATCGCGGCCAGCGCGTTCTGAACATTGTGCCGGCCCGGCATAGGCAGCCGAACGCCTTCGATCTGGCGTTCCTCCTCGCCGCGCCCGCGCACCACAACATCGAACAGATTACCGCCCGCATCCGGACGGACATTGACCCCGCAAATATCAGCTTGCGGAGAAAAACCATAGGTAATCACTCGGCGGTCGCGCACTTGACCGACAACTGCCTGCACTTCTGCGTGGTCAATACAAAGAATGGCCGCACCGTAAAACGGCACATTATGGATAAATTCGACAAAGGCGCGCTTCACCCCGTCAAAATCGCCATAGTGATCAAGATGCTCGGGATCGATATTGGTCACAACCGCAATCGTGCCATCAAGCCGCAGAAAGCTGCCATCGCTCTCATCCGCCTCGACCACCATCCAGTCAGATGTGCCGATCCGCGCGTTGGAGCCATATTGTTCGATAATCCCGCCATTGATGACAGTGGGATCGACATCGCCGTGATCCAGCAAAGCCGCGATCATGCTGGTCGTGGTCGTCTTGCCATGCGTCCCAGCGATGGCGACGGTAGATTTCAGCCGCATCAGCTCGGCCAGCATTTCGGCGCGGCGCACCACGGGAATACGGTTTTCCAGCGCTGCAACCACTTCGGGATTGCTGCGCTTTACTGCGGTCGAAGTCACGACAACTGCGACGCCTTCCACATTGCTCTTCGCTTGCCCGATATGCACAGTGATGCCGCGCGCACGTAGGCGCTCTACACTGGGCCCCTCTACCAAATCGCTGCCCTGAACCGTATAACCCAGATTGTGCATCACCTCGGCAATGCCAGACATACCAATACCGCCAATGCCGACAAAGTGGATCGTGCCAATATCGGTGCCGACACCCTTCACTGTGCAGCATCCTTGTTAGAAGCCGTCGCCGCTTTGGATGAGGCAGCCGCCCCTTCTCCGCTGACGCGGATCACATCCATCATATCGGCCCCGCCAAAGCTCTCGACCAGATCGGCAAGGTCTTTGGATGCATCAGGCCGGCCGCAATTCCATGCTCCATGCGCGGCATTCGCAAGTGTGTGCGGCGTTTGAGCGATAGCTTGGATCTGCTTGGAGATATCCTTGGCAAGGCTTTGGAATATCTCGGATTGCTTTTTGCGAAGGGCGTTGGCGCTGTCACTTGACCCTTCTGGCAGTTTCACAGTCGACATCGGCTGACGGATCATGCGCGCGCCGCCTGCTTTAACCATTTCCGCTGTATTCGCCGCCTGGTGATCATCGGTAGCAATCGGCAGCGGGATCAGGATCGCTGGGCGGCCTACTGCGGTCAGCTCGGCAATGGTCGATGCGCCAGCGCGGCCAATAAACAAGTGCGTATCGGCAAGCCGCTCTTCCATATCCTCGTAATAGGTCGCGAGTTCTGCGGGGATATCATGCGTGCGGTACCGTTCGCGCACGGCTTCCAAATCCTCTGCCCGGCATTGCTGAGTGACTTGTAAGCGCTGGCGCAAGGATGGCGGAAGCATAGCCAGACCATCGGGCACAACTTCTGATAAAATTCGCGCACCTTGGCTGCCGCCTGTGACCAGCACGCGAAGAATGCTCTCTTCGCTCAGCGCAGGAAAATCCTTGTCCCGCAAAGCCAGAACCGATGGGCGCAC
>CAZAIG010000103.1:0-1932 GCA_964485135.1 uncultured Porphyrobacter sp. | reverse complement strand
TTGATCCAATTGATCGGATTTTTGCCAAACCGGCCTGCGGGCAGAACATGGGCTGATAAAAAGTCCGGCTTACCCGGTATTGCTGCACCGCGTTCATCGGTGATCAGCGCGACGTGATGCCCGCGCGCATCCAGCTCCTTTGCCAGAGCGAACGCGGGGATCAAATGTCCGCCTGTGCCGCCTGCTGCCAGAACATAGTGCCGACTAGATCCGTTTGGTTTTTCGCCGCTCATTGCGCGCTTTCCTCTTGTTTTCGCGCCATCTCCCAAATGCCGGGTGTCTCGCGATCGAGGAACGGATTACGCCGAGTTATCGCCAGCAGCAATCCAAAGGTGAGGCACACCGCAATTGTCGATGATCCGCCATAGCTCACTAGCGGAAGCGTCATCCCCTTCGATGGGAACAATTGCAGGTTCACCAGAATGTTGATCATCGCTTGACCGCCGATTTGCGTCACCAGCCCTGCCCCGGCGAGCAGGATGAAGAGGTTCTCTTCATCAAAAAGGCGCAGCAGAACTCGCAGCAAAACGGCAAGATAGAGCAGCACAACCAGCGCGCAGATCAGCAAGCCAAACTCCTCTCCAATAACGGAGAAAATGTAGTCGGTGTGCGCCTCTGGCAGGTTCATCTTGCGCATGCCCAGCCACAGCCCACTGCCGGTCCAACCGCCTGCAAGCAAAGTACGCTCCGCCAGATCGACATGGTCAAAGGCTGTACCGCCACCCAGAAAGCTATCGATCCGGTTGCGCGCATTGTCATAAAAGAAATAGGCTGCGGTTATCCCGGCTAGGGCTAATGCGCCAAAGGATGCTAGCCGGCCTAAAGGAACGCCGGACAGCAAGATTAAGACGAACCACACTCCGCCAAACAGTAAGGTCGCACCAAGGTTCGGTTGCAGCATCAGCAATCCTGCGACGCCGATCATAATCGCCGTGACAAAGGGGACCACTTTCAATTTGGGGTCTTTGAGGCGCCAGGTTAAAATCCACGCCAGCAAAATTGCGAAACCGGGCTTAAGGAATTCAGAAGGCTGAAACTGCATTCCTATCCTGAGCCAGCGCCGCGCTCCGTTCACCTCAACCCCGATAAAGGGCACAAGCACCAAGCAAAACAGCATTCCGCCCGCTAGCACAATGCCAAGCCGCCGCGCGTTATCCCGGTTCAACCTCGACGCCCAAAGCAGAGTGATGATACCCAAGAATTGCCAAACGACATGGGACTTTAGGAATTTGAACTCATCAAGCTGAACTTCAGCGGTCGAAAGCCGATCCGCCGTTGCAGGCGACGCGGCGGCTACAGCAGCTGTACCGATCAGCATGAGGACCGCGATCAGACCAAGCAGAACCTTATCAATCTCGCGCCACCAAATGCGTAGTTCATCGCGCCATGCCCGCTGCAATTGCGGATGGAAGCTGCCGATTTCGGTTGGTAGATTGGGGCGAAAGGGTTTCACTTCGCTCATGCCGCTTCCCCTGCTGGATGAGTGCCCGCATCATTCAAAGCGGCCACCACTTGCCGGAAATGTTCGCCGCGCCTTTCGAAATCGCGGAACTGGTCAAAGCTGGCGCAGGCGGGTGAGAACAGGATAACCTCGCCGCTTTTCGCAGCCGCTTTGGCCTGCGCGACAGCATCGCTCAGCAATTCGCAGCGGCTTACGGGCACGCTGCCTTCCAGCAATTCGGCAAAGCGCGGCCCCGCCTCTCCAATGGTGTAGGCGGCTGCGACATTGTGCAAATGCTGCGCGCATTCTCCTAGGCCGTCTTCTTTCGCCAGCCCACCGACAATCCAGTGAACGCGCGGCGCGCCTTGGTTGATCGCTGGGTCGGGCGGATAGGCTCCCAAAGCGGGCGCAGTCGAGGCCTGATTGGTTGCCTTGCTATCATTGATATAGAGCACACCGTCGTGCTCGCCCGCACGCTCCATCCGGTGCGG
>CAZAIG010000102.1:0-8780 GCA_964485135.1 uncultured Porphyrobacter sp. | reverse complement strand
ATCCTTACAAGGATACCGCAGGCCCGGCTGTGAACCCGATGATCAAGATCACCAACATTGTCGCGCTTTTGCTCCTCGCAGCATTGGCGCACTAAGGTGTGATTGGGCAGGCTGCTGATAAGCGCTGAAACGAAGTCGCAGACTTCGCAAGGCCGGAAGCGAAGTCGAAGACGCAGCTGGCCAAAGGCCACCTGCAAGGCCGCCCGCAGGTCCGAGAGGGCCGAGGAAATAGCTCTCGCAGACGCAAGAGCTTATATCAAAAACACCCCGCCGCAGGCGTTACGCTTTCGGCGGGGTTTTTGCGCCTACAATTGTTTACATGCCCTCGGCAGATTGCACCAATTTTGGACAGCGGTGAGAGGCTTAATCCTTCTCTAGCTATTCGCTGCTAGGCCAGCAGCGCGCGCGATTTTGCTCGCCCATAAGGAAATGTCGCAATCCATGGCTAGTGCCGCACTGACAAATTACCGCGATGCTGCCCCTGCTCCGATCGCAGCTGTGGGCCAATCAGCGCAGGTTTTGAACGTTCAAGAGGCCGCTAAACCGGACTTCATCGACAAGTGGTCCCGATTGGCGAGCCTTGCGAGCGAGCCTAATCCGTTCCTTGAACCTTGGTATCTTCTCCCTTCGATTGAGAATTTCGCAGGCAGGAACGCTGTGCGCATTTTTGCGCTTTACGACGGGCCGGAATTAACCGGATTGGCACCGCTTCAAAGCAGCAACCTTTACTACAAATACCCCATTCCGCATCAGGCCAACTTCACCCACTACAACATGTTCTGCGGAGCGCCGCTTGTGGCAAAGGGCTGCGAACAGGATTTCTGGCGCGCCCTGCTGGGCCATTTGGACAGCAAAGCGGGGGCAGCACTATTCTATCACCTTACCGCCCTTCCCGCAGGTGGCCGCGTGGCATCGGCGCTGGAGCAAGTTTGCGCGGGAGAGGATCGGATGGCAGCTGTCGTCCAAAGCAGTGAGCGCGCGATGCTGCGCTCTGACCTTTCGGCTGAGGAGTATTTCAATGCTTCGCTCAAGAACAAGCGCCGCAAGGAAATGCGCCGCCAAAAACGCCGTTTGGAAGAGCTGGGCGAGCTGACATTTACCCGCGAGGATGAACCCAGCGGTACGGCGCAATGGACACAGGAATTTCTCGCGCTCGAAGAGGCCGGATGGAAAGGGGAACAAGGTTCCGCTTTATCGAACGCTGGTGCCACGCGCGATCTGTTTGTCTCCGCCATGCAAGGGGCCGCTGACGCAGGCCGGTTAGAACGCCTAACCCTGCGGCTCGATACCAAGCCAATCGCTATGCTTGCCAACTTCATCACTGCGCCGGGCAGCTTTAGCTTTAAGACCGCTTTTGACGAAGAGTATTACAAATTCTCGCCAGGCGTGCTTTTGCAGCAAGAAAACCTCGCCCTGCTAGAGCGCGACGATGTGAAATGGTGCGATAGCTGCGCAGCTTCTGGCCATCCAATGATCGAGCATATCTGGCGCGAAAAACGCCGGATGATCAGCGTCAGCATCGCGATCGGAAGCCCCCTTCGCCGCACACTTTTTGCCGCTTTGTTGCGGGCTGAAACCCACACTCCGCTGTCATCTGATATTCGAGAGAATTGCTCATGAACGCATCAACCACTCCGCCTATCGACACACCTCACAATGCAGATGTCTTTTCGCATGAGGCGCGCCGAAAGTTCGCCTGGCAATATCCGGAGCAGCCGCATAAGCTGACCCATAATCTGGCCGATAGCCCGATGCTTGAACTACCAGCGCTTGCAGAACTGGCCGAGCAACTGCCAGAGACAAGCGTTGAGTATAATCGCGGCGATCTGCCCATTGGTGTGGACGGGAAGCCGGACGCGCCAGATTTGCCGATTGGCGAGACGATCCGCCGCGTCCACGAAGCAAACAGCTGGGCCGTGCTTAAGAATATTGAACAAGCGCCCGTTTACGAAGCGCTTCTGATGGAATTGCTCGGCGAACTGCGCCCAGAGATTGAGGCGAAAACAGGCGAAATGCTTACTCCGCAGGGCTTTATCTTTATCTCAAGCCCTAACGCCGTCACGCCCTATCACTTTGATCCGGAGCACAATATTTTGCTCCAGCTTCAAGGCAGCAAGGTGATGACGCAATTTCCCGCAGGCGACACGCGTTTCGTGCCGGACGAATTCCATGAACAATATCACTTTGGCGGCGCGCGCGAGCTGGCATGGGACGACAGTTTCTTGGAGCATGGCCGCGAGTTTCCGCTCACCGCGGGCGAGGCCTTGTTTGTGCCGGTTATGGCGCCGCATTTTGTTCGCAATGGGCCGGAAAGCTCAATCTCGCTTTCCATCACTTGGCG
This sequence comes from uncultured Porphyrobacter sp., assembly GCA_964485135.1. Taxonomy (GTDB): domain Bacteria; phylum Pseudomonadota; class Alphaproteobacteria; order Sphingomonadales; family Sphingomonadaceae; genus Erythrobacter. The sequence goes on along the minus strand of CAZAIG010000102.1, from coordinate 6,439 downwards.
CTCCAGCTGGAGCTATGCCGAAAGCGAAGCACGCGCATTCAATCGCATCATGCGCCGATTTGGCGCGTCGCCCAAAGCACCGGGCCGTTTCCCGCACCGCAATACCGCCAAATCGGCAGCGTTTCGCGCCTTGCGCAAGCTAGGATTGGCTGGATAAGCGCTCAGATGCGTTGACCTTGGGCAAAGCGCGGGGCAAAGCTTGCGTGTCTATGAGCCAGCCCCCCTCACCCGAAGAACTCGTCTCCAACCTCGTCACATTGCTGACGGTGACACCCGATGATGACACGCATTTTACCGGCGGCGTCCAAAAAGATGGCTTTGGCCGGATGTTCGGAGGGCAAGTGATCGCGCAGGCCCTGCAATCGGCGCAAGCCACGGTAAAAGGCGGGAAGGAGGCGCATTCGCTCCACGCTTATTTCCTTCGTGGCGGCAAAGAAGGCCCGCCAACCCACTACCGCGTTGCCGCGGATTTCGAAGGGCGCAGCTTTGCCAATCGCCGCGTTGTCGCCAGCCAAAAGGGCGAGAATGGAGAGGATGTTCCCATCCTCAACCTTATCGCTAGTTTTCAGCAGCCAGAGGACGGCATGAGCCATGATGATACTGTCATGCCCGATGTGCCCGGCCCCGATGATCTTGCGCGGGACACGGATTTGCGCCGCGAACATGTTGAAAAAGCAGGGGTTACTGGCGCTGCCCGTGACATAATGCTGCGCCCGCGCCCGATTGAAATGCGCACCCATGGCAAGCTGCATTGGATGAATGACGCGCCGCGCGAACCGCGCGCTTTCACTTGGTTTCGCACCGCTGCTCCTATCGCGCCAGCGCATGACAATGCGGCGCTGCACCGCGCGCTGATCGCCTATGCCAGCGACTTTACTTTGTTGGGCACATCAGCCCTGCCGCACGGGCTTAGCTGGATGCGCAGCGAGCTTGTCGGTGCAAGTCTTGACCATGCGATCTGGTATCACCGTTCTGCCCGCGCCGATGAGTGGCTGCTCTATGCCACGGATAGTCCATGGTCGGGCTCTGGACGCGGATTTAACCGCGGGCGCATATTCAATCAGTCGGGCGAGCTGATCGCCAGCGTCGCGCAAGAGGGCATGATGCGCAAACGCGCTCAAGCAGCGAAGCGGTAGCGTGAAAAAAGCTCGCTCAAGTAGCGAAGCGGTAGCGCAGAACAAACACTCCAAAAAGCTAAGAGCTTGCAAGGCAGTGCAAGTCGGCTAATCTCTCCATTGAGAGGACGCCAGCACATGCCAACCATCACCCGCGAAGAGCCGGTCAAAGTCACCCTAGAGCCGTCTAATCACCCCTATCTTTCAGGGCCTTGGACCCCCGTTCATGAAGAGGTGACAGTTGATGAGTTGGAGGTAATCGAGGGGGAAATTCCTGCCGATATTGACGGGATTTATCTGCGCAATACCGAAAATCCTGTGCATCAACCGCTGGGCCGCGCGCATCCTTTTGATGGCGACGGAATGGTGCATCAGGTCAATATTTCGGGCGGAAAAGCAAGCTATCGCAACCGCTATATTCGCACGCACTGCTTTGATGCTGAACAGATTGCAGGCGGCGCGCTATGGGGCGGATTGATGGATCCAAAAGGCACATCAAAACGGCCCGGCTTTGGCGCGCATGAAGGGCTGAAGGACACAGGCTCGACCGACATTATCGTCCATGCGGGAACGGCGCTGGCGACCTTCTATCAATGCGGCGAGGCTTGGCAGATGGACCCGGTAACCCTTGAAAACAAAGGGAAAGCGAGCTGGGGGCCGTTGGACGGCGTCTCCGCCCATCCCAAGGTGGATGAGGAAACCGGCGAGTGCATGTTCTTCAATTACTCGAAATATGCGCCTTATATGCATTACGGCGTTGTCGACCGTTCTGGCGCGCTTGTGCATTACGTGCCGATCCCGCTTTCCGGCCCGCGCTTGCCGCATGATATGGCGATTACAAAGAACTTCTCGATCCTCAATGACATGCCGCTTTACTGGGATAAAGAGCTGTTAAAGCGTGATATTCACGCAGCCCGCATTCATGAAGGCGAACCGACGCGCTTTGCTCTGATCCCGCGTTACGGCCAGCCAGAGGACATCCGCTGGTTCGAAGCTTCGCCGACCTATGTGCTGCATTGGACTAATGCTTATGAAGCCAAAGCAGAGGACGGCTCCGATGAGGTTGTTTTGGAAGGGTATTATCAGGATAAGCCTATGCCCGATCCAATCGAAGAAGCGGGCGAATACAGTCACATGATGGCCTATGTTGACGAACATTCTTTCCAATCGCGCCTCCATCGCTGGCGGTTCAATTTGAAGACAGGCGAAACCACAGAGGAGCGCTTGTCGGACAGGGTTGTAGAATTCGGCATGATCAACCCGCGCCATCTGATGCGAAAGAACCGCTATGTCTGGTCGACCACTACGCGCCCCGGCTGGTTCCTGTTCAATGGCTATTGCCGCCATGATAGCGAAACTGGCGAGGAACAAGTGTTTGAATTACCTGAAGGAATCTACGCCAGCGAAAGTCCCATGATCCCTCGCAAAAATGCCTCAGCGGAGGACGACGGCTATCTCATCACTTTCCTGATCGATGAAAACACCGGCACCTCTGAATGCGCCATCCTAGACGCGAGCGATGTTACCAAGGGTCCGATTTGCCGGCTGGCTTTGCCGCATAAGATTTCCAGCGGCGTGCACACATGTTGGGTCGAAAACAGCCAGCTTGCTGCCGATAGGAAATTTCATGCCGACAGCGCCGCATAGCGCGCAATATTCGAACAGAGATGATTGGAGATGAAGGGTAGACCTCGCGAGACCTACCTTAGATCACTGGAGTTATTGCGCTTTTTTGATGGGACTAAGGCCAGACCCTAACCAACCCTAGCCGCCCGCGTGGTAAAAGTCCCAAATTGTCTGCGCGACCCCTTCGCTCACACCCGGCGCGCGCTGCAAATCTTCCAAAGCGGCCGCGCGCACTTTTGATGCCGTTCCAAAATGCAAAAGCAGCGCGCGTTTGCGTGCCGGACCAATGCCGGGAATTTCATCCAAGGGTGATGCCGTAATCGCCTTGCTGCGTTTCGCCCGGTGCGCGCCAATCGCATAGCGGTGCACTTCATCGCGCAGGTTTTGGAGGTGGAAAAGAACCGGCGAATTGACCGGCAGCATCTTCTCGCGCCCATCGGGAAAATGAAAGACCTCGCGTCCCTCGCGCCCGTGATCTGGCCCCTTAGCAATCGCGATCAGCGGCACATCCTCAATACCCATTTCGGCAAGCTGGTCGCGCACAGTGCTCATCTGCCCCTTGCCGCCATCGAGCAGGACGAGATCAGGCCAGACAGATTTCTCGCCAGAGGTTTCGCGGTCCGGATCATCCTTCATTGCGCGCGCAAACCGCCGCTCCATCACCTCGCGCATCATGCCGTAATCATCATTGGTCTGCGCGCTCTTGATGTTGAATTTGCGGTACTGGTTTTTGATGAAGCCCTCTGGCCCAGCCACAACCATCGCCCCGACCGCTTTGGCGCCCTGAATATGGCTGTTATCATAGACTTCCACGCGCTGCGGAACCTCATCCAGCTCAAGAAATTCCGCCATTTCGCGCAGGGTTTTCGCTTTCGTCCCGCTCTCTGCCAAACGCCGGTCAAGCGCCTCTGTCGCATTTCGGCTCGCCTGCTCCATGAGCTTGCGCCGGTCACCGCGCTGCGGGATGGAAAGCGCCACTTTTTTATCCGCTAACCCTGACAAAGCCGCCTCGATCAGCGCTGCCTCGGGCAAGCTGCGATCGACCAGAATAGTCGGCGGCGGCGGCACTTCTTCGTAAAATTGCAGGATGACGTTGGCCAGCACCTGATCCTCTTCCACACCCTTTGTGTGAGTGGGGAAGAAAGCACGGTGGCCCCAGTTTTGCCCGCCGCGAATGAAAAACGCCTGCACGCCGACCTGTCCGCCTTTCGCCGCAAGTGCAAAGACATCTGCATCGCCCACGCCGCTGGCGTTGATGGCCTGCGACCCTTGAATAAAGGTCGCCGCACGCAGCCGGTCACGCAGGATCGCAGCGGTTTCGAAGTCCAATTCTTCCGACGCCTTTGCCATCTTGCGCTCAAGATCGGCCTGAACTGCACCGGATTTGCCAGCAAGGAAGTCCTTCGCTTGGCTGGTCAGCTCAGCGTAATCATCCTTGCTGATCCGGTCCACACACGGCGCCGAGCAGCGCTTAATCTGATACAGCAAGCAGGGCCGATCGCGGCGGCTGAAAAAACTGTCGGTGCAGGACCTGAGCAGGAACAGTTTTTGCAGCGCATTGATCGTGGTGTTGACGCTGCCAGCGCTGGCGAAGGGGCCGTAATAATTGCCTTTCGCCCGCCGCGCGCCGCGATGTTTTTGAATGCGCGGGAAGTCATGCTCTGACCGCAAGAGGATGAACGGAAAGCTCTTATCATCGCGCAGCAGCACATTGAACGGCGGGCGGTACCGCTTCACCAATTGCGCCTCTAACAGCAGCGCCTCTGCCTCTGAATTGGTAGTGACGATTTCCATAGAGCGGCACTGGCTGATCATCCGCAAAAGCCGGTTGGTGAGGCCATTGACCTGCGTATAATTGGCGACGCGATTTTTCAGGCTGCGTGCTTTGCCTACATAGAGTGCATCACCGCGCTTATCGAGCATACGGTAGACGCCCGGCACGGGTTTCAATGTTTTGACGACCTCTTTGATCGCGGCAATCCCTGCTTCCAAATTGGGCTGGGCGGAAGCAACCGTATAGGCAGCGCGCTCTTCGTTAAAGCGCTCAGCACCTCTGGGATCATGCGGGGAACCGGATTTCGTCTCTGCCATCGCGGCATTAGATAGTGCGCGCGGCATCGCATGGCAAAGGCTAGGCTGCGAAACCATCCCCGTTGAGCCTTATTTTCCCGCGAAGTTGCCCTAACGGAAGCCCCTTTCCTAGGCGTCAGCTTGTCCCTGACCAGCACTATCTGCTATCTAGCAAAGCGGAGGGGAAATAATTTGCGCCAATTACAAGGTATGGACGCGTCATTCGTGGCGATGGAATCGCCCAATTCGCCAATGCATATTGGCAATCTTCTTATCTATAACCCTGAAACCGCACCGGGCGGCTTTGTGCGTTTCAAAGACATCCTCGACTTTTTCCAGTCGCGATTGCAGCTATCAAAGACTATGCGGCAGCGCCTCGTGCGTGTGCCGTTCGACCTCGATTACCCCTATTGGGTCGAGGATGAGGATTTCGATCTAGAATATCACCTGCGTCATATTGCCCTGCCCAAACCGGGTGATTGGCGCCAATTGTGCATCCAGACCGCGCGCATCCACGCTCGCCCGATGGACCTTAATCGCCCGCCATGGGAATTTACCGTGATTGAAGGGCTAGACAATGTCCGCGATTTTCCGCCGGGCTGTTTCGCTTTCGTCACCAAAATGCACCATTCCGCGATTGACGGCATGAGCGGCATCGATCTGATGGAAGCGATTCACACTCTTGCGCCCGATGCTGGGCCGCCTGAAGCGCCCGACACTTGGCAGCCTGAGAAGAAACCGGGGCCAGTGCAATTGCTGGGCAAGTCCTATCTCAATGCGCTGGTAAATCCGGTCAAGCAGGCGCGCGTTGCGGCGCAGGCTGTCCCTTCTATCGCTGGTGTGATTAAGGGGCTGGTGACGCAGGATTTCAAACTCAGCACAGATTACATTCCGCCGCGAACACGCTTTAATCGCAGCATTTCAACACACCGCGTATGCGAAGGGCGCAGTTTCAAACTGGCTGAGCTGAAATCGATCCGCGCATTGCTGCCGGAGGCTAAGGTCAATGATGTCGCCCTGGCAGTGATCGGCGGGGCGCTGAACAAATATCTATCCGCGAAAGATGATCTGCCCACATCCACAATGACAGCGATGGCACCGATTTCTGTGCGCGAGACCAATGAGAAAGGCGATATGGGCAATCAGGTTGCAGCCATGATTGCGCCGCTGGGATCGCATATTTTCGATCCGGCAGAGCGGCTGGAGTATGTCTACAGCCAGACCAAGAATTCCAAGGCGATGACCGGCGCCATTGGTGCGCGCAACATGACCGAGGTGAGCAAGGTCAACCCACTGCTTTACATGGCACTGGGCGCGCAATTGTTCAGCCGCGTTAGTCTGGCGCATAAATTTGCCATGCCGTTCAACACGGTCGTGACCAATGTCCCCGGCCCGCCTGTACCGATTTATTCGGCCGGTGCGCGGATGGAAAGCATGGCGCTTTCGCTGATCTGCCTAACAAATGGCCTTGGCCTCGCGCATATCGTGCAGAGCTATGTCGATGAAGCGATCATCAGCTTCACCGCATGCCGCGATATCATGCCTGATCCGGAATTTTACTCGCAATGCATTCAGGATAGCTTCGATGAACTTCTGCTAGCATCGGAGGCAGCCACGTCCAAAGCAAA
>CAZAIG010000101.1:0-9098 GCA_964485135.1 uncultured Porphyrobacter sp. | reverse complement strand
ACGATGGTTCGATGTGTACGCTTCACGCCAACAGCCCGCGCGAATGCTTGGGCCGAATGGAAAACATGATCCTGATGGGCGATATTAAGATCCCGAAACAGGCGATCTCTACCCAGATCGCAGAATCAGTGGACATCATCGTTCAAGTGAAACGTCTGCGCGATGGCTCGCGCCGGACCACTGACATCACCGAGGTGATCGGGATGGAAGGCGATGTGATCGTGACACAAAACCTATTCAAGTTCGAATATCTGGACGAGAGCGAAGACGGCAAGATTCTGGGCGAATTTCGCTCACAAGGCCTGCGGCCCTACACACTAGAAAAAGCGCGTCAATACGGCTTTGATAATGCGTATCTTGAGGCTTGTTTATAGGGCCTCAAGCGCCGGCGTTCGCGCCTAAGAACGGGGCGCTCACTTGGCTTCCGCGCCATTCGGCGCGACGGGCGGTCGCCCTTGCGGCTCGCTAATCGCTCGCCGGATCAGCACTAGTTCGGTGCGAAGCACCGCAAGGCCAAAGGCCGCCCGCAGCGCGGCGGTCTGTGATCGCTACGCGCGAGGAAATCGCAGCACGGAGGCACTGCGGAGACAAACACAAAAACAATCCTCACAAACTCCCTAGCACTCTAGGCAGCGCGAGTGCCAGCAAGCCGCCGCCGATAATCAGCGATCCCAAAAAGATCGCTGTCCAAGGCATAAACCCGACTTTCTCCAACCGTTCGATGCTCCGTTTTGAAGCACGGCGTTTGTCCATCAAAAGCGCCAGCAGTGCGAGCATGATAAAGCCCGCGCCAATGAGCGCAGCCACCTCTGCCTCGCTCGCAAAAGTCAATGCGTGCAGCAATTTCATCACCGCCCCCTCTAAGCACGCTTGCGCCGCTCTGCAATCAGCCTAAGGCATTGGCCTATGGATGGTTCCATTGCCCGCCCTCGCCCATTTCTCGCGCTAGGCCTTCGCCTCGCGGCAGTAGTAGCGTTGGCAACCATGGTGATGTTGGTGAAGCTGGCGAGCAACAAGGGCGTTCATCTGGCCGAGATGATTTTCTGGCGGCAGTTTATCACAATGGGTCTGCTCACGGCCGGTTTTCTTGCCTTAGGCAGGCTGGGCGCGGTCAAAACCAAGCGCTTTGGCGCCCATATCAAGCGCGCGATCTTCGGTCTTACCGGCATGTTTTTCGTCTATGGCGCGGTTGTGCTCCTGCCGCTTGCAGAGGCCACTGCCTTGTCCTTCACTGCACCATTCTTCGCTGTGATGCTGGGTGTTATCCTGTTCAAAGAAAAGGTCGGCAAATATCGCTGGGGCGCGGTGCTGCTAGGCTTCGGCGGTGTCTTGGTTCTTACCCAGCCCGGTTCTTCTTCCGCTGCGATTGATCCCTTTGGCATCGGCGTTGCGCTGGTCGCGGCATTTCTGGTGGCGGTCATCAGTTTCCAGATTCAGGATTTGAACAAGACCGAGACGCCGTGGAGCATCGTCTTCTGGTTTACCGTTTTGACGACACCGATTGCGGCGCTGGCTGTGCCCTTCGTTTACGTTCCTCACACAATGGATGTGTGGCTCATAATCGTCGCCATGGCGTTTGCTGGTGCGGCTGGCCAATTGCTGCTGACAAGCTCGCTACGCTACGGCTCTGCCTCGGTCGTCTTGCTGTTGGATTATACCAGCCTGTTGCTCGCTACGTGGTATGGATACAGCGTTTTTGACACTGCACCTTCGGCAAACTTGTGGCTGGGCGCGCCGCTAATCATTGGTGCAGGATTGCTGATCGCCTATCGTGAACGCAAACTCGCGCTCAAGGCTAAATCCGGCGATAAACCAGCATAAGATTGTTGGCCGGCATTGGGTACCGTTTCGTGCGCTGAAAACCGGCACTTTGCGCGAGCTTGTCGATATCTTGAACCTCACGAATACCCCACCGCGGATCGCGCGACTTTAAGTTGATATCAAAATCCACATTGGACGCAGCTGTCTGCACATCCACCTCAAAATACGGGCCGTAGAGGATTAGAGGCGCGCCGCTTTCAAGCATTTTCTGCGCGCCTTTGAACAGGCCGATTGTCGCTTCCCAAGGGCTGATATGCACCATATTGATGCATACAATTGCGGCGGCACTATCCAATGGCCAACCCTCAACGCAGGCATCGAGGATGATCGGCCTCTGCAGATTCTTGCCACCATATTCTGCGCTATAAGCTTCGATGGATGCCAGCGCTTCCGGGTCGGGATCGCTGGGCTGCCAATCAAGATCAGCGAAGCGTTCAGCGAAATAGAGCGCATGTTCCCCGCTGCCGCTGGCGATTTCCACAACAGTTCCGTGCGCCGGAAGCTCTTTAGCCAAAACATCGGCAATCGCATCTCGGTTGCGCAGCGTCGCTGGCGCGTGCCGCTTGGCTCCGTCATCGCTGAGATTATCCATCGTTCTGCTCTGCATGGCTGGTTTTCGCTTAGCTCACTTGCCGTTCTTGCCCTTTCCAATAGGGATCGCGCAATTGCCGCCGCAATATCTTACCGCTGGCATTGCGCGGCAGTTCGGGGATCACGTCAATGCTCTTGGGTACTTTGAACGCGGCGAGCTGTTCGCGCGTGTATGCAATGACATCATTGGCATCAATTTCCATGCCCGGTTTGGCAACGACGCAGGCTTTGACTTCCTCGCCCCATTTCTCGCTTGGGATACCAATCACCGCAACTTCCGCAATGGCGGGATGGCCGTAAATCGCGCTTTCCACCTGAGCCGGATAGACATTTTCACCGCCCGATATAATCATGTCCTTGATCCGGTCTTGGATATAGACAAACCCATCCTCATCCATGATCGCCGCATCGCCAGTATGAACCCAGCCATCTTCATCGATAGTGCTCGCTGTGGCCTCTGGTAGCTTCCAATAACCTGCCGTGTTGGAAGGTGATTTAATGCACACCTCACCAATGTCACCACGCGGCAATTCGCTATTGTCCGGCGCACGGATCTGCACCTCCACACCGGGAATAGCCTTACCCGCAGATCGCATCCTTTCATTGCCTTCCACCGAGTGATCTTCAGGATCAAGCGCGGTGACAGTGCCGGTCGTCTCTGTCATACCGTACAGCTGCACAAACCCAGCGTTAGGCATGGTCTTTACCGCCTCTTTCAGAAGCTCAAGCGGCATCGGCGCTGCGCCATACATGAGGAATTTGAGTTTGCTGAAATCGGTTTCCGCTGCCCTTGGATGCTGCACCACCATTTGAAGGGCGGCAGGAACGATGAACAAATGCGTCGCGCCCGCTTCGATCGCGGAAAGCACCCCGTCGGGCGTGAACTCTGCATCAACTCGGCAACGCACGCCATTGGCCACTGCATTGTTAATGAGGCCCGTTCCGCCAATATGCGCGCACGGCATGGCGAAAAGCACGCAATCATCGGGTTCATAGTGGTTCCATTCGACGCCCGCTTCATTACCTGCAACGCGCAGTTCGAGGATATTGGCGTTCGACAATTGCACGCCCTTGGGATTGCCCGTGGTGCCCGATGTATAGAGCTGAAGGATCGGATCATTGTCTCCCGCTGGTTCAAATTCTCCTGCATCGTGATGCGCCAGCGCAGCGCGCGCGGCCGCTTCTCCGATCAATTCAGGCTTGGTATCAAGCGAGTGGATGACACCCTCTGCGGTTTCTTCAAACTCTTCGCCTGCAAATACCAGCTTTGCGCCGGTATCTTGGAGTATGAATGCAATTTCTGGCACAGCCAGTCGCCACCCTATCGGTACCATTACCACGCCTATCCGCGCAGCAGCCAGATAGAGCTGACAGTGCAAATCAGAGTTCTTGCCAAGCCAAGCGATCCGGTCGCCCTTAGTCAGCCCGTATGATTGGAACAGCCCTATCGCGCGGCGTGTGGACTGATCGAGATCCGCAAAGGTCGTGACCCGGCCTTCCTGCTCAATCGCAGGACTATCGCCACGTTCGCCTGCCCAATGATTGATAATCTGATCAAAAGTGGTGAAGGCATGGTAAGTGTTTGGCGTGTCGCTCATTGGCATAGTCTCTCCATCGGGACGCTACTGGTCCTCTTACGCATAGACTAAGCCAATTGAAGCGGCTTTCGCAATCGATTCATAGCCGCAATGGCTATTCCCAGCGCCCTTGCGCACGGGCGCGTCCCTCGCGCACGATGAGCCAGATCAACAGGCCCAGTGGCCCCGCCATGAGCGTAAAGAACAGTATTGGCGCTTGGAGGATGCGCGAGAAGCCTTTGCCATCGGCATCACGCGCTATCCAAATGCCCACGAACAGATCGAATGCGAGATAATGGATCCATCCTACCGTCACACCGCCATCGCTGGCGAAAATCCCGCGGACTTCTTCGATGCTGCCAAATCCGCTTGGATCGCCGCCTACAGGATCGAGTAATCCCGCTATCATCCCGATCAAACCGACCGAATAGGTCAGGCACAATCCGCCCACGATCAAGAACAACAGGGCCGACAATAGAGCAGGCCAGCGCGGCAAAAACACCAAGGCCGCCCATGCTATCATAGCGACTAGATTGGCCGCTCCAAAAATTGCGTCCCAGCTCATAGCTCTTCCCCTGCTTCGGCAGCCTTATACCATTCACGCGCCGCGCGTTTGATGCCATCATTATTGTGCGTAAACCGTCCGGCTGCTTTGCGGCTGACTAGACCCAAAGCGCCGGCGGCAACTTCTGCCCCTTTGATTGATCGCATTTCGCGCAATCCTCCAACCATTAGCGGGTCGAGCAGCGGACTAAGGACTTTTGCAATCCCCTCCCCAACGCGCGCATCATCGATCCGGCTCCCTTTGAGGAGACCCGGTTTCAGGATATCCAGCCGTTTAAACTGGATCTTTGCTAGGTCTCGCTCCACCTCGCCTTTTACTCGCATATAGAATGATTTCGATGCAGGGTTGGCGCTGGTGGAACTGACAATGGCAAAGCGTTCTACGCCATGCTCTTTGGCGGCCTCAGCCGTTGCCATAACCAAGTCTTGATCAACAGCTCGAAAGGCAGCTTGATCGCGGCCAGCCCGTTTCCAAGTTGTTCCCAGCGCACAGATCATCGCAGTTGGGCGGACGTCGGCGATGACCTCACCCCAGCGCGACGGGTCAGCGACGACCATCTCCATTCGTGCGTTCTTGGGTAAAGGAAATTCACGCCGAGCGATGCTGGTCAAGCGAACGTCTTCGCGGCCGACTACCGCCTCCATAACCATGCGGCCAACAAGTCCGGTGGCGCCGACCAATGCAACTGAAAGCGGTTCAGCCATATCGCACCTTATACATTGCTCAATCCCTCCGGCACATGACCGTGAAGCCCGCAATATTGCTCAATAGCAAAGCGGTCGCTCATCCCAGCAATAAAGTCCGCGATAACGCGCGCGCGTTGCGGCTGAGCATCGGGTAATTTGTCTCGCCATTCGGCTGGCATAGATTCAGGGTCATCCGCATAAGCGTTAAACAGTGCAGCGACCACTTCGCGCGCTTTGTCAGCGGCGGCAACCTGCTCTGGATGTAGGTAAAGCCGATCATACATGAATGTCTTTAGCATGCGCTCTTCGGCCGCCATCTCGGGAGAAAAGCCCGACAGCATCTGCCGCGCTGCCCGCACATCCTCGACCGAAGCCATGCCTTTGATATTCGCTCGGCTGAAGTCCAAGACATCATTGACCATCAGGCCAATCTGCCCGCGCACCAATTCACGCAAAAGTCGATTGTGAGGCGCGTTTGGAAATGCCTTTTCAACGCTACGCCATTGGTCCTTCACAAAGTCCAATTCGAGCAAATCATCCAGCGATAAAAACCCTGCACGCAAGCCGTCATCAATATCGTGATTGTCGTAAGCAATATCATCGGCAACAGCGGCAACTTGGGCCTCGAGTGAAGGCCAGCAGGAAAGATCAAACGGGAAATCCGCATCCAGTTCGGCCAGAGCCCAACTCGGCTCAGACACCGGCCCATTGTGTTTGGCCAGACCTTCAAGCAGATCCCATGTCAGATTAAGCCCGTCATGCATTGGATAGGGGCTTTCAATCCGCATCACCGTGCGCAAGGCATGGGCATTGTGACAGAAGCCACCGTGCGCCTCTAGCGCGGCTTCCAAGGCATCTTCTCCGGCATGACCAAAGGGGGGATGGCCCAGATCATGTGCCAGGCACAGCGCTTCGGTCAGATCCTCATCCAATCCCAATGCGCGGGCAATCACCCGCCCGATCTGAGCGACTTCAAGGCTATGCGTCATCCGAGTGCGATAGTGATCACCTTCGGGCGCGATAAAGACCTGCGTTTTGGAGCGCAGGCGGCGAAAACTCATCGAATGGATGATACGGTCGCGGTCACGCTGAAATTCGCCGCGCGGCCCGCGCTTAACCGCGGCGCTTGCACCAGCAGGCACGGCAGAAAATTCACGCCCGCGCGTATTGGCGGGATCAGCTGCGTAAGGTGCTCGCTCCATCGCTAAAGACGGTTACGCGCGCTCACCTTTGCGGGCAACGGGAACAGGATGGCAACGCCATTATTTTCCCCGTGCCATGCCGACAGCACGTGTTTATTCTGCGCTCAAAATCCAGTCAGCAGCCGCGCGCGAATGGATGCGCGTGGAATCAAAAATCGGTAGAACATTGGCATCGACATCGACGACCAGATCAAGCTCGGTGCAGGCAAGCACTATTCCTTTCGCGCCATCCTGCTGCTTTTTCGTAATGATGGTGCGCAATTCCCGCTCTGCATCGCGCGTAACCTTACCAATCATCAGTTCGTCATAAATGAGTTTGTCGAGGATCTCGACATTGGCCATATCAGGCGCGCTAAGGTCAACGCCGTGCGCAATCAGCCGCTGCCTGTAAAAGCTTTCGGTCATGACATTGCGGGTGCCAATCAAAGCCGCGCTGGTGCAGCCAGCTTCTTTCATCGCTTCACCCACGCATTCCGCTATGTGCAGGATCGGAATGTCCACCGCTTCTGCCACAGCGTCATAGACCTTGTGCATTGAGTTGGCACAGATGAGCAGCGCAGTGGCCCCTGCTCGATCAAGCCGCCTTGCACTTAGCGACAACAGCTTTGCAACACCATCCCAATCCTCTTGATCGGCTAAGCTGCGCAATTCAGCAAAATTCAGGCTTTCAATCAGCACTGGCGGCGAAACGAAGGGATCGCTGCGCTTTTGCACTTCGCGATTGATAAAGTCGTAATACATACGGGTTGAGACCCAGCTCATCCCGCCGATTAGGCCAATTTTGCGCATGATGTTGGGGGTCCTTTGCTGCGCGTTTAGATTGTTTGTTGTCTAAGGCGTCTCAGCGCTGAACGGCTGATTTACAAGCCAGTTCTTGAGATCAGAAGCCGACTTGTCAGCCGCCTCTTCATGGGGCAGATGTCCGATGCCTTCATATTCGACGAGCGTGGAATTGGGCAAAAATTCATCATAAGCGCGCCCTGCCTCAACCGGAATTAGCGCATCTTCGGTGCCCCAAATGATATAGGTGGGCACGCTGATCTGGCTGATTTTCTCTCGATCAAACACTGTCCAACCCAGTCCAAAGCGATCAATCGTTGCTTGCCGATTGCCGGGATAGCGCAATAGCTCCCAATAGCGGTCGACCGCCTTATCTGTAACGATAGCCTGATTTGTGACGCTTTGTTGCAAACTTTGCTCAACGAGAGAGCGCGGGGTGATGTGGTTCATCAGCTGATTTATCACGGGCATTTGAGCGATCGTGAAACCGATATTACCATCTGGTTCCTCATCGGTTTTCAGGCCGCCCGCATCGACCAATATCATCGCTTTGAGCCGCTCAGGCTTACGCAAAGCATAGGCAATCGTGTGCGATCCGCCCATCGAGTTTCCGCCCAGAATGAACTGCTCTAGTCCCAGCGCATCGGCCACCTCGTCAATATCTGAAGCGTAATTGTCTTTTGAGTAATCGCCAGCAGGATCAGGGCCGGTTAGCCCGTGGCCAACCTGATCGAAACGGATTACGCGGTAGTCCTGCATGAGCGCCTCAACCCAAGGTTCCCAAGTGTGCAAATCGGCATTCGATCCGTGAAGCAGGATGATAGCGGGCGCATCTCTTGGCCCTTCATCGCGCAGATGCACCACAGTCCCATCGCCAATCTCGACAAATTGCGAAGGGGCTGCGCCATATTTCGCGCGCATCTCTTCCGCGTCCGTATCAGGCGTTCTAAATATAAGGAATGCTGCACCGATAATGACGGCCAGCACGGCGAGGATTTTGAGAAGACGTTTCATGGGGGCTTTATTGCTGAGGGCGACTTGCGCGTCCAGCCTAACCGAAGATTGAGCCGATGGCGCAGCTGGTTCCTGAACTGACAAGGGCTGTTACCGCCTCGGTATCATCAACCCGGCGCAGGCGGTCTATCGCCTCACCCGGCGAGCCAGGCACGCGAGCTTCATCTCCTTGCGGGGCGAGTTCTTCCAAAGCGAGCAATTGCGGGATCGAAAGATCCTCGACCAACTTGGGCGCCATACATTCCGCCATTGGCGCTGGCACGCCATTGTCGAGCAAAGCTTGCTCGACACGCCCCTCGGTCACTTGATCCAGCCCGCCGCTCAGGTAAAACCACGCGCCAAATCCAATGGCCGCGACCATGATCAAGAGCAGCAATTTCTTCATATCAATCGAGTGCTTTAACGATTTCTTCGACCATTTTCTTAGCGTCCGATAACAGCATCATCGTCTGATCCATGTAGAACACATCATTGTCGACACCGGCATAACCGACCCCGCCCATCGAACGCTTGATGAAGAAGACTTGCTTGGCCTTATCAACATCGAACACAGGCATGCCGTAGATCGGCGAGCTTTTGTCGGTTTTCGCTGCCGGGTTCACCACATCATTGGCCCCGATGATAAAGGCCACATCAGCCTGCGCGAA
The DNA here is from genome assembly GCA_964485135.1 of uncultured Porphyrobacter sp. Taxonomy (GTDB): domain Bacteria; phylum Pseudomonadota; class Alphaproteobacteria; order Sphingomonadales; family Sphingomonadaceae; genus Erythrobacter. The sequence goes on along the minus strand of CAZAIG010000101.1, from coordinate 215 downwards.
ATCGGAATTGATATCTTCAAGCTCAAACACTTCATCATAAGGCACATTCGCTTCTGCCAGCAGCACATTCATATGCCCCGGCATCCGCCCCGCAACAGGGTGGATCGCATATTTCACATCCACGCCCTCTTCTTTGAGAGCGTCCGCCATTTCGCGCAATGCATGCTGGGCCTGCGCCACCGCCATGCCGTAGCCGGGGATGATGATGACTTTCT
>CAZAIG010000100.1:6267-9197 GCA_964485135.1 uncultured Porphyrobacter sp. | reverse complement strand
GCTTTTGCAGATTTCTCAAGCGAAGGGCGCACCTCTGTCGCTCCAGCCGCAGGCGCAGTGGACCTCTCCGCAATCACCATTGCGCGCGAGGGGAAACCAGAGCCGCGAAAAACCGAATCAGAATCGGAAAACTCCGATCATCCCAAACGTTTTTGGGTGCAGATTGCCTCTGTCTCCAATGAAAAAATGCTCAAGTCCGAATATCGCCGCATTGCGAGAAAAGCGGGTGATTTGCTCGATGGGCTTTCCGGGCACGCATCAGAATGGGGCGAAACCAATCGCTTACTAGCCGGTCCTGTCTCTTCATTGAAGCAGGCGGAGGAATTGGTCGCCGATTTGAAGGCTGACGGGGTCGATAGCTTCGTTCATACGAGCGCTGGGGGTAAGAAAGTCAATAAAATACAGTAGTATAGATGTAGTTCACAATCTTCTGTGCACAGGCTTTGAACAAGCCATATGTGTTCTCCCCAGCCGCTCTTGATGCTCCCATTGCTTTTGAAAGGCAGGGCGAGGCATTTCAACGGAATGGTGACTAGGACCCCCCTTTCATGAACTCCGGTTCAACAGCTCCTGATGAACGCGATCTGCTGGCGGATGAAATTGCCGCGCCGATTGAGATGCTCGTCGCTTTATTTGAAGCGCGCGGATGGCCCTGCGCGGTCACGCCCCAAGGCGAAGTGACAAGCGAAGTGCAGGGCAGTTGGACGAAATATCAATTGCGCGCGATTTGGCGGCACGAAGACAATGTGCTGCAATTATTGTGCTTTCCCGATATTCGCCTGGCAGAGGTAAAGCGCAGCGCGACCTATGAATTGCTAGCGCTGATCAATGAGCAGGTCTGGGTCGGTCATTTCGACATGTGGACCAATGGTGATGTCTTGCTTTACCGGCACGGCGCGATGCTTGGCGAAGATGGCCTCTTGTCACTGGAGCAAGCGCAGTCGGTGGTCGAAACCGCGATTGATGAATGCGACCGGTTCTACCCAGCGTTTCAATTTGTGATGTGGGGTGACAAATCGCCGCTTGATGCGTTGGAAAGCGCAATGGTGGATGCCGCCGGAGAGGCATAAGGGTTTGCGCCAGCGGTTTTTCCGCTAGAAGCTGGCCGCAAGGAGCGGGTTATGGCGAGCAAAATTCTGATCTACGGGTATGGCAATATGACCTCCGCCATGGTTGAGGGGTGGATTGCATCAGGCATTGATCCGCAGACGTTCACTGTCTTCAATCCGAGCAAAAAGCCTGTGCCAGCAGGCGTGCATTTTACTGGCGATATCCCTGAACGATCATTTGATGCAGTGGTGCTTGGCTTTAAGCCCTACATGCTACCCGATATCGCGCCGCAGATGCAGGGCTGTATCGGTTCTGAAACCTGCATCATTTCGGTTCTGGCCGGTGTGGAGTGGAGCGATTTGACGGCGGCCTTTCCTGATGCTGGCTGCGCAGTGCGTTTCATGCCCAATTTAGCGGTAGCGCTCAACCAGTCGCCCAATGCTCTTGCCACTGGCGCAATCAGCGAGGAGCAGCGCGCATTCGTCACCGATTTGGCACAGCGTTTGGGAAGCGCGGAATGGATCGCGGATGAGAATCTGTTTGACCTTGCCACAGCGCTTGGCGGATCGGGTCCGGGCTTTGTTTACCGCTTTATCGACGCGCTTTCCGGCGCGGCTACTGAGCTAGGTCTGCCCGCTGAACAGGCGCGGCGCATTGCCCTCCAAATGGTAGAAGGGGCAGGGGCACTCGCCACCCGGTCGCAATACTCGCCTGAGCAATTGGCCGACCGCGTTGCCAGCCCTGGCGGGATGACGCGCGAAGGGCTTAATGTTCTCGATCACGATAAAGCGCTGGAATCACTGTTAACCAAGACTTTGCAAGCCACGGCGGAAAAAGGGCGCGAATTAGCGGAACAGGCGCGAAAAGACAGTTAAATGCTTGCATGAATTGCATGTTCGTTTTTGGCGGTTTTCTGTCCGGTTTTGCTTGAAAAAGGCGAGAAAAATACCGATATTGTGTGGGAAGGGCGCGTATTGGCGCGCCCACACATTATGTTTGGAGAAAATCACTATGGCTGATTGGAACGATACAACCCGTTCGCAGCAAGTGGGTTCGGTCCCCCGCACAAGCGACGGCACGACATTCGATGAAGGCCTGCGCAAATATATGCTGGGCGTGTATAATTATATGGCCTCGGCAGTCTTGCTGACCGCAATTGTGTCGATGCTGACGGCTAAGTCGGGTTTCGTCTACACAATGTATAATGAAACTGGCTCACCGTCGCTCTTCGGCTGGGCGATGATGGCTGGTCCCTTCATTCTCGTCATGTGGCTGCAATTCCGCATTTTCAAAATGTCGGTGACCACTGCAAAAATCGCCTATTGGGTCTATGCAACAGCTGTTGGCATATCGATCGCGACGATCTTCATCACCTTTACCGGCGTGTCGATCGCGCAGACATTCTTCGCAACGGCAGCCGCCTTTGCTGGTCTCAGCCTGTTTGGCTACACCACCAAAAAAGACCTTTCGGGCTTCGGTACCTTCTTGATCATGGGCATTTGGGGACTGTTCGCCGCTATGCTGCTGAACGTGTTCATCTTCCAATCACCGATGGCTGACTTAATCATGAGCGGAATTGGTGTTGTTTTGTTTGCTGGTTTTACCGCCTACAAAACGCAGGAAGTGAAAAACATCTATTCGCAGGTTCGCGGCAATAGCGAAATGATGGCGAAAACGACCATTTACGGTGCGCTGCACCTCTACATGGCGTTCATCAATATGTTCCTGTTCCTGCTGCGCTTTATGGGTTCACGCGAGTGATCCGCTAAACCGCACTATTGGGCCGGCCAAGACGGCTCGAAACAGACCTTTTGTCGATGCCCGGGGCCGTTTAAACGCCTCGGGCATTTGCATTTGTAAAATGAGCGGCTAACCAGAGC
>CAZAIG010000100.1:0-6167 GCA_964485135.1 uncultured Porphyrobacter sp. | reverse complement strand
AGCAATTTCATGACAATCCCAGCCGTTGGACTAGATGGCCGCCGCCAGACAGTGAACACGGGGATTTCTGATCTACAAACGGTTTGGAATGTCCGCAGCGGGCTGAATGTAGCGGCGCTCAATTGCCGCAGTATTCGCCACGCTGGATTGGTGGAAAATTACACGTCTTTCCTCAATACACATAAGCGCCAGCTTGCCGATACCAATCGCAAGCTTGGCCGCGAATATCGTACCAAACACGGCTCGTCTTATCGTAACGCTCAAGACGCCTATATGACGCAGGTTTATAACTACTTTGCCTTGCCGCCCGCATTGCCTGCGTTTTGTGATGAAGCGCTAGCGATTAGCCGCGATGCAATGCTGGTGCCGCGCGGCGAATTGGGCACTTTCTCGGCCGCCGCACTCCCGCGAATGGAGGGTGTGTTCGAAAACTTCTTCCGCTCTTATGAGCAATACCGTGCTGATGTTCTTGCATGGGATGCGAAATATGGCTCTGGAGGGAGCGGTTTCGGAAACACCATTACCGGCACTGGGCCAACCATCCGCACAGGACAGCCGATTACGCCGAGTATTGAAACCGTTGGCGCCGCGCCGTCAACAGCTGCGCCCGCGGCGGCTTTGCCAGCAGAGGCAGCCCCTAGTGTTAGTACATTTCCAGCCCCGCAGCCAACGAGTGGGCCTGTTTTTGTATCCAAGCCAGTTGTGGAACCCACTGCTGATGACGACGGCGGAAACTAAGCAGCCCTTGTATTAGTGTGCCTGAGCGTTTAGCGCGCGCACAACGCCTCGGTAGTGGGAATGCGGTGCCCTGTAATTGTCGGGAAATCCGCAGCTGTCCTATGCAACTGTAAGCGGTGAGCGTTTGTTTCGCGCGTCTCGACAAGGGGCGCAGCCACTGAGCTATCTATAGCTTGGGAAGGTGAAGCAAGCGCAGCGACCCGTAAGCCAGGAGACCGACCGAAAGCGTGTCGCTCGTGGCTTTGCTCTAGGATTGGCGAGGCGCGAAAAATTTCGTTTCGAGCGGCGTTGTTACAGGGGTGGGGCTTGATGCTTCACCCGTCGCTTGATGACGGAAGGAACTATCAGTGAAGAAATTGTTGTTTTGTGGAGCGGTTTTTTGCGCGTTCTCGTGGAGTGCTGGGGCCGCTGCGCAGGAGAGGGCACTCGGCACAGCCATTCTTGAGGAAGTGAACGAGGATGGAACAGTCAGTTACAACCCAGTGCATGGCACAAAACCGATTGTTGTGATTGCTAGTCGCGGCACCAATGTTGACTTGGCTGATTACGAAGGCTCAATCTCTTTCATTAATTCCGACGACATCGAAAACCGCCAGACCCGCAATATCGAAGACGTGCTGCGCGATGTGCCAGGGGTCGCGGTCAGCTCGGTTCCCGGCATGACACAAGTCCGCCTGCGCGGTGCAGAGGGCAATCACGTCCTCGTCCTTGTAGACGGGATCGAAGTCTCTGACCCGGGTTCAGGCGAGTATGACATCGGCACATTGCAAGCAGAAATTGGCAGCCGGTTGGAAGTGCTGCGTGGTCCGCAATCCGCGCTATACGGCAGCGAAGCAGTCGCGGGCGTCATTGCCTATGACAGCGGGCGCTTTGATGGCTTCTCGGCCTTTGTCGAGGGCGGCACGAACGACACAATCAATGGCGCAGCGCGCTGGGGTGTTCGGGGCGATGTCAACGCCTCGCTCTCAGCCACCATCGTCACCACCAATGGTGAGCCCAATGCGCGCGCAAGCACCGGCGGCGGCATCCGCAATATTGGCCGCGACAGCTACACGCTTTCGGGCAAGCTGGATTCCGATGTCTCCGGTAATGTGAACCTGCGCGGCGTCGCTCGCTATACGAAGACCGAGGGCGAGTTTAACGATCAGGATTTCGGCTTTGGCAGCCCGACCGCGGGCTTTGTCGTCGATAGTCCGGGCAATGAATTCGCAAATGAGGTGTTTTCCGGCCTTCTCGGCGCCAATCTGGAAACAGCTGGCGGCGATTGGGTGCATGATCTTTCCGTCCAATTCACCGACGCCAATCGGCAAACGGTGGCCCCGGCCGGCTTCCCAAGCTCGACCGAAAGTGACCGTTTCAAAGCCTCTTATGTTTCTGCCTACAGGCTCGGCGGTGGCCATAGCTTGACCCTTGCAGCGGATTACGAAACCGAAGGCTTCAACAATGTCGGCACATTTGATGACCGCAAGGAAGCGGAGAACATCGGGCTTGTGGGCGAATATCGCTATTCGGGCGGTGATTTTGACCTTGCGGCAGCGATACGTCACGATTTCAACGATCTTTTCAAGGATGCGACGACATTCCGTGTAGGTGCCGGTTATGATGTGAGCGGCACAACTCGCCTGCGCGCGGCTGTGGGAACGGGCGTCAAAAACCCGTCGATGACCGAGTTGTTTGGCTTTTTCGACGGCGTTTTTATCGGCAATCCTAACCTGAAGCCGGAAAAATCAACCAGTTGGGAAGTGGGGCTCGATCAGGGTTTGGGAGATGACGCGCGTGTTTCAGCGACCTATTTCAACGCCAAACTCGATGATGAGATATTCACCACATTTCCCGCGCCCACTTTCATCGCAACGCCCGGCAATCGCGATACGAAAAGCAAGCGTGAGGGTGTGGAATTGGCTTTGTCAGCCAATTTGGGTGACCAAGTGCGCGTGGATGTCGCCTATACCTATCTCGATTCAGAAGAGAATAGCGTGCGCGAAGTCCGCCGGCCCAAGCATACAGGCAGTGCGGCGGTGAATTGGCAATCGCGAGACGAGAAGGCGAATGTCAATCTGGTCGTGCGCCACAATGGCACCATGACCGATACTGATTTCACGGTTGGTTTTCCTGCTGGCACCGCGATCTTGGATGACTTCACGCTGGTCAATGTGAGCGCACGGCACGAGGTTACAGAGGGAATTTCTCTTTTTGCGCGCGCTGAGAACTTGCTTGATGAGAAATACGAGCAGGTCTTCACCTTTGTCAGTCCGGGCAGACAATTGATCGCAGGGCTGAGCGCCAAATTTTAGCCCTCTCGCTTTTTATCGAGGAAGTGCATAGGAGGCTCCCATGCATTTCCTCGATCAAGCCAAGATATTTCTAAAGTCCGGCCCCGGCGGCCCGGGCGCGGTGAGCTTTCGCCGCGAGAAATACGTCGAATACGGCGGCCCTGACGGCGGGAACGGCGGCAAGGGCGGCGATATTGTGTTTGAGGCTGTGCAAGGCCTCAATACTTTGATCGACTTTCGCTACGCCCAGCATTTTAAGGCGCGGCGCGGCGACCATGGGCGTGGACGCGATCAAACAGGCGCAGGCGCGCCGGATCTGATCATCAAAGTGCCAGTGGGGACGCAGGTTCTTTCCGAAGACAAAGAGGATGTGCTCGCCGACTTTACCGAAGTGGGGCAGCGCGTCGTCTTTCTCGAAGGTGGGCAGGGCGGACGCGGCAATGCTTCTTACAAAAGCGCCACAAACCGCGCCCCGCGCCAGCATCAGCCGGGCGAGGCGGGTGAAGAGATGTTTGTCTGGCTGCGGCTGAAATTGCTTGCTGACGTTGGCCTGCTTGGCCTGCCCAATGCCGGCAAGTCGACCTTCATCAATGCGGTGTCGAACGCGCGTGCGAAAGTTGGCCATTACGCCTTTACCACTCTGGTGCCCAAACTGGGCGTGGTCCATCACAAGGGCCGCGAATTTGTGCTCGCGGACATTCCCGGCCTGATCGAAGGGGCGGCAGAAGGCGCAGGGATTGGCGATAGATTTCTGGGCCACATCGAACGCTGCCGCGCGCTCATCCATCTGGTCGATATTTCGGGTGAGGATCCCGCTGCGGCCATGCGCACGGTTGAGGATGAGCTGGCCGCCTATGGCGCGGGTTTGGCCGAAAAACCGACATTGGTGGCGCTCAACAAGCTTGACCTCGCTGATGAGGAATTGGCAGCTGGCTTTGCAGAAGAATTGCTCAATGCAGGAGCGGATGAAGTCTTCGTCATATCGGGGGCAACGGGCGCTGGTATCGAACAATTGCTGGACAGAGTGCTTGGCTATTTGCCCGACCGCACATCAACCGAAACCAATGCTGGCGAAGTGGAAGAAGAAGGCACGGTAGGCGAGTGGTCGCCCATCTAACATTATGGCTATCCGCACGCTTCCTGAACTGATCGCAGCCCCGCGCATTGTCGTGAAAATCGGCAGCGCTTTGCTGGTAGAAAATGGCGAGTTGCGCGCAGACTGGCTGGATAGTCTGGTGGAAGAAATCGCTCAGCTGCGCAGCCAATATACACAAGTGATCATTGTCAGCTCCGGGGCGATTGCGCTGGGTGCAGCACGGCTTGGACTGCCGAAAGGCGGTCGGGCCAATCTGGCTGATGCGCAGGCGGCGGCTTCTGTTGGGCAAGTGGCGCTCGCTGGTGTGTGGTCGCAGGCTTTGGGAAAGCATGATCTGACCGCGGCGCAAATGCTGGTGACATTGGATGATCTGGAAGATCGGCGGCGCTATCTCAATGCCTCTGCCACGCTTGACCGCTTGCTAGAGGCAGGTGCGGTGCCGGTTGTGAATGAGAATGACAGCGTTGCGACCGAGGAAATCCGCTTTGGCGACAATGACCGGTTGGCCGCGCGGGTGGCGCAGGCGGCCGGTGCTCAGGGCGTTTTGCTCTTGTCCGATGTCGATGGATTGTATGACCGCGCGCCTGATGACGCCAATGCTCAACTTGTTCCCTTAGTCGAAGGGGTCTCGCCCGAAGTGATCGCAATGGCGGGAGAGGAGTCTTCCTCTGGCCTTGGATCGGGCGGGATGAAAGCGAAATTGCAAGCAGCGCGCATTGCCGAGCGTGCAGGGATCGCACTTGGGATTGTGAATGGGATGCCTGCTTCGCCGATTGCTCGCGTGGGGGACACAGGATTAGGGACTCTGTTTCTGCCTCAAGGCAAAGAAACCGGGCGCAAGGCGTGGCTGGGCGGGCGGATCGCGCCCGAAGGTGCCCTCACCGTTGATGCAGGCTGTGTTGCAGCCATGGGTAAGGGGGCCAGCCTGCTCGCAGCGGGCCTGACCGAGGTAGAAGGCGAGTTTGATCGCGGCGCTTTGGTTAGCTTGCATGGACCCGGTGGAGAGCGGCTGGGACAGGGGCTGGTCGAATATTCCAGCGCCGAATGCCGCTCCATCCTTGGCCTGAGAGAAACCGAGCAAGAGGCGCAGCTGGGCTATGCTCCGCGTGCCGCCGTGGTCCACCGCGACCATATGGTGCGCGGGTGAAGCTGGCCGTAACCGGCGCGACGGGCTTTGTCGGCCATGCAGTGCTTGATGCGCTGGCCGGTGTTCCGGTCAAAGCGCTTGCCCGGAGCGATCAACAGCCGCGCAGCGGTGTCGAGTGGGTGCAAGGTAGCCTTTCCGATACCATCTCGCTCGATCAACTGGTGAGCGGCGCCGATGCTGTCATCCACATCGCAGGGCTCACCAATACGCCGGATCCGGCCAATTTCAAAGCGGCTAATGTCTCCGGCACTGCCAATGTGATAGCGGCGATGAGAAAGGCTAAAATCAAACGGCTTATCTTCGTCTCTTCGCTCTCTGCGCGAAAGCCGGAACTCTCCGCCTATGGTGCATCGAAAGCAGCGGCTGAAAAGCTGGTCGAGGCGAGCAAGCTCGACTGGACCATAGTGCGCCCGCCCGCTGTTTATGGTCCGCGCGATGATGATATGCTGGAGCTGTTTAAGACGGCGAAATGGGGTTTCGTGCCGCTGCCACCGGGCGGGGCGACCTCGATCATTTATGTCTCAGATCTAGGAAAGTTGCTCGCATCGCTGGCCGTGTCCTCAAGTAGCGAAGCGGTAGGACCGGCCAGCAAGAAAATATACGAACCCGATGATGGCCGCACCGGCGGCTGGGCGCATAAGGAAATGGCGCAAGCAATCGGGCGCGCTGTTGGCAAGAAGAGCGTGTTCGCGCCCCATTTGCCCGCGAGTTTTCTATCGCTGGCTGCGAATGCTGACCGGATGCTGCGCGGCGACAAGGCCAAGCTCACCGCGGATCGCGTCGGCTATATGTGTCATCCGAACTGGGTCTGTCGGTCCGATCGCAAGCCACCGGAATCCTTGTGGAAAGCCGAGGTTTCAGGCGAAGAGGGCTTCGCCAAAACAGCCGCTTGGTACCGCGAGGCGGGTTGGCT
>CAZAIG010000099.1:8035-9201 GCA_964485135.1 uncultured Porphyrobacter sp. | reverse complement strand
ATCCTACCAACCTATCTTTCTCCGCCAAAAAGCCGGCGCCGCGCGACTTTGCATGGTTTAAAGCGCGGTTCGTCCACTGTGCTGGGATTTCGCCAGGCAGGTTCGCACAAAATCGTCGACCTTGCCGAATGCCATGTCATCGCAGCCGAACTTACAGCTCTTGTACCGCCTTTACGCAAATTTATCGCTCTGCATGGCGACAAAACGCCAGTGGATGTCGACCTTGCGCTGACGGATCAGGGCGTCGATGTCTCTCTTCTGCAGTTTGCAATGCACGGGCTGGAAGCGACCGAAGCCGCTCTGGAATTCGCTGCCAAGAACAGCTTAGCGCGTCTTTCTGTGGATATGGGCTATGGCGCAGAAGCGATTTGGGAGCCGGAACCGGTGACCGTAACGCTTGGGCAGGCTGCGGTTCCCTATCCGAGCGGGGCGTTCCTGCAAGCGACACGCGATGCAGAGGCGTTGATGCTGCAGGACGCTGCCTCGATGTTGGCTGGCGCTGACAAAGTCGCTGACCTGTTTGCCGGACTGGGTACATTTGCCTTCGCGCTCGCCAAGCAATCACAAATAACTGCCGTAGAGGCCGCCCGCGATGCGCATTTGGCATGCGTATCAGAGGCCAAGCGCGCGCAATTGCCGATCACAGCCATGCACCGCGATCTGTTTCGTAATCCATTGCAAGGCGCTGAGCTGGGTGCATTTGATGCTGTGTTGCTCGATCCTCCACGCGCAGGTGCGCGGGATCAAATCGCAGCCATCGCGGCAAGCAAATTAGAGCGCGTCTGCTATGTCAGCTGCAATCCCGCAAGCTGGTCGCGTGATGCCAAGCAACTGATCGAGGCAGGCTTTACCCTGCAAAAAGTACGGCCGGTGGGGCAGTTCCGCTGGACAACCCATGTCGAGCTTGTGAGTTATTTCACACGCTAGTGCGCCCGCAGGGCTTTGAGGATTTCTGTCGCAAACCACTCGCGCGCATGCTCCTCAACATAAGCGTGGCTGGCCCCTTCGCAGCGCTGAATACGTGTGTCGCCGCTGTCCCAATGCCGCTCAAATTCTTGCGCTGTCCGATCTGTGCTGGCGAGCAAAATGGTAACATTGCCAGCAAAACTGCTCAGTCCTTCGCGCATTTCGCCCGCCAGTCCGTTCGCAGCAGGGGAGGGGCGCAC
>CAZAIG010000099.1:0-7935 GCA_964485135.1 uncultured Porphyrobacter sp. | reverse complement strand
ATCAGCCCATCGCATCCCTTGCCATTTGCCAGCATGAGAGCAGAGGCTGCATCGCAATTGCCCAGAGCAATCACGCGGGAAAGCTGCGGAGACAGGGCTCTAAATGCTTCCAAAGCCGCTGCGATGTCCTTGGCCGATTTACGAAAGCCCCGGTTCTCGCCTTCGCTATCGCCTATGCCGCGTCGGTCGAAACGGAACACAGGGAAACCGGCCTGCGCGATTGCTGTGGCGAGTTCGGCTTGACCGGAAAAGGCCCCGGAACGCGGCTCGTTTCCGCCGCTAACGATGAGCAATCCACTTGAGCCGGGTGCGGTATCCATAGTGCCCGCCAGTGTGGACGATCCGCAGGCAAAGGTGAGATGGTGGCGGCTCATTGTGCGCTTTCCAAACCATCAGCGATTAGAGCAGCGAGTTTTTCCGCTTGAGCCAAATCTTCGGCAGCTTCAGCGCGCAGCCACAGGCCCGCTCCGCCAATATCCGATTGCGCAATTACGGTTTGCTGTTCGCTTGCCTTCGGCTCCGCGCTTTGCAATTCAGCGAACATTGCGGCGCCAAATCGCCAACCGGCAAGCTCAATACCTTCTTTCGCGCCAAGTTCGCCCAGAGCTGATGCGCTTTCTTCGCGGCCAGCTTCTTTGGATGATAGCACGCGCGCGCGAAGCATACTGCGCAGCAATCGCGCCCCGGTTGCAGGGGCGTAGTGCCATGACGGCAGGACAGCGGGATCGGTCAAAGCGCCGCCACGAATGGCCAGAATATGAGTCGCGCCAAATGCCTTGACCGCCTCAGCCGCATCTTTGTGCCACTGGCGAAGTGATTGCTCTTCCAAAGGGGAGGGGCTTTCATTTGTGCCGGGCAAATCGGGCAATACCGATGGAATGCCTTGCTCGCGCAGAGAGCGCATGATCATCACGGTCTGGCGGCGCAATTTATTGGCTTCATCAAAAAGGGCGGGCAGAATGAGAATTTTCGACGCGGCGTTATCCCCGCCTGCAAATTCCAGAGCCAGCTCTTTGCTGGTGCGTCCATTGGGACGCGCGCAAGTCCACTCGCTTATCACGGTCGGCGATTAGCCTTGGCCTTTGGCGGTTGTAGGGGCCGCCTCGTCCTTGCTAGCAAGCTTGGTCAGAGCAAAGTCAAGCAAGCCGCCAAAGGTTTCCAGCATTTCGCCGTCGACATCTTCATCCTCGATAATGATATCGAGACGGTCTTCCATCTCGGTGAGCAGGCCAGCCACCGCCATTGAATCGAGCTCGGGCAAATGGCCGAATAGTCCGGTATCATCGTCGAATTCCGCGGCATCCTCAGGATCAAGTCCGAGCACATCACACAGGATCGCTTTGAGCTGCAAATTGGCCGCCTCAACCGCAGGTTCCGTTTGCGGTTCCCCGTCAGATGCCGCACCAATATTGTCCATGGCCATTTCACTCATTGGTCGCTCACACTTCCTCAGCGGAAAATCGAAATTTGCGCTTAGCTTTGCTCTGCACGGCTTGCAAGCGTGCTGCGCATTGCGCTGAAGCGGCGTTTTGCCAGCGGGGCCCATGCCTTTGCCTGCGCAGGATCAAGGCAATCGAGCTGAAAGCGCGGACGAACTTCTTCCATCCAATCGACCTTATACCGATCATTGCCAGTGCCGAAATCGACCAGCTCGACGCGGTCAATGTCGATCACATGCTCGAAAAGAGCGGCGGTCAACGTTGTGCCCGCCGACAATTTCTTGTGGCTTTCCAAATGGGCGAGTTTGTGAATGTAGGCGGTGCCGTCTTCAACGGTCCAGAACTGCGCGGCGACGGGCGTGCCCTCGTGATGCGCCAATGCCAGGCGAAGACGGCCAGATGCGGCCTCTTGCTCAGCAAAACGGCGCAGCAGCTGCGGTTGGTCTTCCGCTGTTTTCCAGCTTTCCGCATAGATGGTTTCATAGGCATCCCAAGCTGCTGCATCGAATTTCTGGAGGATCTGTACATCCACTTTCTTCGCTTTGCGTTTCAGCGTGGTGCGCATTTGGCCCGGGCGGCTCGCCCAATATTCCGCGAAACTGCGTCCATTGACGGGCAGGACATGATTTTCATCGCATTGAGTTCGTTCCACAGACCAACCCGCCGCGGCAAAGGCCCGTTCCAAGCGAGAGGCAGAGCCATCTTCTTCGGGTACGGGCCACAAAGTCACGCGGTGCGCGCGGCCGCGCAATTGCGCAGCGATTTCTTTGAGCAGCTTCTCACCCGCTGGTCCTTCAGAAGCGAGCTGACGCCATGTAAAGCTGTACCAATTGCGCAGGGGTTCGATCCGGCCATTCGCCTCAGTCAAAGCCAGCGCGGCGGAGCTTTCCCCATCGTTTGCCAAAACGACCAGCGGGGTCAGTCCGCTGTCGGCCAAAAGCGAAAACCACTCTGACCGTTCAAAAGGCGAAGGCGCAGGCTGACAGAGCCCTTGGAGAACGTTAACCGTATCGTGGTAGCTGGACGCTGTCACTCAATCATACCTTCCTAGGAACCCCATGTCCCCTTCGCTTGATCCAACACCCAAACCGATTGACCACCTTGCGCAATGCGGGGTGGATGACGACCGTGCATTGGTCTTGCGTGATAAGGCCTTTACACATCAGGAGTTAAGACAGCGTATCTGCGAAATTGCTGGATGGCTGGCGGCGCAAGTCACAGCGAAGGGCGCTCGGGTTGCGACTTGGGCGGCAAAGGGAGAGCTTACGTGCCTGATGCCGCTGGCCGCAGCGCGAGCGGGCCTTGTGCATGTGCCGATCAATCCGCTGCTAAAACGCGGGCAGGTTAAACATATTTTGGACGATAGCGGCGCAGTGATGCTTATTGGCAATGCAGCGCGATTAAAATCCTTGGAAGAAGGCGATACAGCCGAAGGCTGTGCTGTCTGGGCAGAAGATGCCGCGTTAGAAGCCGCGAGTGAGGCAGGGTTGACGCTGGGCTTGTCTGACGCTGATCCCGATGATCTTGCTGCAATTCTCTACACCTCTGGCTCTACTGGCCGTCCCAAAGGCGTCATGCTATCCCATGCGAATATGTGGCTGGGAGCGGTCAGCGTCGCGAGCTACCTCAAAATGGCGGCAGACGATGTCACCTTGTCAGTCTTGCCGTTGTCATTTGACTATGGGCAGAACCAATTGCTGTCGACTTGGTATGCGGGCGGATGTGTTGTTCCGCTCGACTACCTCTTTCCCCGTGACGTCGTGAAGGCTTGCGCCGCGCATAAGATTACCACATTGGCCGCCGTGCCCCCATTGTGGGTGCAATTGACCGAGCTTGATTGGAATGCAGAGGCCAGCGGGTCAATGCGCCGGCTCACCAATAGCGGCGGAGCGCTCACAACCGATCTGGTAAGCGACCTGCGCGCCAAGTTCCCGCAGGCTAATCTCTATCCCATGTACGGGCTTACAGAGGCGTTTCGCTCCACCTATCTTGATCCAACTTTGGTGGATGAGCATCCCACTAGTATGGGCACCGCGATCCCCTTTGCTGAAATATTGGTGATCAATGATGCCGGCGAAGTCGCTAAACCCGATGAGGAGGGCGAGCTGGTGCATTGCGGGCCATTGGTCGCGCAAGGGTACTGGCAAGATCCAGAGCGCACTGCAGAGCGCTTTAAACCGGCACCTGAGGCATCAGAATATGGGGGCATGGCTGTATGGTCAGGGGATAGAGTAAAGCGCGCAGGCAATGGTCTTTTGTATTTTGTTGGTCGGCGCGATGCGATGATCAAATCGGCGGGCAACCGGATTAGCCCTGCTGAAGTCGAAGAAGCCGCACTTGCAACTGGTCTAGTCGCTGAGGCTGTCGCTTTGGGTATTGCGGATGAACGGCTTGGGCATGCTGTGCATTTAGTGGTGCGCGCTGAACAAAGCAGTCCCGCCGATAGCAAGGCGTTGGCTAAAGCGCTTTCAAAAGAACTGCCAAACTTTATGCACCCTAAGGAATATCACTGGAAAGACGCCATGCCGCTTAATCCAAACGGTAAGATTGACCGGACTGCTCTAATGCAGGAGTTTGCCGCATGAGTCGCGCTGAAAGAGCCTCCAAACCCAAACCTTTGGGCCCGATCCCTAGTGGATTTGAGATCATCAACGGGGAATTGGGCGTAGGCGGCAAGCCCGCAAGTCAGCTTGTCGAGGAAGCTGGGCGAACGCCTTTGTTCGTCTATTCCAAAGCGAAATTGGATGCGCGAATGGCGGAATTGCGCAGCGCAATGCCGCAGCGGTTGGGCATCAATTATGCTGTGAAAGCCAACCCTTTTGCGCCGGTCCTTAAATATATGGCCGGACTGGTCGATGGCTTAGACATTGCCTCGGCCGGTGAACTTGCGATGATCGAGGCCGCTGGTATCGATCCTAAGCGAGTAAGCTTTGCTGGACCCGGCAAGCGTGACGAGGAGTTAGAAGCGGCCGTGCGCGCAGGCGCTACGCTAAATTGTGAAAGCGAAGGCGAGGCAGCACGAACTTTCGCCATTGCAGAGCGCCTTGGGATCGCGCCGAAAATGGCGATCCGAGTGAATCCGGAATTTGAACTGCGCGGTTCAGGCATGAAGATGGGTGGGGGCGCTAAACCCTTTGGCCTTGATACTGACAGAGTGCCCGCTTTGGCAAAGCAGATCATTGCGGCGGGCGCAGTGTTCAAAGGGTTACATATCTTTACCGGCAGTCAGTCTCTCGATTCAGATGCTTTGATAGAAATGCAGGGTAATGTTCTGAATTTGGCAGATAGTTTGGCGGGTGAAATCGGCGTTGACCTGCCTAAGCTGAACATGGGCGGTGGCTTTGGTATTCCCTATTTCCATGGTGATAAGCCGATTGATTTAAAGCGCATCGGAGGCGCATTGGCGGAGCGTTTTGAAAAACTGCCTGCCAATTTGACCGAAACCGATTTGTGCATTGAGCTGGGACGTTTCCTGGTTGGTGAATCGGGCGTTTATTTAACCAAGATTGTGGACCGGAAACTGAGTCACGATTCTGTTTACCTTATTACCGATGGCGGATTGCACCATCAGCTGGCTGCATCGGGCAATTTCGGAACGGTCGTGCGCCGCAATTACCCAGTGGCCATTGCGAATCGCATTGAAGATCAACCGGTTGAAGAGGTGAATGTTGTCGGCTGTCTTTGTACGCCGCTCGACCGGCTGGCTGATAAGGCAATGCTTCCTAAAGCTGACGTGGGCGACATAATCGCCGTCTATTGCGCGGGCGCATACGGCGCGAGCGCGTCGCCAGCCAGCTTCTTGGGCCAAGGGCCGGCTGGTGAAATTCTGGCGTAAACAAAACGCTAACGCACTGTCCCATAACGGGAAAGACTAAGAGAAACCCAGTAATCCTAACATTTTGTTCACCCTTTTTGGGGAGGAGGGATGCCTGTTTCCACGAGCGTGGGCTGGCGGGTCGCTCCTGCTTCATCAGTCCATCCTCGTCTGCCAAGGCAAGGATATATATAGATGGCCAAGTTTACCTTACCGACAAAGCGCGCTGCGTTTCTTAGCACGGCTGCGCTAACTTCCCTTACTATATTGAGTGGTTGTGCTTCTGGAAGCGGGCAAGAATTGCCGCCAGCCAGCGCCTCAGCGATCCAAAGTTCACAAAGCGAAGAATACACTATTGGCGCGAATGACGAGCTAAGCATTCATGTTTGGCGCAATCCAGAGCTTTCAGCGGATAAGATTCGCGTGCGCCCCGACGGACGCCTCACCATGCCGCTGGTTCGTGACCTTCCCGCTGCGGGCAAGACGCCGACCATGCTGCAAGAAGACATCCGCTTGCAGCTTTCGCAATATATCGAGAACCCGATTGTATCTGTGATCGTGAACGAAGCCGTCGGCTCATTCGATCAGCAGGTTAAAGTCGTCGGCTCGACAGCGCAGCCTTTGGCCATTCCATACCGCGCTAAGATGACTGTGCTTGATGCTATGATCGCTGTGGGCGGTCTGGGCGAGTTTGCAGCGGGCAACCGCGCCAAGCTGATCCGTATCGACCGCCGCACTGGCAAGACGCAGGAATACCGCCTGCGCCTGTCTGACCTTCTGAAGAAAGGCGACAGCAGGGCCAACGTACTGCTGATGCCAGGCGACACCATCATCATTCCTGAAAGCACCTTTTAAGGGCCGCGTGACAGCATGAACGAAGTATTCGAAGAACTGCGCGCGGCGCTCTACTCGGTGTGGCACCGCAAGTGGCTGGCACTCGCCGTCGCTTGGGTGGTCTGCATTTTGGGTTGGCTCGTTGTTGCGATGATCCCCAACACATATGAAGCCAAGGCGCGGATCTATGTTGACCTGGAAGACGTGCTTTCTGATCAGATGAAGATTGCGGGCGATGGCAAGCAAGAGATCATGCGCGTTCGTCAGACACTGGCGAGCTCGGTCAACTTGGAAAAAGTGATCCAATCGACCAAGCTTGGCGAAGAGATCGAAGATCGCGGCGACATGGACGAAGCGATTGCTAGGCTCGGCAAGGATGTGGAAGTGACTAGCGAAGAGGACAACCTCTTTGAACTCACCGCGTCTATCGGCAAAGGCGGCTACAGCGATGCTGAGAACGCGGCTCTGGCGCGTGATGTGGTGCAAAAGTTGATCGATATTTTCCGCGAGGAGAACATCGCCGGAAATCGCAATCAGATCGCCGATACGATTGTTTTCCTCGACAAAGAGCTGGAAGAACAGAAACTGCGCCTTGAAGCTGCTGAACAAAAGCGTCTTCAGTTCGAATCGCAATATCCAGAACTGATCGGTGGTTCGACCACTTTGGCAACCAAGATCCAGCAGGCGCGCACAGAATTGCGCGGCGTGGATGGTGATTTGGCCGGCGCACAAAGCGCGTTGGCAGCAGTGGAAGGGCAATTGGCTGGCACGCCGCCGACAATCTCTTCTGGTTTCACTCCGGCTCCGCGCGAAAGCGGTGCACGCGCTGCTTTGGCTCAGGCCGAAGCACAGTTGGCACAGCTGCGTGGACGCGGATTGACCGACAATCATCCCGATGTGGTGTCGAGCCGGCGCCAAGTCGCAATTCTAAAGCGCCAAGCAGCCGGTGAAAGAGCTCCAACCGCAACGACAACTAGCCAGCCTAACCCAGCCTATTCTTCGCTGCTTGCGATCAAGGCTGAACGACAAGGTGACGTGCAGGCAATGAATGCGCGCCGCGCAGCTTTGCAGGCGGAAATTGCTGGCCTGATGGCAAGCCAAGCAACCGAGCCAGAAGTGGCAGCAGAGGCGAACCGCATCAGCCGCGACTATGAAGTGCTCAAGACGAAATATGATGATCTTCTCAACGACCGGGAAGAAATCCGTCTGCGCGGTGAGGTTGATACGAATCGCAGTGCTTTCAAGTTCAACGTGATTGATCCGCCTGTTGTGCCGCGCAAACCAGCGGCACCCAACCGTCCATTGCTGCTGTTCGGGGTCTTGTTCCTCGGCTGTGCAGCGGGCGCTGGTGCCGCCTTTGCGATGAGCCAGATGCGCTCAACCTTCAGCACGACGTCGAAACTGGAACGCACGATGGATCTGCCAGTGATCGGGTCAATCTCGATGACTGTGAAAGAGGCAGGCCGCGCGCTTCAAGCCAAGCGTTTGAAACAATGGGCAGGGGCATGTGCCGCGTTGATCGGGGTCTTTGCGATCCTGCTCGTGATTGAATTTATCCAAGTTGGGGCAGTTGCCTGAGGTAGATGGAATGACAGAACATAAGAAAATCTCTCTCAGAAATGCGCGGCCAGCAAGCGCGGGCGAATCGCTTTTTGAACGCGCCAATGGCGCGTTTGGATTGGACGGTTTTGTTCCTGCGGCCCCGCCAAAATCTCTGCGCGATGCACCGCGCCAAATGCGCAAAGCTCTGAAGTCGGACGCTCCTGCTGCAAAGAAAGCAGAGTTGCCTCAGGCGGGATCAGAAATTGTATCTCGGAATGTGTCGGATGCAGAACCAGCGGTAGTGGA
>CAZAIG010000098.1:6322-9301 GCA_964485135.1 uncultured Porphyrobacter sp. | reverse complement strand
CGCTATGTGCGCGCATCGCCTTGGAAAAGGGCGGTATCAAGAAAGCCGGAGGGGCCCCGCAGATTCGCTGCGAACCAGCCAACGATCGGCATGAAAATGAAAGGAAGCGAAGATGGCTCTATACGAGCATATCTTTCTCGCGCGTCAGGACCTCTCGCAGGCCCAAGTGGACGCGCTGGCGGCATCAGCCACCGAAATCGTCGAAGCAGGCAAAGGCAAGGTGACCAAGACTGAAACTTGGGGCCTTAAGTCGCTTGCATACAAAATCGACCGCAATCGCAAAGCACACTTCGTGATGCTCAATATCGACGGCCCCGGCGCTGTTGTCGAAGAGCTTGAACGCCAAACCCGCATCAACGAAGATGTGATCCGCTACATGACTATCCGTGTCGACGAGCATGAAGACGGCCCATCGGTAATGATGCGCAAGAATGACCGCGACCGCAAACGCCGGTCTGACCGTGAGGAGCGCGACTAATGGCACGTCCTTTCTTCCGCCGCCGCAAATCTTGCCCGTTTTCTGGCAAGAATGCCCCGAAAATTGATTACAAAGACGTTCGTCTGCTGCAGGGCTTTATGTCCGAGCGCGGCAAGATTGTCCCGTCGCGTATCACTGCTGTATCAGGCAAGAAGCAACGCGAACTCGCCAAAGCGATCAAGCGTTCGCGCCACATCGGCCTGCTGCCCTACATCGTGAAATAGAGGAGAAACGACATGGATATCATTCTCCTTGAACGGATCGAAAAGCTCGGCACAATTGGCGATGTCGTCAATGTGAAAGACGGCTATGCGCGCAATTTCCTGCTTCCGCAGAAAAAAGCGCTGCGAGCCAATGCGGCTAACAAAGCTGTTTTTGAAGCAAACCGCGAACGGCTTGAAAAAGAGAACGCAGAGCGCCGCACTGAAGCGGAAAAAGCGGGCGGCAAAGTTGATGGCGCAGAGGTTATCCTTATCCGCGCTGCGTCCAACGCTGGTCAGCTCTATGGCTCAGTCAATGTCCGCGACATCGTTGCTGGCCTGACGGAACAAGGTCACTCGGTTGACAAAAAACAAGTCGTCATGGGCAGCCCGATCAAAACCATCGGCATGCACGATGTAACGGTCGCGCTTCACCCAGAAGTGCGTGTGACGGTGAAAGCCAATGTCGCGCGCTCTGACGATGAAGCTGAACTGCAAAGCCAAGGTGTCGACGTGCTGGCGCAGATGTTCGAAGAAGAGCAAGCGGCTGCATCGGGCGAAGGTTTCCAAGAAGCGGTCAATCCAGAGCTTGAGCCGGGCGAAATTCCTGCTGATATGCTTGAAGAAGGCACAGCGGAAAAGATCGCTGAAGAAAATGCTGCTGAAGCAGAAGTAGCAGCCGAAGAGGCCGCGGCTCCTGCTGAAGCGCCTGCTGCAGACGAAACAAAAGAGGAAGACGCTGGCTAGCCCCCAACTTCATTTCTCAAGCAATCGGGGCGCGCGGCTGAATAAGCTTCGCGCCCTTTTTGTAAGCAAGCCTATTCGCTGACTTTGTCCCCCTGACTTTGAAATTTCACATCCACTGCTTAGAAAGGCAATTATGCAATCTATCGACACTATCATCGCGCAGCTTCAAACGCATTATAATGAGGCAGTTGCAAGCCTGCGCGAAGATGTGATTGCTTTTGGAAGCAAGGGCCAAGTGCCCGATCCCGCAAAGCGCACAAACGGTGCCTATACCTATCCTGAGCTGCGCCTCACCTATTCAGGCATTAGCGAACCTCTTGACCGGTCGCGCGCTTTTGGACGGCTTGAGCAAAAGGGCAGCTACACCACCACGATCACGCGCCCTGACCTTTTCGCGCCCTACCTTAAAGAGCAGCTTGAGCTGATTACGTCAGAATATGACGTTAGCATTGACGTTGCCCGGTCGGATCAGGAAATCCCCTTCCCCTATGTGCTTGATGGCGGTGCAGGCGCGGCGATGGTCGGCATCGAACCGCAAGAGATTGCCAAGCTTTTCCCTTCGACCGACCTCGCACTGATCGGAGACGAACTGGCCGATGGCATCGAATTTGATGAAGCCGCCGCCATGCCGCTCTCGCTATTCGATGGATTGCGGACGGATTACTCGCTTGCCCGTCTCGCTCACTATACTGGGACACGCGTTGAAGACTTTCAGGACTTCATCCTGTTTACCAACTATCACCGCTATGTTGATGAATTTGTTGATTGGGGCGCACAGCAGCTCGGCAAGGATGGCTATAACGCGCTGACGGGCGCTGGCGGCCTAAATATTGATGCGAAGACCGATAACGCGCACCAGCAATTGTCCGACACCGCATGGCGCAAGCACCAAATGCCCGCCTATCATCTCATCCGTCAAGATGGTCAGGGCATCACGCTCGTTAACATTGGCGTCGGCCCCAGCAATGCGAAGACGATTTGCGATCACCTCGCTGTATTGCGCCCGCATGCGTGGATGATGATCGGCCATTGCGGCGGTGTTCGCTCCAGCCAAAAGATCGGCGATTTTGTCCTCGCCCATGCTTATTTGCGCGACGATCATGTTCTGGATGCGGTGCTTCCTCCCGAAGTGCCGATCCCCCCTATTGCCGAAGTTCAGCAAGCTCTTGCCGGCGCAACGGAGGAAATCTCCGGATCACAAGGCGCGAACCTGAAACAACGCATGCGCACAGGCACCGTTG
Source organism: uncultured Porphyrobacter sp. (assembly GCA_964485135.1). Lineage (GTDB taxonomy): Bacteria > Pseudomonadota > Alphaproteobacteria > Sphingomonadales > Sphingomonadaceae > Erythrobacter. The sequence goes on along the minus strand of CAZAIG010000098.1, from coordinate 6,635 downwards.
TCACCACCGATGATCGCAATTGGGAGCTGCTTTACTCCAGCTCAGCCAAGCGTTTCTCGCAAAGCCGCGCGATTGCAGTCGAAATGGAAAGCGCGACCATCGCGGCACAAGGGTACCGTTTCCGTGTGCCTTATGGAACGCTTCTGTGTGTCTCTGACAAGCCGCTGCATGGCGAGATAAAACTGCCCGGCCAAGCCAACAAATTCTACGAAGAAGCGATCGCAGCGCACCTCCAGATCGGACTGGAGGCATGCAAGCGCCTGCGCGATGAGGGCGACCGGCTGCATAGCCGCAAATTGCGCGCTTTTAACGA
>CAZAIG010000098.1:4346-6222 GCA_964485135.1 uncultured Porphyrobacter sp. | reverse complement strand
GCTCACAAATTTGATCGGGCGCGCGGTCGCCGCCAATCCGGCTAGCGTGTCGCTGCCTTCATTGCGGTAGAGCTGGACAATCTGGGCAATGGTTTCGGCATAGTCAGTCACAATAAAAATGAGACCCGCAGCTAAAGCGAGCGTGCCTATCCGCTTTAGGAAACCCGCACCCTGAGCGCGAAAATACAGCCCGCCCAAAACGCAGCCAATCCCGTAAATGCCGATGAACGCGAGGTCACCCAGCATCGCGGAAAAGGCGGTGTTCGATAGCCCCTCCCTCGCCCAGGATTGCTGAATAAAATCAACATTCGCCCGGGTTCCTGCCGCTTGATGGTCGAGAATGCCGCCGGGCACTTGTGCAATGGCAAGCGGCTGCCCCAGCGAGATCACCACGGCAAAAGCGATCAAACCGCCAATCCAGAAGATCAGAAACCTGCGCTTGCTGACCATTATTGCTCTCCCAAGAATTCCACCAGAGCATCGCCCAGCGCGCCCTCGGCCACGCTGCTCATATGCGTGCCGGGGATTTCGATATAGCGCCCATCCGCCACGGCCTGCGCCAGATCTTGTGCCGATCCGTTGTCCTGATCCTTGTCACCACAAATCAGCGCCGTTGGCATGGTGATGCGGGCGAGATCTTCGCGGCTAACATCATCGACAGCGCCCAGCAGCAATCGCGCCGCCACGCGGTCGATATTCATGGTTTTCATAAAGCTCTTGGCCATGAAGGCGGGATCGCCCCGCTGAATGTCATCAAACCGGTCAATCGCATCAATGAAGAAGGCTGAGCGCTGCGCCCATCCCGCCAGCCCTTCCAAACCCATACCGCATAGCGCCAATTTGCACGGGGAAAGCCCGTCAATCACAGCCTTGGCCGAAGTGCGTGCTCCCAAGGAAAATCCGACAAGGTCATAATCGTCCAGCGCGTAATGCGCGACAAGCGCCTCCAGATCGCGGGTCAGTACTCCTTCGGGATACGCACTCGCCTCATGCGGCTTCGCGCTGTCCCCGTGCGCGCGCAGATCGGGCATGATCACTTGGAAACCAGCCTCTGCAAGCGAGGCTGCATGGCCGAATTTTATCCAGTTCATCTGTGCGGAAGAGAATAGGCCATGCATCAAGATAACCGGCCTGCCTTCTCCAATCTCGTGAACGGCCAAGTGCTCGCCATCGAAGGATGGGACAGTGCTACTCGATATGCCGCTCACCGCTTCGCCAGTCCCTTTTGCTCCATCCGCCAAACGGCCATATCGACCCGGTCTTGCCCGAAGAACGGCTCCCCATCGAGAACCAGCGTCGGCACGCCCCAATGGCCCGCTACCTCCAGCGCATCCTGATTGGCGGCGATTTCTGCATCGAGCGCGGCTTGGTCTGACGCTGCTTCCGCTTCCAGCTCGCCCAGGTCTAGACTCGCGCGCGCAGCGGCTGCGCTTAAATGATCGCCCTCGTCCCAATTATCGACCGTTCCATCAAAGATGACTTTCGAGACTTCATAAGCAAAGTCGAGCCCCTTGCCCGCGCGGCTGGCGGCCTGACCCAAGCGGCAAATGCGGCGGATCAAGGGCTGCTCTGTCGCAATTTCGCGGGTCGCCAAATCCTGCACCACCGGATCGGGGCGCGGCCAGCGAAAGGGGATGCCCAAATGCTGAGCCGCACGAAAGCTGTCCATCAGGATATAGCGCGGCGCTGCCGGATTGCCGGTGAAAAGCAAATCGGGATCGCGGATCGCAATCGGCCACACGACGCGCAGAGTGATGTCGACATCATGGCTTTGCGCGAGCGCGCGATAGCGGCCAATCGCAAGATAGCTGTATGGCGAGCGAAACGAGAAAAAGAGATCAGCGGATAGGGTCATCGGAACCTTTCAAACCTTGGC
>CAZAIG010000098.1:0-4246 GCA_964485135.1 uncultured Porphyrobacter sp. | reverse complement strand
CGCAAAGCCGAAAATGCGGCTCATATATGCATGGCTATTGTCCCATTCACACGGCCAGAAATTGGCATATTGCACGACATAGCTTTGATCGAAGGCTGCGCGCGCCGCAGCAATATTCTCCATCGCTGCGCCGAAATAGATATCGCATGAAAAGCCATCGGGCGCGCCCTCTTCGAGCGGCACTTCAATCGCCGTCTCAGGCAGGTTGAGGCCGTAAATGCGCCCGTCAAAGCGATCACCCAAAGCAGCCAGTAGAGCTTGATAGCGTTTGCGCAAATGCGGGTTCCATTGTGCCGCGACCCAGCCTGATCCCTTGGCCACGCCTTCGCCCGCATTATCCTCTTGCCTCACAAGGCCGCCGCCATAGATCGGATCGGTCAGCAGATATTCGGGAATATAGCGGCTTTCGGGCAGGAAAAACCGATCCTGCACCTGCACGAATAGCTTCTTTCCCAGCCTATCGGCCAGCGCCAGATCGCGCTCAATCTTGGAGAAATCATATGCGCCCTTGCGCGGTTCCAGTGCGCGCCAAGTGTAAATGACCTGCGCGCCATCGATGTCATCGCGCGCAGTCAGCCGCCTATGATCGGCCAGCTCATCACCGCCGATAAAGACGAAGTGTTGGAGGCCCTGGGCCAGCTCCTGCGTCGGCTCTTCGGCCTTTGACGAAGAATGCGCACAGGCCGCGCTAGCCAGCGATAGCGCAAAGCAAAGGAGCCATTTGAGAGGGTTTCGCGGCATAGGCTGCGCAGCTTACCCCTTTTTCAGATGTGTGCGCCCCAGCAATTCCGCGATTTGCACAGCGTTGAGCGCTGCGCCTTTGCGTAGATTGTCCGACACGCACCAGATGTTCAGCCCGTTCTCGACCGTCGGGTCTTCGCGCACACGGCTGATGTAAGTCGCACCATCGCCAGCGCTTTCGACCGGCGTGACATAGCCGCCATCTTCCTGCTTATCGACGAGCATGATGCCGGGCGCCTCGCGCAGGATTTCGCGCGCAGCCTCGGCCGAAAGCTCTTTCTCAAACTCGATATTGATACTTTCCGAATGGCCCACAAACACGGGCACGCGCACGCAGGTGGCGGTCAGCTTGATGCGCGAATCGAGAATTTTCTTCGTCTCGACCACCATCTTCCACTCTTCCTTGGTCGATCCATCGTCCAAGAACACATCAATATGCGGGATCACGTTGAAGGCGATCTGTTTGGTGAATGCGGCCGGCTCCACCGGATCGCCCACAAAAATCGCGCGGGATTGCTCAAACAGTTCATCCATGCCCGATTTACCCGCGCCCGATACCGATTGATAAGTCGAGACGACAACGCGCTTGATACCGGCCGCATCGTGCAAGGGTTTGAGCGCGACAACCATTTGCGCGGTCGAGCAATTGGGATTGGCAATGATGTTTTTCTTGGAATAGCCGTCAATCGCATCGGGGTTCACTTCCGGCACGATCAGCGGAACGTCGGGGTCCATGCGGTAAAGCGAGGAATTGTCGATCACCACGCAGCCTGCCGCTGCGGCCTTGGGCGCATATTCCTTGGCCGGGCCTGATCCAGCCGAGAACAAGGCGATGTCCCATCCGGCAAAATCGAAATGCTCGATATTCTGGCATTTGAGCATTTTTCCGGTCTCGCCGAACTCCACTTCGCTGCCTTGCGAGCGTGAAGAAGCCACCGCTGCCACTTCCTCAATAGGGAATTCCCGCTCAGCCAGCACTGCCATCATTTCGCGTCCGACATTGCCTGTCGCGCCGACAACTGCCACCCGGTAACCCACGTTCACTTCTCCAAAACCATAATTGCGCTGTGTTCGCCGCTGCGCTGCCCCCAAGTGCGCCGATAAGCAAGCGGAAAGCGTATGCAAGGTCGCTGCAGGCCCAGTAGAATTCCTAGGTGATGGTAAATTCTAACCTAACCGCAAAATTTTATACGGTCCTAATGTTGTGGGCTTCATAACCACTTCAGACAGAGGCAAATGGTCCCTATCGGTTGTCCCCCAGTCGGTCGCTGCGATCGACAAAGACGATCGATCCGTCTCAGTCTCGGTGCCCCACACCAAACCGGAAGGGCGGCCTTCTTCCCCCCGAGATGCGCCGCCCTTCATATTTCTTGCGGGGCTATTCGGGCGGTGTAACGCCGTGGCTTTCCAAAAAGCGAAACATGGTGTTCCACAGATGCGGTGAGATATTCTCGCCCGCGACCCGGTGGGTATAGCCGGGGTAGAGCATCATCTCGAAGGGGACATTGCCCTCTTGCAGAACCGCAATCAGTTCGGATGAATGCTCGAACACCACATTGTCATCCGCCATGCCGTGGATCAGCAGGAGCGGATCGGTGATCTTGGTCGCATCCGCCATCGCATTGGCTTTCTCGTAAGCTTCGGGAACTTCGCGCGGATCACCCATGAAACGCTCTGTATAATGCGTGTCGTAAAGCTCCCACTTGGTCACGGGCGCGCCTGCAATGCCTGCTGCGAAGAGCCCGGGATCAGCCTGAAGCTGCTTTAGCGTCATATAGCCGCCATAAGACCAGCCATAGATCGCGATTTTGTCCGGATCGACAAAGGGCAGCGTTTTGAGATGCTTTGCTCCTTCGCGCTGATCATCCACCTCAACCCCGCCCATCGCGCGGTAGAGCGGCTGCTCAAACGCCACGCCTCTGTTGGCGCTGCCGCGATTGTCCAGCTCAAACCAGATGTAACCCGCATCGACGACCGCCTGCTGGAGCGCGCCGTCCCACCCCTTTGTAACGATCTGCGGGCCGGGGCCGGAATAATGGTAGTAGAAGACGGGGTATTTCTTGCCAGCATCCATCTCAGGCGTGACCATCTTGTAATGCAGATCGGTTGTGCCGTCCGCCGCTTTGATCGTGCCGAACTGTGCGGGACGATGGCTGGCGAGATGCGGCGTGTAAGGATGATCGGCATCCAGCGCGTTCTCCTCAAGCCATGCGAGCCGATTGCCCTTGCTGTCGGCGATGTAGCTTTGCGGCGGCTGATTGTGGCTAGAGCGAGTGATCAGCATCGTTTTGCCTGCCCCGTCCATGCTGGCGGAATGGGTGAATCCGTTCTCAGTTAGGCGCTTCGAGCCTGCAAAGCTGTTAACGAAGACATGCTGCGCAAGAACTCCATCGACCGCTTGATAATACACAGTCGCCAAGTCCTCATCGACGCCCAAGAGCTTGGTCACAGGTTCAGAACCATCGGTCAATTGCTCCCAGCTTCCATCCAATCCTCGCGAATAGAGCTGTCCGACACCGCTTCGCTCTGACCACCAGATCAGCGTGCCATCTTTCAGAAACTTATAATTGTCAGACAGGTTAATCCAATAATCTTCGCTTGCAGCCTTTTCAGTGAAAAGCACTTCGCTTTCCCCCGTCGCCGGATTGACCTTGAGCATATCGAGCACGGTTTGCTCGCGGTTCTGGCGCTGGACATAGAGCGATCCGTCCGGTGCCCAATCGACGCGAGCAAGGTAGATGTCTGTGTCCTCGCCCAGATCGACTTTCACGCGGTTTTGGCCATTGGCATCCATCACATACAATTCGACAATCGCATTGTCAGAACCGGCAAAGGGATACCGCTGCTCGAACACCTTAGTGCCGCTCGCACCAATGGCCGCGCGTTTCACTATAGCCACGCCGCTTTCGTCGGTGCGCTGGACGACCAATCGGCTGTCATTTGGCGACCACCAATAGCCGTTAGTGCGGCTCATTTCCTCCTGAGCGACAAACTCGGCCTCGCCCCAACGGATCGTATCACCCTCTTTCGGAGTGATCGGCGCTGGGTCCTCACCAACTGTGCCTACCCACAACTGCCGGTCGCGCACGAAGGACAAATACGCGCCACCCGGCGAGAGTTTGGGATTCAGCTCACTTTCCTCGGTATCGGTGAGCCGCGTCACGCTACCATCGAGCTTTGCCAGATAGAGATCGCCATCCAATGGCACGAGCACGCCCGATCCGTCGGCATTCCATTGGTAAGAGATGATGCCTTTGAGATTGCCGACACGTGCGCGTTCGCGCTGCATCTTCTCATCTTCGGATAGCTCGCGGCCCGTACCCAGCTTCTCACTATCCACGAGCATCGTCCACTCACCGCTTGTCCGATCAAAGCCCCACAGATCATAGCGCTCGCGCTCATCCGCGCGATTGCGCAATACCGTAAGATAGCGGCCATCGGGTGAAAGCTTGGCCTGACGTGGTGACGCGCCGTTCAAAGATGGCGAGGCAAAAACGCGTTCGAA
>CAZAIG010000097.1:0-9319 GCA_964485135.1 uncultured Porphyrobacter sp. | reverse complement strand
ATCACCACCATATTGCGGTCATAGCTCTTGGGCTTGGCATAGCCTTGGTAGACCTTGCGCCTTTGCAGCCAGCCGATGATGGCTTTAGCAATCCAAGGGACAATGCCGAGCAAGACCAGCGAACCGAGTATCGAAGGCGACAAAATCCCCTCCAAACTATCAAGCTGCGCCAGCTGCGTCCCCGCATTCACATAGACCGCTGTGCCCAGCAGCATACCGAGCTGGCTCACCCATACGTAAGTCCAAGTTTTGATACGCGTGAGGCCCATCACCAGATTGATGACGAAGAAGGGGATGACCGGGATCATGCGGAGCGAGAAGAGATAGAATGCGCCATCGCGTTCCAGCCCTTCGTTGATGGCCTTTAGCCGGTCGCCAAACTTCGCCTCTATCGTATCGCGCAGGACATAGCGCGAAGAAAGGAAGGCCAGCGTCGCGCCCATTGTCGAGGCGAAGGAGACAAGGACCAGGCCGGTGGCCAGACCGAATAATGCGCCCGCGATCAGTGTTAGGATCGCCGCACCGGGCAGCGAGGCCGCCGTCACCGCGACATAGACGAGGAAGAAGACCGCCAGAACCAACACAGCATTCTCAGCGCGGAATGCCTCGATCTCAGCGATTGTGCCGGAAATACCGTCTGCGGACAGGCGCTCGTTCAATCCGAAGTAGAAAAACGCAGCGATCAGCGCAGCAATTACAGCAAGGATGGCAATTTTCTTCATCATACCCCTAATACGCCGCGCTGATGCGCGCGGTTACATTGACCCCACAAGTTTGGCGTAGGAGGCTATCCAGCGCTTGTCGATCCATCCTTTCAGCCCGCTTGCCCATTCTGCCTTTGTCGCAACGGGTCCGTAGACCGCAATCGCTTCTCCATCGGCGGTCGAGAGAATGTAGAGGCTGGCGGGTCGTGGCCGATAGCTCTCTTGCGGCTCTTTGCCTGCTAATATCGCGCGAAGGTTTTTGGCCAGCACTGGTCCGGTATGAACGGCATGGACGCCTGATCGGGGGACCCGCACATCTTGCCTTGCTGCGATATCGCCGCTGGCAAGGATGTGTGGGTGAGAAATAGAACGCTGAAATTTGTCGACCGCGACAAAGCCGTTCTCATCCACATCGAGGTCTGCTTCCGCTGGCCAATCGGGCGCGCCGCTGCCTAACGCTGCGACGATGATTTGCGCCGTTTTGAGCGGGTCATCTGTCGAGGTCTGGGGTAGGTCTCGCGTTTGGAGGGCGCCATCTCTAACCCCGGCATCATGCTCCAGCACGGTGATACCCTGCGCCTCAAGCGCGCGGCGCACCATCTCGCGCGGACCGCGTGCAAAGTCAGGCAGAAGGCCCTCAGCGCCCGTGATCAGCGAGACCTCAGCGCAGCCTTCCCAGCTGGGTTCAGCGTCCACATCGGCTGGCCGAGCAGGATGTTCCCGGTTCCGCTCCCTATTCCTTAATGCAAAGGCGATCTCTACCCCTCCCCCGCCGCCGCCAACAACGGCGATCTTTTGCAAATCTTGATGCTCAGCAATTGCTTCGACAAAGTCATCGATCGGTCTGACATCAAGCAGTCTGGGATCATCGCCAAGCAGCTTTGCCGCCCGCCCCACTCCGCCTGTATCCACGGAGCAGAAACGGAAAGGGATCGAGCCGCTCTTCTGCGTCGCAACGCAATTCGCAACCGGATCGAGAGCGACACAGCGATCCTCGATAAAAGTAGCTCCCGCCTTTTCAGCAAGCCCGCGAAGATCAACGCGGCCATCATCCCTGCCATATTGCCTCGATAGCCAACCAGGGACCATTCCGGAGTAGCGCAAGAAGGGCGAAGGCGTGATCAGCGCCACCCGCGCGTCCTCACCGCCGCTTACCACAGGTAAGCCACGCGTTATCCAATCGGCCAACACAGCGACATGCGCATGCCCGCCGCCAAGGAGGATCAGATCAAAAGTTGCATTGTTGCCGTCAACAGCCATCAATCGCCCTGATTGCGGGCTTTCATCTCACTGTCAAAGACTGTGTGGAATCTAACAGCCAGACTCGCGCCAAGGACGGCTCACCGCAAACTTGGTCCAGTTTCGCCGCAATAAGGCCCGATTATGATTGATTTCGGTTTACTGCTTCCAATAGGATTTCGGTTTAAGCCGCATCTGTAAAAACAAGCGGTATTGAGCGTAAGCGACGACGCAACAATGATGGGGAGCGGGACGACCAATGAGCGACCATTACAACGACACATTAAACCTCGTGGGCGCGGAGAACGAAAACGTTCAAACTCCTGAAACTCCAATCGTTCAAGAAAACGCGCCTGCAGAGAGTGCAGAGAACGGACTGACAGCCACCAAGGCCGCCACCGTCTCCGCTCTGGCTATCGCGACGGCAGCCTGCGGCGGAAGCGGCGGGTCCTCGGGTGGAACCGGCGGCGGTACAGGGGTCGGCACGGTCTCCCCAACTGTCGTCAAACCCGATACTGACGAAGAAGCCGCACGCTTCCTCCTCCACGCCTCAATCAGCGCATCTCCTGGCGAAATCACTGCTCTACGCTCACGCGGCTACGAACCCTGGCTCAATCAGCAAATGAACGCGAACAACGCCCAATCCGCGCAGGATTACATTGCTGAGCAGGGGTATGATGACGTGACCAGTAGAGATTTTGTCTTTAGTCGCGGAGTTGCTGATCAGATGATCTGGAGCCAGCTTTTGTCAGGCGCCAATCCCGTTCGCGCCCGCGTAGCTTTAGCTCTGTCGGAGTTTTTCGTCGTTTCAACCAACACGGCCAGCAATCTTTGGCCGGGTTCGGCCATGGGCGCTTATTGGGATATCCTCAGCGATAATGCCTTTGGCAATTTCCGCAATCTGCTTGAAGACATTACGCTCAACCCGGCGATGGGCGTATTTCTGAATACGCGCGGCAATCGCAAAGCTGACCCAAATACTGGCCGCGTACCTGATGAAAATTACGGGCGCGAGGTGATGCAGCTGTTCTCCATCGGCCTGTTTGAACTCAACAATGATGGCACATTGCGGACCAGCGGCGGCGAGCCGATTGAAACCTACACCAATGAAGATGTGACGGGAATTTCCAAGGTCTTCACTGGCTATGACTTTGACGCAACGGGCGTGAATTTCTTCCCCGCTCCCGACGGCGGAAATTACCAAATCCCCGATCCTTCGCTTTTGCGCAATCCGATGACGGCAGATTCGTCGCGCTGGCGCTTTCCGCGCAGTCAAAGCTTCCATTCCTTGGAAGAAAAATCCTTCCTCGGCACCACTATTCCAGCGGGCACGGGACCAGAGGAATCCTTGCGCATTGCATTGGATGCATTGTTTGAACACCCCAATGTCGGGCCATTCTTTGGCAAGCAAATGATCCAAAGACTTGTCACCAGCAACCCCAGTGCAGGTTACGTTGAAAGGGTCGCTAATGCCTTTAACAATAATGGGTCAGGCACGCGGGGCGACTTGCGTGCGGTCTTCAAAGCGATCCTGCTTGACGATGAAGCGATCTCTGCAGACGGCCTAAACGATACAACCTATGGCAAGGTGCGCGAGCCGATGCTGCGCTTTGCACAGTGGGCGCGCACATCGGGAGTCAGATCCTACAGCGGTGGGTTTTGGCTCGGGAATTTGTCCGATTCAGCAAACCGGTTGGGTCAGGCGCCCTTGCGTTCCCCATCGGTGTTCAACTTCTTTCGCCCGGGCTACACGCCCGCTGGTACGCAGAGCGCAGAGATGAATTTGGTCGCGCCAGAATTTCAAATCGTGAACGAAACATCGGTCGCTGGTTATATCAACTTCATGGAGCGCTCAATTGATGGGCGCGGGTTTTGGATGCGCGACTTTTCAACCAATTACGCCGCCGAAATCGACATTGCCCATGATAGCACTGCACTGCTCGACCGGATCGACTTGCTCTATACTGGCGGCCAACTGACGGACGGGTCGCGTTCCACCATTCTGACGGCGCTTGATGACTATAACGTGCTCGAAACTTCCGACGAAGCGACCAAGCTTGAACGCGTTCACGCCGCCATACTGCTGGTGATGGCATCCAACGAATATATTGTGCAGCGCTGAGGGAGAGAAACGCATGTTCATCAGCAAAACAGACGAGCTTTCCCGCCGCGCTTTCATGCGCCGTTCGGGACAATTGGCAGCTTTGGGTGCGGGATCATCCTATGCTTTGGGCCTTGCCGGGATGGGTGAGGCAGCTGCCTTTTCCTCAGCTGGGGGATACAAAGCGCTGGTGTGCATTTTCCTCTATGGCGGGAATGATCACGGCAACACTTTGATCCCGTTCGATCCGACCAATTACAATCGCTATGCCAATATTCGCGGCGGCACTGGGGATGAAGGAGGCGGCATTGCACTGTCTCGCGCCAGCCTAGCAGGCACGGTGCTGAACCCGCCCGACACGCAAACGCTAACCGACGACATCCAATATGCGCTTGCGCCGACCATGCCGCGGCTGAAAGCGCGCTTTGACAGCGGTCAAATGGCGCCCTTACTCAACGTCGGCCCGCTGGTCGTCCCACTGACCAAAGCGCAGTATGATAGCGGCAATAACGTGAGCTTCCCGCGCCCGGCCAAGCTGTTTTCCCACAATGACCAACAATCAACTTGGCAAAGCTCGCAGCCCGAAGGGTCAAGCTCTGGCTGGGGTGGCCGCATGGGCGACCTCGCCCTATCCAGCAACACCAACTCCATGTTCACCGCTATCAATGCGACGGGTAATGCGGTGTTTATGAATGGTGAGACCGCCGTTCCATACCAAGTGTCATCGAACGGAGCGACGTTGATCCGCGGTGTCACCAATTCGCGCTTATATGGCTCTGCTGCTGCATCGAACGCGCTGGAAAGCTTGCTCACGACCAGCCACGGACACTTTTTAGAAGCCGACTATTCCATGGTGAATGCGCGCTCGATCGAATATGGCGGTTTCGTCAATAGTGCTTTGGAGAACACATCAGTCTCAACCGATTTTGGCGAAGGCAACCGGCTCGCTGCTCAGCTGTCTGTTGTTGCGCGCCTGATCGCTGCGCGCGGCCGTTTGGGTGTGACCCGCCAGGTGTTCATGGTGTCGATGGGCGGCTTTGACAATCACGACGGCCTTATCGGAACACACGAAGGTCTGCTGGGTCAGCTCGATGATGCAATGGATGCGTTTTACCGCGCGACGGTGGAATTGGGCGTAGAAAACCAAGTCACCAGCTTCACCGCATCGGACTTTGGCCGAACGCTGGCCTCTAATGGCGACGGTTCTGACCATGGCTGGGGCGGTCACCATTTCATCATGGGCGGCGCCGTAAACGGCGGGCAATTCTACGGGACGGCACCGCAAGTCTCGCTCGAAAGCGACGATCAGGTTGGACGCGGTCGATTGCTCCCGACAGTCTCGGTCGATGAATATTCCGCGACCTTGGCCAAATGGTTCGGAGTCAGCGCATCAGAATTGTCCAGCGTGTCGCCCAATATTGGACGCTTTGCGCAGCCTGATCTTGGATTTATGGCAGCCGCCAGCTGAGCGCCGCTTGCCTAATCCATCGGGGGCAACGGGATCAGCTTAGACGTATTGCGGCGGTATGTCTGATAATCCGCATCATCGCCCCAGCGCTCCTCTGCGGCCGCATCTAGCATATTGATACCGCTGATTTTGGTTAGCAGCAGAGTAATGAACAATGGCGATGCAAAGACCAGGAATGACCAGCCCGATAGCAGCGGGAATGCTATGATGACGATGCCCGTCCATAGCGCAATCTCGCCAAAATAATTGGGATGCTGCGACCAGCTCCACAGGCCGCTATCGATGAATTTGCCCGCATTATCGGGGTCTTTGCGAAAGGCACTTTTCTGCCGGTCGGCAATCACTTCAAGTCCAAAGCCCAGAACCCAAACAGCGCTGCCGATCCAAAAGAAAATGTCTATTGGCACGCGCTCACTCGCGCTGATGACCACGATCGCAGCCGCCGCGGTGATTATCGCCCATACCGCTTGCAGTGTCCAAGCCACCAGAAAGCGGGGCGGGTTGACCTTTATCTTATCAAAGCGCTGATCAATCCCGCCAACCGAATGGATCCGATTGTATAAGAACGTCCCCAATCTCAGCGACCAGACTGCCACCATGGCTGCAACGACTATCGCCCGCACATCGAGCGGCGCTGACAGGTAACAGGCCAAAGCAAGCATCGTGATATAAGTGAACGCGCCGATCAGATCATAGTACTTTTCTGTTTGAGCAATAGCCGCCGGAATAAAGGCCATCCAATTGACGAAAAACGCCCAGGCCGCACAGATTACAAATACCGTCAGCCCCGACATTGCGATCCCATTGGAACCGGCTAGCCATGCAAAGCCCACGCCCAACAGCGTCGCGAAAACGACAACGCCCAAGCTGCGCGGTGCGTGTTTGTATGAAGCCATGATCCGATCCCTATCTCCGTAACCTCGTACAGATACGTAGAGGGTCGCGGGAAAGCTTCAAACTGTCAAACTTCCTATGTGCAAGATCGGGCCATGTGCAAGCTTGGGGCAACGAGCGCCTAGGATCAGCCCTTTGCCAGAGCGATATGCCGCTTCATATGATGATCAACATTGCCAAATTCAGCGTCAAAGATCGTCAGCCGTTTGAAGTAATGCCCGATCTGCATTTCATCGGTCATGCCCATACCGCCGTGGATCTGGATCGCTTCTTGGCCGATATGATGCGCTGCCTGACCCACGCGAACTTTGGCGGAAGACACAGCCAGTTGGCGCTCTTTTGCCTCTGCTTCGAGCTTCAGCGTCGCAAGATAGGTCATCGAAACGGATTGCTCATACTCTGTGTACATATCGACCATGCGGTGCTGAAGCACTTGGAACGAGCCAATCGGTACGCCAAACTGTTTGCGGGTGCGCGAATAGTCGACCGTCAGCGTATGCGCGACTTTCATCGCTCCGCAAGCCTCAGCGCATTGTGCAGCAATCGCTTCGTCGGTCACGCGTTCGATCAGCGGCAGAGCAGCGCCCTCCTCACCGATCAATGCCTCAGCTGGAACGGCGACGTTCTCAAAATACACTTCCGATGCGCGGCGACCGTCTACCGTTGGATAGTCGCGGGTCACAACACCATCAGCGCCTTTCTCAACGATAAAGAGCGAAACACCGTCCTTATCCGCTTGTGCGCCGCCAGTGCGAGCAGAGACGATCAAATGGGTCGCCCATGGCGCGCCGATCACAACCGCCTTATGACCATTGATCACATAGCCTGATCCGTCTTTCTTCGCAGTGGTTTCAAGATTGGCATAGTCAAAGCGTCCGCGCGGCTCTGCATAGGCGAATGCGAACAGGCTGGAGCCTGCAACAATGCCGCCCAAATGCTCGTCTTTTTGCGCAGCAGTGCCAGCGTGTTTCAAGAAACCGCCAGCGCAAACCACGGTCGGAACAAACGGCTCCACGACCAAGCCTTTGCCAAATTCTTCCATCACGACCATGGCATCGACTGCGCCGCCGCCAAAGCCGCCATCTTCCTCGCTGAACGGCATGCCAAGAATGCCCAGCTCTGCCAATTGCGCCCAAATTTCAGGGCGCCAGCCGGCATCGCTTGCGATCACTTCGCCGCGCTTTTCCCATTCATATTCTTCGCGCACCAAGCGGGAAAGCCCGTCGCGCACCATCTCTTGTGTTTCGGTGAAGTTGAAATCCACATGTTCTCTCCCGATCCTGCAAAGCCGTTAAAGGCCGAGGATCATCTTCGTGATAATGTTGCGCTGAATCTCGTTCGATCCGCCATAGATCGATGTTTTGCGCATGTTAAAGTAGGTCGAGCTAGCATGCTGAGCATAGTCTGGACCGATTGGATAATCGTTTGACCCCGCATCGGAAATACTAGGGTAGAACGGCGTCCCGTAATGGCCGACCGCCTCCAATGTCAGCTCGGTCAGGCGCTGCTGAATTTCCGTCCCTTTGATTTTCAGGATCGAGCTTTCCGGACCGGGACCCTTGCCGGCCTGTTCCCCTGCAAGCGTGCGCAGCTCGGTGATTTCCAGCGCAGACAGATCAATTTCCAGCTGGCTGACTTTGCGCGCAAAGTCGAAATCTTCCATCAAAGGTGCGCCATCTTGCTGTTCGGTGCCAGCAATTTCGCGCAGTTTTTCAACACCGCGTTTTGACCGCGCAACACCGGCAATACCGCTGCGTTCATGGGCGAGCAAAAACTTGGCATAGGTCCAGCCCATATTCTCCTGACCCACCAAGTTTTCGACCGGCACGCGCACATCGGTGAGCCACGTCTCATTCACTTCATAGCCGCCGTCAATCAGCTTGATCGGGCGCACTTCGATACCCGGCGTTTTCATATCGACAAGGATGAAGCTGATGCCTTCTTGCGGTTTTGCCGCATCGGGATCGGTCCGGCAGAGGAAGAAACCCCAATCGGCATGCTGCGCCAAAGTCGTCCATGTCTTCTGCCCGTTGATCACATAGTGATCGCCATCGCGCACGGCCGTTGTTTTGAGCGAGGCAAGATCAGAGCCTGCACCGGGTTCTGAATAGCCCTGGCACCACCATACATCGCCGCTGCGAATGCCGGGCAGATGCTGCGCCTTTTGCTCGTCATTGCCAAAAGTGTAGATCACTGGACCCACCATGGAGACACCAAAGGGCAGCGGCATGATCGCATTGACGCGGGCATTTTCCTCGCCCCAGATATAGCGCTGGGTTGGGGTCCAACCAGTGCCGCCATATTCTTCGGGCCAAGCCGGAACGGACCAACCTTTTTCGCCCAGCACTTTGTGCCAAGCGAGCATGTCTTCTGGCTCAAGATCATCGCGCAAGCCATCGGGCGCGACACCTTTGGGATAGTTTTCGGCAATGAATGCGCGCACTTGGTCGCGAAATGCCAGTTCTTCAGGGCTGAAATCCAAGTTCATGGTTGGCCTTTCATTGTGAGCTGTTACGCAAGGTATTGCAGCACATGACCCGCCATGGAAGGGGTGACGTTACGTAAGGGATGATTTTGCTAGGCCCGCGCCAAATCACCCGGTGTATCGATATCGATCAACAGCTCGGGCTTGAGCGGGATCGTTTCCGCAGCGCGGATCATATGCCGTGCGCCTTGATCGCCGCTCAGATTGGCAAGTGCATCAAACTGCGACGCATTGAAAATCGCAGGCGGCATGGCCCGCTGCCCGTCGCTTGTTGCGAGCAGGTCGCCGCTGCTCTTCGCCAATCCAGCTACTAAGCCTTGGCAATGGCTGAGTGGGACATGCGGCATATCGGCCAATACGATCAGCAGCGCGCTCGCCTGCCGAACCGCCGCATATCGCGCTGCGCAGGCGACCGATGTTCCCATCCC
>CAZAIG010000096.1:0-9321 GCA_964485135.1 uncultured Porphyrobacter sp. | reverse complement strand
TCGCCAGTATCGAGCCAATCGCTCTCGCCTTCAACAGCGCTTGGCACGAGGCATTCCTCGGTCGCCTCTGGATTGCGGAAATAGGAATGCATAACGCTAGGTCCCTGACACCAGACCTTGCCGATCTGGTGGTCGCCTTTGGGTTTGCCATCCTCGCCTTGGATTTCGACTTTCATATCGGGCAAGGTCTTGCCGCAATTCACGATCGCGCGGTAGCGGGCGGGGCGTGATAGATCTCGCGGGGTGCCAGACAGCCGCTCTTCTTCCACCAGTTCGACACGGATGCCCTCGCCCGGCGGCATTACGGTGAC
Source organism: uncultured Porphyrobacter sp. (assembly GCA_964485135.1). Classification (GTDB taxonomy): domain Bacteria; phylum Pseudomonadota; class Alphaproteobacteria; order Sphingomonadales; family Sphingomonadaceae; genus Erythrobacter. The sequence goes on along the minus strand of CAZAIG010000096.1, from coordinate 9,010 downwards.
GGCCAGCACGGCCTCTGCCAAACCATAGCTGGGCGTAAAGGCACTGGCGGAAAAGCCAGCATCGGCAAACGCATTCACAAAGCTTTGCATAACATCGGGCCGGATCATATCGGCGCCATTGCCTGCAATGCGCCAGCGCGACAGGTCAAAACGCTCGGCCACATTACTCTGGCTAGAGATGCGACGCGCACAAATGTCATAACCGAAAGTTGGTGAGTAAGAGCATGTGTTGCCGGGATTGCGGCTGATCATGTCGAGCCATGCCAGCGGGCGGCGGGCAAAGGCATCGGGTTTAAGGTAATCGACTGAGAATTGGTTTGCGATCAGCGATAAGAAGCAGCCAACCAGCCCCATGTCGTGATAAAGCGGAAGCCAACTGACGCAGCGATCATTCTCGCCCAATTGCATCGATACCGCATGACCATAAAGATTGTGCAGCAGCGCTTTGTGCGTGACAGCGACGCCTGTTGGGAAGCGGGTCGAGCCAGATGAGTATTGTAGGTAACAAATGTCCTCTGGATCAGCCTTGGGTAGATCGACTTCCGGTGCTTCGCGCTCGCCAAACTCTTCCCAGCTTTCGCTTTTGCAGCCTTGCTTTGCTGCGGCCGCGCTCGCCATTTCAGCGATTTCGGCAGGGTACAGCAATAGGGCAGGGTCGCTGCTGTCTAACTGCACGGCCAATTGGTCGATAAAACTCTCTTTGCCGCCAAAACTTGTCGGAAGCGGCAGCGGAACAGGCCAAGCTCCAGCGTAGACACAGGCGCAAAACAAGGCGGCAAATTCCGGTGCGGTTTCGGCAATCAGAGCAACGCGGTCCCCTTTGTTAATGCCAACGCCCAATAAACGCCGAGCCATCACTAGCGCATCGTCGCGCATCTCAGAATAAGGATAGACCCGCGATAATTGTCCACGCATATCGTGGAAATTGAGGCCCTTTTCGCTCTTGGCAGCGTAATCTATCGCGTCATTGAAGGTGTCAAACTGCGCTCTTACACGCGGCAAATCGCAATCATTCGGCGTCGGTTCTAACGCGGCGTCGGTCATTTTTCTTAACGATACCCGTAAGTTACGGCGCTTTGACGGCACCCTCTCGAATTCACGATACGGGAAAGCCTATCTCCCCGCAAATTTCACACTTTCCCATTCACCACAGACTGTGGCACGATTATGGCCATATGGGATCAGATGAAACAAATGAACGGCGTGGGAAACGGCCTCCCAAACCGCTGGACGAGACCAAGCTGCGCGATCTCGCCCTTTCCTATGCGGCGCGCTACGCTACGACCGCGGCCAAACTTGAGAGCTATTTGATCCGAAAGATCCGGGAGCGTGGCTTTGAAGAGGATGCGGAGGGCGCTCGCGATATTCCCGCTCTGGTGGAAGCTATTGTCGAACGCTTGGTCGAACTGCGCTACGTTGACGATGAGGTTTATGCGAAAACGCGTGCGGGCGGCATGTTGCGGCGCGGCTATGGCGGGCGCCGGGTTGATGAGGCTTTGCGGCATGCTGGCGTCGATCAGGCAACCCGCGAAGATGTCGCACCCGATGTGTCCAGCGCGCGCGATGCTGCCGCGACCATGGCAAACAAAAGGCGTTTTGGGCCATTTGACCGGGACCGAGATAAAGATAACGGTTCAGCAGAGTCCACTGGCCTCGATCCGGCAAAACGGCAGAAACAGATTGCTGCTATGCTGCGGGCAGGCCATAATTTTGATATAGCGCGCTTCATTATCGATGCACGATCGACCAGCGAAGTGGAAGAATGGCTATCAGAAGCAAATGCTGAAGCGGCTAGTTTAAGGGAGCATAACGAATGATACGCAGCCTGTGCAGTTTGTTGATTGTGTTGATGTTGGCGGCTTGTTCAGCTCAATCCCAAACGGGATCAAACACGGCTGTTCAAGAAGAGGCAGAACAAGCCAAGGTGCACCCCAATTCCGGCTTGGCAATTATCGATGTGACGGTGATCAGCGGCGGTAAGGAGCATATTTTCCGGACCGAGGTGGCACAGACCCCTCAACAGCAAGCGCGCGGCATGATGTTTCGCACCGAAATGGGCGATAATGAGGCGATGCTATTTCCGGCAGAAGTGCCTGCGCCGCGGAGTTTTTGGATGAAGAACACGCCGCTTAGCTTGGATATAATCTTTATCGCCGCTGATGGGAAAATTGCGAATATTGCCGAAAGAACAGAGCCTTACTCAGAGAAATCAAACCTTTCAAATGGCCCTGTCACTGACGTGTTGGAACTTCGCGGAGGTCGTTCGCAAGAATTGGGTATTGCTGCGGGTGACACGGTGACTTGGACATTGGATGATCGCGTATCTGATGCTCCGTCCGGTGCCGCCGCCAAGTCGGAGCAATAAGTGTGCGAGCTGGCTTGGCGCGGGCACGACTTTAGGCTAATCGCCCCATCGATATGAGTCTCTTCGGAAAAATCTTCACTTGGTGGGATGGTGCAACTATCGGCACTCACCTTTGGTCTTGGCGCAATGGCGAGCAAGTGGGCTCGGATGCGCAAGGAAACAAATATTACCGCAAACCCGCTAAGTCTGGCGCAAAAGAGCGCCGCTGGGTTATCTATGATGGCGCTAATGATGCCAGCCGCGTGCCTGCTGAATGGCATGGGTGGCTGCACGGTGCATTTGATGACGTGCCAGAGAGTTTTCTGCCTCCACCCAAAGTCTGGGAAGCGGAATACACTCCCAATCCAACCGGCACCGCCGATGCTTACCGTCCGCAAGGCGCTTTGCAAGAAGGCGGCAAACGCGCGCGTGCGACCGGTGATTATGAAGCGTGGAGCCCAGAGGGGTAATCATGCGCGCTGCGTCGATCTTCTTGCTAAGCGCTATGCTCGCAGCTTGCGGCGAAGATGCTGCTGAACCGGCGGCAGACCCGCAGCCGGCCGCAACTGAAACGGCTGCTGCGACACCTGCGCCTGACGCTACCGCTGGCGAGACCGCCGCCAAGAGTGAAACCGAAGAAGAGTCTCAGGCTGAAGACGTAGCCGCTGAGGCGCAAATCGGCACGCCGATGGAAGACCGAGTGGCTACCATTGGCCTGCTCAACAAGCGCAACAATCTTAGTCAGGATATCGAGCTGAAGCCAGGCGAAGAACAAACGATCGGCGATGTCGCTTTAAAGCTATCCGCTTGCGAACGCACCGCGCCGTGGGAAATGCCGCAAGAAACCGGCGCTTTTGTCCAAGTGTCTGTAAAGGAACGCGGTGCGGATGGCTTTTCTCAGATCTTCTCTGGTTGGCTTTTTAAAGAGTCGCCTAGCGTCAACATCGTTGAGCATCCGATCTATGATGTTTGGGTGAAAGACTGCGCAATGCGCTTCCCCGGCGAAGAGGCCTCTGGGTCATCGTCTAGCTCATCCAGCAGCGACGAGTAAGCATCGGGCAGGGTGAGGGGCGGCCGGCCTTCTGCACCGATTACTAGCTCCAGATATTCGGTTTGCGGCAGTTCCACTGCGCCCAAGGACGCCAAATGATCGGTCATAAATTGGCAGTCTAGTAAGCGGTATCCAGCCCGTTTCATCAGTGCAACCAGCCAAGCGAGCGCAACTTTGCTGGCATTGTCAGCACGGCTGAACATGCTTTCGCCGCAAAAGACACGGTCAAAACACACCCCATACAGCCCGCCGACTAGCTCGCCCTTATCCGACCAGCACTCTACCGAATGGGCATGGCCGATTTGATGCAGCTGCGTGTAGCTGGCGACAATCCGGTCGCTGATCCAACTCTCTGGATGGCCCGGGCGCGCTGCCGCACAAGCTGCAATAACGCCGGAAAAATCGCGGTTAAGCGTAGTGGTGAAGCGATCTTGGCGCAGCGTTTTGCGAAGGGACTTTGAAACCTTCAATCCATCCAGCGGAATGATTGCGCGCTCTTTGGGCTCGACCCAAAAAATCTCGGGATCATCGCGGCTATCGGCCATGGGGAAAATACCATTGCGGTACGCCAAAATCAGCATATCGGCTGGGATAGGAGGGGGGAAGGGTGAGTGCATATCGATGCGAACCATAGCATCGCGGTGCGCTTTGCGCTCGGTTAATTGCAAACCTGCCTTTTCGGCAAGATTGCAAGGGTAGCAATCTGATGCTTGCTTTGCGGAGCGCTAGCGCTTAGAGCGCGCATCGCCTATGCAGGGGCGTAGCTCAGTTGGTAGAGCGTCGGTCTCCAAAACCGAAGGTCCAGAGTTCGAGTCTCTGTGCCCCTGCCATTCGTTCCGGCGATTTTTGCGATGTATTTTGTTTGAGCCAAATAGGCCAAACACTTTTCCAACAATTTATGCAGTTAAGCGCAGGTATTTCTAGCGCCCCTGTTGTTGTGCGCCCATTCAAGGACAAGCAAGAAGAGATGGCTCCATAGTGGTTGCAATAGCTCTATCTTAAGTTCTCAACATCCTTACAAGAAACTAATTCGCTTCATCAGCGTTCTAATGATTACATTTAGAATACGGGCATTTTATTATGATTGTCCCGTAAAAGGGGCGTCTTATTATGGAAGCAGAAGAATTAGTCGAACCAGAAACGGGTTCAGGTTCTCAACTAGAGTTTCCAATCGTTGGCATTGGTGCTTCTGCGGGCGGTCTAGAGGCCGTCACGTCAATGTTTCAGGGAATCGAGAATGGGACCGGCATGGCCTTCGTTCTCGTCATGCACCTTGATCCAAATCACGAAAGTATGATGGCGGAATTATTGTCGAGCAAAACGGGGATCCGTGTTCGGCAAATTTCTGAAAATGACCATGTCGAGCCGGATTGCCTGCATGTGATCCCTCCGGGTTCAAGCTTGCGCATCCAAGACGGTATGTTTCGGCTTGATCCATTTAGCGAACCGCGCGGCCTGCGCCGGCCTATCGACAGCTTCTTCACTTCGTTGGCTCAATTGCAAGGTGATAAGGCGGCATCAGTGGTGCTTTCCGGCACGGGCGGCGATGGTTCTGCCGGAATGCGTATTATCAAGGAATTCGGCGGAATAAGCGCAGTCCAGTCGCCGGAAGAAGCCCGCTATGACGGCATGCCATTTTCCGCTCTGGCGACGAAACTGGTGGACTTCACCTTGCCCGCCAAAGAGATTGTGCCGCGGATCAAGGCATTCTTTGATGGCGCTTTTTTGCCTCGCTTCCCAGAAGATGATGAAGCCTCAGTCACTGCCTTAAGGGAGATTTGCGGGGTATTGAAGCAGAGCGTCGGCGCAGATTTCATGGGCTACAAACGCTCGACTTTGTTCCGCCGGCTAAACCGCCGTTTGCAGGTTCTCGAAGTCGGATCAATTGACGAATATCTCGGTACACTTGCCGCTGATCTCGCTGAGCAGCAAGCATTGGCACGCGATTTCCTGATCAATGTGACCTCTTTCTTTCGTGATCGAGAGATTTTTGAACTCGTCCGCAAAACGGTTATTCGCCCGTTATTGCAGGACAAAGATGCCTCTGATGAAGTGCGGTTCTGGGTTCCTGGCTGCTCAAGCGGGCAGGAAGCTTACACGCTGGCAATGCTGATCGATAAGACTTGTGAGGAGTTGCAAAGGCGCCCGCTTGTCCAGATTTTTGCAACCGATATCGATGAACCTATGATCGATTTGGCGCGGCGTGGAAGCTATCCGGTCTCCATGTATCATGAAATCCCGCGCAAGTATCAGGACGCCTATACAGTTGGGCAGGATGAGAAGTTTGAAATTGTTGCGAAAATTCGGGAGATGGTGCGTTTCTCGGTTCACGATCTTATCCAAGACGCACCTTTCTCAAAAGTCGATGTGATTTCTTGCCGCAACCTGCTGATCTACCTTGGTAATGAATTGCAAAGCGACGTGTTTCCCCTAATGCACTTTAGCCTAAGGCCTGGCGGACATTTGATCTTGGGTACATCAGAAAGCGTAACGCGGGCTGATAATTTATTCGTGCCTGTTGATCAGCGAGCCCGCATCTTTAGGCGCAATGACAGCGCAAAACGGCAGCATGTCAATCTTCCGCTGGGAGCGGGCAATAAGACAAAATCGAGCTATCCAAGCTCTCAGCGTATGTCGCAGGAAATGGACTTTCCGCGCCATCAAAGCTTCGATTCCAGCAATTCAGCCATCTATGAAAATTATGCGCCGCCTTTTGTGCGAGTGACCCATGATGGCCGGATTATCGATTCCTCAGGCGACCTCAGCCTGTTCATGATGTCACGACCCGGTGAAGAGCGAAGGCTCGACCTTATTGCACGTGACGGCGTTAACGATGTGATTGGGCCGCTTTTAACTGAGGCCGCGGGAGAGCGGCAAAGGCGCGCGATGAAGGACGTTGAAATCACTTCGCCCTTCGGAACGCAAAAATGCGACATTATCGCTCATCCAATGAAGGATGAGACGGTTGCGCTTGTGTTTCTTGTCAAGGAACGATTGCAGCCGGTGATCGACGAGTTTGAAGTCCGTCCGGTTTCGCGCGACAGGCGGATCGCTGCACTTCAGGACGATTTGCACGCCGCGCGCCTAAATCTGAAGGGTAAGGTTGAAGAGATTGAGACGGCGAATGAGGAGTTGAAAAGCTCCAATGAAGAGATGATGTCGATGAATGAGGAGCTCCAATCGGCCAATGAGGAGCTCACCACAGCCAATGAAGAGCTCAAGAATAAGATCGATGAACTAACACTGGCGAATGCTGATCTCGATAATCTGATGCAGTCTGCCGATTTGGCGATGATTGTTCTCGACCGGAACAAACGGATCCGCCACGTGACCGATGCGGCCCGCAAATTGCTGCCGCTATTACGCTCTGATGAAGGGCGATCCTTGGCAGAATTCAACATCCCGATTGGCAAGTTTGACCTGCTTGATGAGATTGGGAAAGTCATCGAAACCGGCGAGGCGTTCGCTCAAACTACTGACGCCAATAGTCACGGGCAGAACTTCTTCCTTCGCATCACACCCTATTTCTTCTCTGACGGGGCGGTCGAAGGGGCGACATTGTCCCTGATTGACATCTCAAAAGAGGTCGAGTTGCGGCATGATCTGACCGTTGAGACTGAGAAATTGAGACTCGCAATCGAAGCAGCCAATCTGGGTTTTTGGGACACCAACCTCGACACAAATGAAATGTGGGTGGACGCTTTTTCTGCTGGCTTTGCAGATATTGATCACACTTTGGTCCATGATCGCGATGCGCTGAGTCGGTACATTGTTGCTGAGGATCTTGAGGAGATCATGAAAAAACGTGATCAGGCCTTGGCCTCGAATGAAGCTTATGCGGGCGTTGTTCGGATCAAAAAACCTGATCAAGAAACGCGGTGGGTGCAGATTCACGCGGAGCCTTACCGTTCGCCAGAAGGTGCGCGAAAGGTCGCCGGAATGGGCTTTGAGGTGACCAAACTGATGCGATTGCAGCAGGGTATAAAAGAGGAATCGCAGCGTTTGCGATTGGCGCTCAACACCGCACGAATGGGCGTGGCCGAAATGGACGTCGAAACCAGAGTTACGACCGCCGATGCGGTGCTGGCAGAGCAGCTCAATTTGTCTGGCCCGGGCCAGTTTGATCCTAATGAGCTTACAAAGTTTATTATGCCTGCTGACATCCCCTTGGTCGAAGAAAGCCTGAGCAAGGCAATCGATCACGGCGAAGAGTATGAGTTCGATTTTCGCGTTGATGTGCCGGGTAAGGAGTTGCGCTATATCCGCACGCGCGGGTTCCTCTACGAAGGGGACGACGGACGCGCAAAGATCGTGGCTCCTACTTTCGACATTACCGCCAATCAGCAGCAAAAAATGCTCGTTGGAGAGATGAGCCATCGGATCAAGAACCTGTTTGCGGTGATCGCAGGCTTAGTGGCAACAGCACCCAAAGAGCATCCCGAAACGCAAGGCATGGCTCAAGATTTGCTCGAGCGGATTGTGTCTTTGGGCAAGGTTTATGATCTGGCCCGAAAAGACACATCGATGTTTGGCCTGTCGCTCAAGGAGATGTTCGAATCGGTCTTGGATTCGCATACCTCAGCGCAAAGTGTCACAATTGATGGCCCTGATGTGTTTGTCAGCCTGCACGTCCTCAATACGTTCACTCTGATCGTTCACGAGTTGACCACGAATGCAGCCAAATACGGCGCATTGTCTGTGCCCGATGGTAAGCTGACAATCAGCTGGTCGAAGGACAAGAAAGGCGTGACCAAAATTATCTGGAAGGAAGCTCTTCCCAAGTTTACCGTGCCGGAGGAACATGAAGGTTTCGGCTCTTTGCTGATCGCATCGGGCGTGCGGCAATTGCGCGGAAAGTTTGAACGTAATTTTGCCAAATCAGGCGTTCGGATTGCCTTGTCGCTTGCGCTTTCACAGGAGGAATCGCGGTGACTGACTCGAACGCATTTGTCTTGAAACCGTCGAAGAATGCTCCAGCTGAAGCGCTCGCTGGACTGAGCATACTTGTGGTAGAGGACGAGATCTTTATCGGAATGGCCGTTGAGCAGGCGATTGTAGAGGCCGGTGCACGTAGCGCGGAATTGGCTACAAATTTGCAGGATGTTGAAGAGTGTTTGGCAAAGAATAGCTACGACGCGGTGATCCTTGATCTGCGCTTGCCCGATGGCGAGACTTTTGATGTAGGAACGCGTTTGCTGGAGCAGGGGGTAGCGGTTGTGATTCACTCCGGTCATGCGGATTTGGATCACTCGCAGCGCCTACCGCAGGCAGTCTTTTGCCCCAAACCGTCTGCCCCTAGAGACTTGGTCAATTCAATAGTGCAGGCGCAGCGGATGGCTAAGATGGCCACAATCTTCGGAAAGGCTAAGGGCTGAGGCACCCAGGCCCCAAACACTGTGTAAGCCGCTTATTCAATACTGTGAGGCCCCATTGATGAGCGGGCTCTTACCGCACAATCTTGCTGCGAATTAATACTCTTCTGGCTCTTCTGGAGTGCTGGCAAGGTGGTCTTCGCCCGCTGTCCTGTCCCCTTGCGCCAATTTGAAGACCACGCCTGATAGCAGTAGCAGCGCCAGCAGATTCGGCAGCGCCATGGCTGCATTGGAGATATCGCC
>CAZAIG010000095.1:0-9346 GCA_964485135.1 uncultured Porphyrobacter sp. | reverse complement strand
ATCCCGATGAAAATTGCCTTGCTTGACCGTGCAAGCGGCCAGCATTTGGGCGAAGAGCTGGTCGTGCTGACCGGTGCCGAGCAAAGCTTCACCTTTACCGGATACGCAAGCGAACCCGCGCTGTCGATCAATCGCGGCTTTACTGCGCCCGTCGTTATCGAGCGTGATGTCAGCAGCGATGACCTGCTGCTGCTTGCCGCGCATGATGATGACGAATTTGCCCGCGCCGAAGCGATGCAGGAACTTATCACCGATCAACTGGTAGCGGCGTCTACAGGTGCGCTGACCGACGCAGCGCGCGCCGATGGCGAAGCGGCTATTGTGAAAGCCATGCACTCGGTCCTGACCGACACAGCGCTGGATGACTCCATGCGAGGTGAGCTGATGGCGCTGCCGGGTGAAAGCTATATTTTTGAACAAATAGTGCTGACCGGCGCGCTGGCTGATCCGGGCGCAATCCATGACGCGCGCGAGGCGCTTAAAACGGCGATTGCGGCCCAGCTATCCGATACTTTGACCGCGCATTACACGCGCACAGCGGCAGTGCCATTTGCCGATCCAGCGGGACGCGGCGCTCGCAAGGTGAAAGCGATGGCGCTGGGCTTGCTGGCTGCGGGCGACAAAGCGGCTGCGGCGGCTTTGGCAAAGGCGCAATATGATGCAGCCGATAATATGACCGACCGCCAATCGGCACTGATGACGCTGTGCGGGCTGGACGTGCCCGAGCGCGAGGCGGCGCTCGCTGATTTTTATGAGCGTTTCAATGGCAATGCTCTGGTCATCGACAAATGGTTTACATTGCAGGCGCTTTCGCTGCACCCGCAAGCGATCGAGCATGTGAAGGCGCTGGCGGATCATCCCGATTTCACGCTCAGCAATCCCAATCGCGTGCGCTCGCTCTACATGGCCTTTGCTGGCAACCCATCGGCGTTTCATGATGCTGCAGGAGAGGGATACCGCTTGCTGGCTGACTTGATCATCGAGCTTGATGCGCTCAATCCGCAGACCGCAGCTCGCTTTGTCCCTGCGCTGGGCAAATGGCGCAAGCTTGAGGCAGGACGCGCTGAGCAGATGAAGGCTGAATTGGAGCGGATTGCTGCTGCTCCTGATCTGTCGCGCGATACCTCTGAACAAGTGACGCGGTCACTGGATGGGTAGACGCGCGTTGGAAAATTGGGATCGGAGCTTGAGGATTTTTATGGTGAGTTTCGCTAGAAACGAGCCCGCTCCCGCCCGCCCCACGGCGGGAGCGCTAAAGCGCACCCACCCCAAAGTCAGATGGGGCGGTCGCTGGCATTCAAGCAAATAGTGCAATTTGTGACTGATATGACCAACCTCCCCTTTGCCACTTCACAGGTCCTTGGCGGCACGCCCCATGGCTTCTTCCAATCGGGCGGCGGAGCACATCAATATGGCTATGGCGGCGAAGGCGATCCGGATGCAATTGCGGCAACCCGCCGCGCTGCCACCGAAGCACTGGTAACCGGCGCAAAGCTCGCCATGCCGCATCAGGTCCACTCGCCCGATGTTATCACAGTCACACAGGTCTGGCAGGACAGACCGCAAGGGCGCCCCACAGCCGATGCGCTTGTGACCAAACAGTCAGGCACAGTTTTGGGCATCGTCACAGCCGATTGCGGCCCCGTGCTTTTCGCTGACAAAGAAGCGGGCGTCATCGGAGCAGCCCATGCTGGATGGCGCGGCGCGCATTTTGGTGTACTCGAAAACACGCTCACCGCGATGGAAGCCCTGGGCGCGAGCAAGGCGAATATCGCGGCGGCCATCGGACCCACTATTGCGCAGGCAAGCTATGAAGTCGACAAGGGCTTTCGCGCGCATTTCCTTGGTGATGATGCGCAGTTCTTTATCGCGGGCAAAGATGCGGATCACTGGCAGTTTGATCTCCCTGCCTATATCGCGAACCGGCTCAGCTTGGCCGGACTAACCCAGATTCACACTATGAATTTGGACACATATACGTTGGACGACAGCTATTTCTCCTATCGCCGCGCCACCCACCAGGGTGAGGCCAATTATGGCCGCCAGATGAGCGCTATAGGTTTGGCCTGAGAGGCAGCCTTAGAGACAGCCTGACGGGTGGTTTCACTAGGGGCGCAAACAAGGGCAACCTAACCTTTCTACTAAGATTGCACAAAAGCGAACAGGCTGTGTTCAAAAGTCTGTTGGCTTTGTGTGCCAATGCGGCTATCCCGCGCCCGATTACAGGTCGAATCCAAGTCTAAAGCGGGTTCGACTGATCCGGGGTAAGCCTATGCGCATTCAACCGCATGGTCAGCCTAGGGAAAACACGGTAAGGCTCGGCCGCAATGCGGCAGGGCGCAGATATAACAGCAGGGCAAAGCTCAATGACGGAAATGATGGAAGATGGGGTCCGCAGGCGCGACTTTATCAATATCGCAGCTACCGGCGCAGCGGGCGTAGGCGGGGCAAGTTTGCTCGTGCCGCTCGTCAGCCAAATGGCGCCTTCGGCTGATGTTTTGGCCGAAAGCACAGTCGAAGTGGACGTTTCCGCTATTCAGCCGGGTCAGTCGATCAAAGCTGTGTTCCGCAAGCAGCCGCTGTTTGTCAAACGTTTGACCGAAGCAGAAGTGGCGGAAGCCAATAAGGTTTCCCTGAGCGAGCTGCGCGAGCCGGAAACTCTGGCGGACCGTACGCAAGACGGGCACGAAGATGTCCTTGTGACCATGGGTGTTTGCACGCATCTTGGCTGCGTGCCATTGGGCGCTGCAGAAGGCGAGAATAAGGGCGAGTATGGCGGATATTTCTGCCCATGCCACGGTTCGCACTACGATGTAGCTGGCCGTATCCGTAAAGGTCCTGCGCCAACCAATCTGCTTGTTCCTGATTACGCCTTTAAATCCGACGACGTCATTCAGGTCGGTTGATCCCAGAGTGTTGGGCTAAAAAAAGAGATTTGCTATGAGTTTTGCTTGGGCACGCGAATACGAACCGAAGACCGCTTTTACCCAGTGGATCGACGAAAAACTGCCGCTACCGCGTTTTGTTTATAACGCTGTAGGCGCTGGCTATCCGGTCCCGCGCAACCTGAACTACATGTGGAATTTCGGCGTTCTCGCTGGTTTCTTCCTTGTGCTGCAGATCGTGACCGGCGTCGTTCTGGCGATGCATTACGCAGCGCATGTCGACGTTGCCTTTGCTTCGACTGAACACATTATGCGCAATGTAAACTGGGGCTGGGCTCTTCGTTATGCGCACGCCAATGGCGCAAGCTTCTTCTTCCTCGTCATTTACATGCATATTTTCCGCGGGTTCTATTATTCATCCTATAAAGCTCCGCGCGAAATGATCTGGTTGCTCGGCGTGGTCATCTTCTTGCTGATGATGGCGACCGCTTTCATGGGCTATGTTTTGCCATGGGGCCAGATGAGCTTCTGGGGCGCGAAAGTGATTACCGGCCTGTTTGGCGCGATTCCGCTGGTTGGTGAAAGCCTGCAAGTGTGGCTGCTGGGCGGTTTTGCGCCTGATAATGCAGCGCTCAACCGCTTCTTCTCGCTGCACTTCTTGCTGCCATTTGTGATTGCAGGCGTGGTGATATTGCACATTTGGGCGCTGCACATCCCCGGTTCTTCCAACCCAACCGGTGTGGAAGTGAAGAAGGAAAGCGATACGGTTCCTTTCCACCCATACTACACTGTGAAAGACGGTTTTGGTCTGGGAATGATCCTGATCCTTTTCTCGATCGTTGTGTTCTTCCTGCCAACGATGCTGGGTCACGCGGACAATTACATCGAGGCGAACCCGCTTTCGACTCCGGCTTTGATCGTTCCTGAATGGTATTTCTACCCGTTCTACGCGATTCTGCGGGCCTTCACGATCGACTTCCTGTTCATCCCTGCGAAGCTGATGGGTGTGCTGGCGATGTTTGCCGCGATCCTGATCTGGTTCATCCTGCCATGGTTGGATCGGTCACCTGTGCGTTCGGCGAATTACCGCCCGCTTTACCGGCTGTTCTTCTGGATCCTGATGGTGGATATGGCTTTCTTATTCTACCTAGGTGGAGCCAAGGCTGAAGAACCCTTTATTATGATGAGCCAGCTCGCCACGGCCTATTACTTCCTGCACTTCCTGGTGATCATCCCGATCATCAGTCAGATCGAAAAACCCAAGCCATTGCCTTACTCCATCACCGAAAGCGTGCTGGGTAAGGATGATGACGCTGTGCTGGATGGCGTTCCCGCCGCGGCAAAAGCCTGAGCCTAGGAAAGATACGACTATGATCCGCATTATCGCATTTTTGGTTGGCATCGGCTTTACCGCCGCAGCGCTTTGGTCCTTTGGTGTCGGAGCCTATACGGTTGCAACAGAAGGTATGGGCGAAAAGCCAGATTACTATGCTTTCAAAACCGCGCCGAAAGCGCCTGAGGGCGGCTTTAGCTTTACCGGCCCGTTCGGCAAATTTGACCGCCAGCAATTGCAGCGCGGCTATAAGGTATACAAGGAAGTGTGCGCCGCTTGCCATGGCCTCAAATTCCTTGATCTGCGCAACCTTGGTGAAATTGGCTATACCGAAGCTCAGGTAAAAGCCGAGGCGGCTACTTGGAATGTGCCGGGCATTGACCCCAACACGGGCGAGGCAACCACGCGTCCCGGCCTGCCAACCGATCCATTCCCGATGCCATATGCGAACAATGTGGCGGCGGCTGCGGCGAACAATAACGCGATCCCGCCAGAGCTGTCGCTGATTACTAAGGCGCGTCCCAACGGTCCTGAATATATCTATTCATTGCTTTCGGGATACGGCGAACCGGATCCGGAATTGCTGAAGCAGAACCCCACATTCGAAACTGGACCGGGCCTGTATTTCAACAAATACTTCCCCAATGTGAACATTGCGATGGCGCCGCCGCTGATGATGGATGGCCAAGTTACGTATGATGACGGCACAGAGGCCACTATCAGCCAGATGTCGGCTGACGTGGCAGCGTTCTTAACTTGGACAGCCGAACCAAAAATGGAAAAGCGTAAGCAGACCGGTTGGGCCGTAGTGCTGTTCCTGATCTTTGCGACGGTTCTTGCCTACCTGTCCAAGAAACAGATTTGGTCTGGCTTAAAGCCGAAGAAGGACTGATTGGCGCGCATAAAGTTTAAAGGCAACGCTGATACGAATTTCAAAGCGCTCCGCTATCCCAAGGGATTGTGGGGCGCTTTTCTTTTGGGAGAGACAGAGCCATGCAGGCCCCTGAACTGACACGCGAGCAATTGCGCGCATTGGTGCGCACTGTTCCTGATTTCCCTCAGCCTGGCATTCAGTTTCGCGATATCACGACGTTAATCGGCGACGGCACCGGCCTTCGCGCCAGTATTCAGCACCTTGCCCATATGGCGAACGATGCGGGGGCTGAGGCTGTGGCGGGTATGGAAGCACGCGGCTTCATCTTTGGCGCTGCGGTGGCAGCAGAATTGGGCGTAGGATTTGTTCCGATCCGCAAACCGGGCAAGCTGCCGGTGCCCACCATCGGCGTCGACTATGCGCTCGAATATGGCGCCGACCGTCTGGAGATTGATCCGGCGAGTGTAAGCGAGGGGCAAAGCACCGTCATCGTCGATGATCTGATCGCAACGGGCGGCACGGCGCTGGCCGCCGTGCAATTGCTGCGCCAAGCGGGCGCGCACACCGATCATGCGCTGTTCGTCATCGACCTGCCCGATTTGGGCGGCGCTCAGAAATTGCGCGAGGCCGGATTGCAAGTGAACGCGCTGATGGAATTTGATGGTGATTGAGACGCCCATTCGCTTAGTGGCTTGCAAGCGCAAGCGATAAAGGCGAGACCAGAGCCATGGAATCGCAAGCACTTGTTATTGCTATCGTCGGCGTGCTGGGTATTGGCGCGCAATGGATGGCATGGCGCACGGGTTGGCCAGCGATTGTGCTTATGCTGTTTGCTGGCTTTATGGCGGGGCCAGTATCGAGCTTGGTTTTCGGCGCGCCACTGATCGATCCCGAGGCTGCCTTTGGCGATTTGCTCGAACCCATGGTGGCGATTGGTGTGGCGCTGATCCTGTTCGAAGGCGGGCTTAGCCTTGATTTCAGAGAGCTCAGACAAGCGGGCAATGGGGTGCTGCGTTTGGCCACCATTGGCGTTCTGCTGGGCTGGCTGTTCGGCAGCTTGGCGGGACATTATATCGCTTTTCTCGAATGGCCAGTGGCGATCCTGTTCGCTGGTATCTTGGTTGTGACGGGGCCTACCGTCGTGATCCCGCTCCTCCGCCAAAGCTCGGTGCAAACGCGCCCAGCATCGATCCTAAAATGGGAAGCCATCGTCAATGATCCCACCGGCGCGCTATGCGCAGTGATCGCCTTTGAATATTTCCGCAAGGTTGCTGAAAATCCCGGTACCAGCGTGGTGGAGGTTGTGCCGCCGCTGATCCTTGCTGCGATCCTGGCCGGATTGTTGGGATATGCCGCCGCGCGCGCGATTGCCTGGGCGTTTCCGCGCGGCGCGATCCCTGAATTCCTCAAAGTGCCTGTGCTGATCACGACTGTAATAGGCGTCTTTGTGCTTTCGAATAAGATCGAGCATGAGGCGGGGTTGGTCGCAGTGACGGTCATGGGCGTGGCGCTCGCCAATATGCATGTAAGCTCGATGCGCTCGATCCATCCGTTTAAGGAGAACATCGCTGTCCTGCTCGTCTCCGGCATATTCATCCTGCTGTCCGCATCGCTGAAGATGGAGGATTTGGCCTATCTCAATTGGAGTTTTGGCCTGTTCCTCGTCGCGCTGCTTTTCCTTGTGCGGCCCGCCACGATCCTGCTCAGTCTCTTGGGCAGTGATGTCCCTTGGAACGAACGGTTGTTCCTCGCCTGGATCGCCCCGCGCGGCATCGTACTGGTTGCGATTTCAGGCCTGTTTGCGCTGCGCTTGTCAGAGCTGGGCTATGCTGATGGCAATGCGCTGATCTCGCTTAGCTTTGCCGTCGTCGTGGCTACGATTGTCGCGCATGGCTTCACTATCGATAATGTCGCGCGGTTTTTGAAAGTGAAGGGCGTGACGCAGCCCGGGTTACTGCTCGTCGGCGCGAATGACTGGACGACTGAGCTGGCAAAGGAAATGACCGCGCTGGGCACGCCGGTTACGATTGTCGATTCCAGTTGGCAGAAATTGTCCGCCGCTCGGCTAGAGGCCCTGCCCTATTATCACGGCGAGATCTTGAATGAGGCGACCGAGCACAATCTAGACCTATCCCCGTTTCAAGTCCTCGTCGCGGCAACCGATAATGAGGCGTACAATACGCTTGTCTGCAATGAATTCGCGCATGAGATTGGCCGCGATTCTGTCTATCAAATGGATGGATCGACCAAGGAGGATGATCGTCATGCAGTTCCGCCATCCTTGCGCGGGCGTGCTCTGTTTGAGGCTGGCTTTGGCTATGGTGAAGTCCATCGATTGCTGGGTGAGGGTTGGGAATTTCGCAAGACGACTTTGACCGAAGAGTTTACTTTCGAAGATGCGCAAGATCGGCTGCCAGCAGATGCGCATATGCTGCTGACTGTGCGGGCAAGTGGGCGGCTGCGCTTTTTCACCCATGCGGCGCGGCCCGAACCGCGCGCAGGCGATACGGTGATTTCTTTTGCCCCGCCGCAGCCTGAACTGGCCGAGGAAAAAGCGGTCAAACGGGCAGAACGCGCCGCGCAGAAACCGCCGCGCGAACCCGATGGCACACCGATTGAAAAGCCCGCTTAGGATGATGGGGGATGATGAGGCTCAAGATGAGAGAAAAGCAATGAGAGGGCAGGCAAACACATATTCTGCCGTGCTTCTATTGGCACCTGCCTTGCTGATGCTGAATGCTTGCGGTGAGCAAGAGGCCGAAAACCCAGTGGCTGAACCAGATGCTGAAGCACCGGAGGCGCAGCCCACAGCCTCGATCTTTGGCCCTGAGGCGGAGCTTCCAGAGCCAGAAGGCGATGGCGAAATTGCGCCCAGTCTGCCGCTAAAACTGACCATTGGCTTCCCCGATGGCGGGGCGGATTTGGACGCGGATGCAATTGCTGCGCTGGATGCAGCACTTCCCCCAATCAAAGCGCAAAAGACGGCGAAAATCACGCTGGGCGCCCATAGCGATGCGGGCGGTGATGATGCAGGCAATTTGGCGTCCTCTGAAAAGCGCGGGCTGGCCGTGGCCAAATGGCTGATCGACAATGGCGTGGATGAAGCACAGATCGAGGTTATAGCCTTTGGCGAGCAAAACCCGCTCCAACCCAATGCTCTGCCCGATGGCTCGCCCAATGAGCTGGGCCGTGCTGCTAATCGGCGGGTGGAATTAGTGGTCGCTGCGCCGCGTTCAGCCGAGACCAGCGACTAGATCCAGCGCTTCTTCGGCGAGTTCAGGCCGGCAAATCAGCAGATCGGGCAGATATGTGTCTTGCTGGTTGTAGAGCAGCGGCGATCCGTCGATCCGGCTGCAATGCAATCCATGAGCCCTAGCAACTGCGACCGGCGCGCAGCTATCCCATTCATATTGCCCGCCAGAGTGGAGATAGATTTCGGCCTCACCCAGCACCACGGCCATGGCTTTCGCACCGGCGCTGCCCATGGGGACGAGCTCTCCGCCCATCGCTTCGCATACCGCCTGCGCTTCTTTCGCAGGACGCGTGCGGCTGACGACAAAGCGTGGTTTTGAGGCCGCTTCGGACAAGGTGCGGGGCTGATCGCTGCGCAAAACCATATCACGTCCGGGCAAGGCGACAGCGCCCAGCTCAGCCACACCGTCCACCGCCATCCCGACATGCACAGCCCAATCTGAGCGCTCTTCGCCATATTCGCGCGTGCCATCGACCGGATCGATAATCCAAGCGCGCGACTTAGAGAGGCGCGCCTCGGTATCCTTGCTCTCTTCGGAAAGCAGACCGTCATCGGGCCGCTGCGCCTGAAGCGCATGCATCAGAAACTGATTTGCAGTCTGATCGCCTGCTTTGCCCAGCGCTTTGCCTTCAAACATGCCCGATCCGCGCACTTCCAAAAGGATGCGCCCGGCCACTTCGGCCAAATGCGCGGCGAGTTCGGTGTCGGTCATCGTCACAATCTTAGATCAGCGGCAGGATTTGCGCGATCACATAATCGGCCGCTTCATCCACGCTCATTTCCACGGTGTTGACGCGGATTTCGGCATTCTGAGGCTCTTCGTAAGGGCTGTCGATCCCGGTGAAGTTTTTAAGCTCCCCGCTGCGTGCCTTTTTATACAGCCCCTTCACATCGCGCTTTTCCGCGACGTCCAAAGGCGTGTCGACAAAGACTTCGATAAATTCACCTTCGGGCAGCATTGAACGTACCATTTGCCGCTCAGCGCGGAAGGGCGAGATAAA
>CAZAIG010000094.1:7178-9350 GCA_964485135.1 uncultured Porphyrobacter sp. | reverse complement strand
CCTTGGCTGACGCCTTCGACCGCTTCATCCTGCTTTTCAGCAGGTACGTACATATAGTCAGGCGCAAGGCAGATTTGCCCGGCGTTCATCATCTTGCCCAGCGCAATCCGCTCGCCCGCTTTGGCAAAGTCGGCGCTACGCCCCATGATGACAGGCGACTTGCCGCCCAGCTCCAGAGTGACCGGCACGAGGTTTTTCGATGCTGCCTCCATCACCCGGCGGCCCGTTGCGGTGGAGCCAGTAAAGACGAGATGATCGAAGGGCAGCGATGAAAAAGCAGCCGCCACTTCTGGACTGCCATTGATCACAACGCATTCTTCTTCGGCAAAATACTTTTCAGTCAGCTCGGCCATCAGACCAGAGGTGCGTTCGGTAAACTCGGATGGCTTGATCATCGCGCGGTTCCCCGCAGCAAAGATCTGCATCAGCGGACCATACGCAAGCTGGACGGGAAAATTCCACGGAGACAGAATGCCGATAACGCCTTTTGGCTCATAGCGCAGCTCAGCCTTCGCTCCCAAAAGGCCAAGTGGAAACATCACTTTGCGCTTTTCGGTCTTGGCCCATTTGTCCATATGTTTGAGAGCATCTTTACCCGCAGCATAGGTCGCAGCGATATCGGTGAGCATCGACTGCTCCATCGCGCGATTGCCAAAATCCGCGCTCATTGCTTTGCAGAAATCTTCGCCGTTTTCTTTGACCAGAGCCATGGCGCGCTTAATCCGGTCCTTGCGGATCGACATGGCCTCGGGCCGGTCAGCGGTAAAGGCGGTCCGCTGCTTCTCCAAAATGGCTTCCATCTCGGCGCGTTTGTCATTGGCCATGATGCACTCCCCTCATACAAAGTTGCTATTTGCATACCTTTCTTCACGATAGAGTGGAAATTGGCAAGCACGACTCTTGTTAGGCGATCCGCAATTGCCTTTGCCGCAATGCAGCATTATGCACCGCGCAAACCCCTCACCACACTAAGGACACGCTCCCATGACCGCTTTCTCTACCAATGATCCGATTGTCATTCTCTCCTACGCACGCACGCCAATGGGCGGGATGCAAGGTGCGCTCGCGGGAGTCGAGGCGACGGACCTTGGCGCAACAGCGGTGAAAGCAGCGGTTGAGCGCGCGGGCGTTGCAGGCGAGGATTTCGACCGGGCCTATATGGGCTGCGTTCTGCCTGCCGGATTGGGTCAAGCCCCTGCTCGCCAAGCTGCGATCAAGGCTGGCCTTCCCAAATCTGTCCAAGCCACCACCGTCAACAAAGTCTGCGGCAGCGGAATGCAAACGGTCATCATGGGCGCAGAAGCGCTCGCATCGGGCAGCGCCGATATGGTGGTTGCAGGCGGGATGGAAAGCATGACCAATGCGCCATACCTTCTTAAGAAGCACCGCAGCGGGGCGCGGATCGGGCATGATACGACCTATGATCACATGTTCCTCGACGGGCTAGAAGACGCCTATGAACCGGGCCGCGCCATGGGCACATTCGCTCAGGAGACTGCCAACGAATATCAGCTCACGCGCGAGGAAATGGACAATTACTCGATCGAAAGCTTGCGCCGCGCCAATGCGGCGATTGAAAGTGGCGCGTTTGATGGCGAAGTTGTTCCGGTTACGATCTCGACCCGAAAGGGCGACACCGTGGTCGATACCGACGAAGCACCCAGCAAAGGCCGCCCCGACAAAATCCCTCAGCTGCGTGCTGCCTTTGCCAAAGACGGCACGATCACCGCGGCAACCTCCAGCTCAATCTCTGACGGGGCCGCCGCTGTCGTCCTCACCCGCGAAAGTGTGGCGAAAGACAAGGGCGCTAAACCCGTTGCCAAAGTCGTCGCTCTTTCTGCGCATGCGCAAGAGCCTGCAGACTTCACCACTGCTCCGGTTGGCGCGATCAACACGCTCCTCCAAAAAGCCGGTTGGTCGGTTGATGACGTGGACTTGTGGGAAGTGAACGAGGCGTTTGCTTGCGTCGCCATGTTTGCGATGCGCGACATTGGCATTCCTCATGAGAAGATCAATGTGAACGGCGGCGGCACAGCGCTGGGCCACCCCATCGGGGCCTCTGGCACGCGGATTATCGTCACGCTGATCAATGCGCTGAAAAAGCAAGGCAAGACTAAGGGTGTTGCTTCGCTCTGCATTGGCGGCGGAGAGGCCACCGCGATTGCTGTCGAA
>CAZAIG010000094.1:0-7078 GCA_964485135.1 uncultured Porphyrobacter sp. | reverse complement strand
CCTAGGGAGCACCCGTTCCCCAAAGGCGGCTTTCGCGAACCCATCCTTTGCGTCCGCCGACGTTAAATTCGCACCAGCCCGCTTCGCATTCGCCAAGCGCACCAACAACGCCGCTTTGCGCGTTCCACTTGATCGCGGCAGACGCATTGGGATCAGCGCGCATTGCTGCCAATCCGTCGCCTTTGACCAAGGCTGTTCGCTTTAGCCGCAAGCTGCGCGCAATTACCCAGCCCTTTGTGCCGTCAGGATCCTCGACAAGCCGCCAGCCTTCAACCACGCGGATTACTTTCAGCGGAAGCTCGGGGCGTTTGTACACCCAATCGATTTTGTAATCCTCGCTTGGGCCAACGCGCATATTGACCTCGCTCCAACGGACCGACGCCCAGTATGGGACTTCGCGCGATTGAGCGTTCGCCGCCGAATTGGCGATCAATGCGCTCAACGCCAAACTTATGATTAACACAATACGCATAGCGGCTTGGCCCATAAAACAGCGGGGCATTTTCTTTCAAGGTCTGACTGAACCAGACTTGACCCGATCTACCTTAGCGTCCTAGCGCGGGACACATGGCCAAACACTCGCAACTGCAAAGAAAACCAATCAATCATACACCCAAAGTGGTGGTAACTCGCGCACTCATGCCAAGTGTTGAGGCACGGATGAGCGAACTGTTTGATGCTGAGTTAAACACGGCCGACACGCCGCTTACCCGCGATGAACTGGTGACGGCGATGCAAAGCGCCGACGTTCTGGTGCCCACGGTGACCGATCAGATCACGGGCGAAATGATTGAAAGCGCTGGCGACAATCTGAAGCTGATCGCCAGTTTTGGTGCAGGCACAGAGCATATTGATCTGGCTGCTGCTGCTGCGCGCGGGATTACCGTTACCAATACGCCCGGCGTCTTTACCGATGACACAGCCGATATTGCGATGTGCGGCATTATCGGTGTGCCGCGCCGCATTCGCGAAGGCGTTGAATTGGTGCGCACGGGCGAATGGACTGGTTGGGCTCCATCAGGAATGCTGGGCCGAAAGCTAGGCGGAAAAGTGCTGGGCATTGTCGGCATGGGACGGATTGGTCAGGCGGTTGCGCACCGCGCGCGGGCCTTCGGCTTGGAGATTATCTATCACAACCGCAAAGCTCTTCCTGATGCGGTGGAGAGCATGCTTGGCGTGAAATTCGTCGCAGATTTGGACACATTGGTGGGAGAAGCCGACATCCTCACGCTGCATTGTCCTCTAACCGAAGAGACGCGCAATATGATGGATGCGCGGCGATTGGCGCTGATGAAACCGGGCGCATCGCTTATCAATACAGCGCGCGGGGAATTGGTGGATCAAGAAGCGCTTATCGCTGCGCTTGAAAGCGGCCATCTGGCGGGCGCTGGCCTTGATGTTTATCCTGAAGAGCCAGTGGTTGATCTGCGGCTTCTGCGCCACCCCAATGTCATGACCTTGCCGCATATCGGCAGCGCAACAGCCGAAGGGCGGGAGGCATCAGGGGAAAAAGTGATCGCCAATATCCGCTTTTGGATGGATGGACACAGGCCGCCCGATCAGGTTTTGGACGCGCTAGTTTGATCTATGCTTGGCTCTGAGGAAACTGAGCGAGAATAGCAAAGCATCTCGCGATATCTCAAGAGGTCTAGGGGTCATCTACCCCACATCTCAAAACGACTGTTTATCCGCAGAAAAGCTCTCCAATCCATCAAATGTAGGACATAATCTGTCTGCCCTCTTGTGCCAGCGCGCAATTTTCGCCAAGCACACCTCATGTGACGAGCGCTCGCAGCTTCGTGACGGGGAGATTTTGATGATGACGCGCTTTCTTATGACTGCATTGGCTTTGACAGCATTGCCTTCAGCGGCAATGGCTCAAGATGCGGCCCAAATGGCGGCCAGTGATAGCGGCGATACGGCGTGGATTTTGACGTCATCGGCCCTTGTCTTGATGATGACACTGCCGGGTCTTGCGCTGTTCTATGGCGGATTGGTCCGATCAAAGAACTTTCTCTCCGTCCTCATTCAATGCGGCGCAGTCGCTTCTATTGCATCGATTTTATGGGTGGTCGTTGGCTATACGCTTGCCTTTGGCGCAGTGACCAATGGCTGGATCGGCAGCGGCAATGCTTGGATGCTGCTCGACCTTGGCAATGTGCGCGAAGGGACCACCATGCCGGAAAGCACATTTGTACTGTTCCAGATGACCTTTGCAGTAATCACTCCAGCATTGATGATCGGCGCATGGGTGGACCGGGCAAGCTTTGGCTGGGTCGTCGGCTTTTGCGCCCTGTGGGGCCTCGTTGTCTACGCCCCCGTCGCGCACTGGATTTGGGGCGGCGGCTGGATGGCGCAGAGCTTTGGAACAGTCGATTTCGCTGGCGGATTGGTAGTCCACACCACCGCAGGTGTTTCCGCTCTGGTCATCGCTTTGCTGCTGGGTAAGCGCAAAGGCTTTCCCGAAAAGCCGCTCCTACCCCATGCACCGGGCCTGACGATGGTGGGTGCCGCTTTGCTATGGGTTGGCTGGTTCGGCTTTAACGGCGGCTCAGCATTTGCTGCGACAGACGATGCATCCAGCGCGATCATCAACACCCATGTGGCCGCAAGCTCAGCAGCGCTTGTCTGGCTGCTGATCGAGAAATTTGCAGTCGGCAAACCGACTATGGTCGGCTGGGCAACGGGCGTGATCGCGGGCCTTGCCACGGTCACACCAGCGGCCGGATCGATTGGCCCGGGCGCTGCTATACTCCTTGGCATCCTTGGCTCAGTCGTCTGCTACATGGCGATCCAGCAAGTCAAAAACCGCATGGGCATCGACGATTCGCTCGACGTATTTGCTGTCCACGGCGTGGGCGGAATGCTCGGCGCGCTGATGGTGGCAGTCTTTATGTCAGGCACATTCGGCGGGACGGGATATGGCGAAGGTGTTACCATGGGCGGACAGCTGGCCAATCAAGCGATCTCCATCGGCATTGTTGCAGTTTGGAGCGCGATTGGCACAGCGATCCTAGCGCTGATGGTGTCACTGGTATTCCCAATGCGCGCGAAGGATGATGACGAGGTTGAAGGTCTCGACATCACCACCCATGGCGAGCGCGCGTGGGAGTTGGATTAGGGGAAATGGATTAAGCGAGCTGGACTAAAGCCTGAGCGCGAAGAGCTGGTTAAATGCGCCCGGAGTGTATCCAGCGAAGGGACCGCAAGGCTGAAAGCCAAACGTTTTGTACAGCCCTACCGCTGCCTCGAACACGGGCCCTGATCCAGTCTCCAACTTAACAGTATCAAAGCCGCACAGCCGCGCATGCTCCAACAAATGCGAGAGCATGGCCCGCCCTGCCCCTGTTCCGCGCGCTTTGGGATGCGCACGCATAGACTTGATCTCTGCAAAGCCGTGATGCGACTTAATAGCGCCAACGCAAAGAAGATCGCCATGATTCCAGGCGGCAAAGACCTCCACCTCGGGCTCTTTAAGCCCGCTTAGATCTAGGACATGGCACGTCCCCGGCGGGGAGGATTCGACCATTTCCTTATGATGGAGGGTGAGCAGCGCAACAACTTGCGCCTCGCTCAAATCAGTTGGCCGAATATCCATTATTTCGCAATTTCAGACTGAAGCACGTCAATGATCTGCTGCACCGCACGGCGCGAGCATGTCATTTCAAGATGCCTTGCGTGCATCTCTTCAGCGCGGTCTGCCTCGCCAATCTCCCCTCGCGCGCATTCCGGCGCAATCACCCCGTCGCGCTGAGACCAAACAGCGACAGTACGCACAGGCGGCTTGGCAGAGATCGCTTCGGGAAAAGGCGGCGCATCGACTGTGTGATCGTTCAATCGTTCATACAGCCGCCATGCATTATTGGCATGCGGATCGCCAGAGAATGGCGAACCCAGCGTCATCACCATGGCAACAGATTGCGGCGTGCGCTGCGCCAGAACGCGGGCGAATAACCCGCCCAGGCTCCACCCGATGATAATGACAGGCTGTGCGTGCTCTTCAGCGATAAAGCTAAGCCGCTCGCGCAGGCTAGTCAGGCGCTCGTCATTGGCGACACCGGTGTTCATCCGGCCCCAACCATAAGGCACAAAACCGGCCCCTTCTAAGCTGCCTCGCAGCAGTGCCGTCGTGCTGTCAGTCGCCAGCATTCCGGGAATAACGAGGACCGGACGGCCATCACCGAATGGCTCGATGTCGACCGATCTGCGAAACGGGGATAGCGCCAATTTGGGAAGCGCAGCCAATTCACTGGCCATCAGGCGCAGGGAAGGCGGCCGTGCTGAACCGGTTGGCATTTTCCGCTTAGTCTCCTGTCAAAATCCGGTCGACTAGCTGCTTCACCGTTGGCGTGAAATTGTTTGAAAAGAACGGATCTTCGCGGAATTTGAAGGCTGAGTGTCCCGCAAAAGCGAGGTTTTCATCCGGCGTCCCGTCATGCGCGATGGATTGCAGCGTTTTCTGAATGCAGAAGCTGCGAGGATCAGCGAGCCGTCCAGTGGTGTAATCATCATGGTCTTTCCATGATGAGAAACCGCAATGCGACAGGCAGCCCATGCAATCTTGCTGGTCCTTGCGGATAACATCGCGCGCCGATGGCTCGACAAAAATTGCTGTGTCATCGGGCGTTTTCAGCGCTTCTGTGTACCCTTGCGCAATCCACTTGGCTGCTTTCGCATGATCTTCTGGTTTGACCCACATACTGCGCATTTTGCCGGAGTCTCCTAGCTGCACAGTGCCGTCTTCAGCGCCTTTCTTAAAGATCGGGATCTGACGTTCTGACCGCCCCATCAGTTCAAGCAGGAACGGCGTTTTCACAGCCGAGGAATAAAAGCCAGTGGGCGAGAATTTGTGCAGCAAGACATCGCCCGGCTTCACGGTGCGCAGCATGTCTTTCCAAACCTGCGGGATCGGGCTTTCCTCAGTGATCAAGGGGCGCGTGCCAAACTGAAACGCGATCTTGCCCAGCTCTGGATTGTCGATCCAATCATTCCAATCGCGCAAATACCAGACGCCGCCAGCCATTACGATTGCCACGTCTTCACTGACGCCTTCTTTGCGCATGGTTTCGCGCAGTTCTTTGACGCGGGGGTATGGATCTTGCGGTTTGGTCGGGTCTTCTGCGTTGGAGAGACCATTGTGCCCGCCGGCGAGCCATGGATCTTCATAAACCACAGCGGCCAGCCATTCCGGCACTTTTTTATAGCTGCGTTTCCACAAAGCACGAAAGGCGCGCGCAGAGCTGATGATCGGTAAGTAGTGCACTTTATGCCGCGCGGCGATCTCCGCCAACTTATACGGCATGCCCGCACCGCAAGTCACGCCGGTGACAAGGCCGGGCGTATTGGCGAGAACCCCTTCGAGCACAGCCTGCGCGCCGCCCATTTCCCACAGGATGTTGATGTTGATCGCGCCTTTGCCATTCGACATTTCGTAAGCGCGCTTCACCTGCTCAGCGCCCCCTTTGATCGAATATTCAATCAGCTGGTCATGGCGTCCTTTTCGGGTGTCCTGCGGATAGGTGTATTCGACTAGGCTGCCGTCCTCATTATAGCTATCAGCGTTCACAGCGCTGACCGTGCCGATACCGCCGGCTGCTGCCCATGCGCCCGAACTCTTATGATTGGTCGCCGAAACGCCTTTACCGCCTTCGATCAGCGGCCAGACTTCGCGTCCGCCATAGTTGATCGGGCTAATTCCCTTAAACAATGAAAAGCTCCCCAATGGACCGCCGCAAAATTGACGCCCGTATCGCGTGAGGCCCTAGCGCAAAATGCAGGCAAAGGCGCAACTGTTTTTCATCCGAAACTGTGCAAGATTGTAAATGGGTATTCCGCTTCGCTCCCCAAGATCAATCTTTCGAAAGACTGCACGCCTCTATCTCAGCAGGCTCTGGCAGCGTTTCTGCGCGTTCGAAACGTGCGAAATAGCCACGAATATCGGGCTTCTCGACAAACTCGATCAGATTATATCCAACGGCATCAAACTCGCAAAACAGCAGCTTTGGCGGCATACCGTGCTGGTCGGTTGGGCGGTCAGTATCGACCACAATCACTTGACCTCCTTCCGCCAAGGCGGGCCAGAGCCGGTGCAAGAAAGCATAGGGCTCGGTCACTTCATGATACATATGGACCAGGAAAATCCGGTCGAAACTGTCAGCGGGCAGGCGCGGATCATCGCTCGCGCCCAGTTTGATCGATATGTTTTCAAGCCGTTCACGCTGCACCCGATTGCCGAGGCGTTCCAACGCCTTTTCGTCAATGTCTTGGGCAAGAACGCGGCCCTCTGTCCCCACGCGTTCAGCAAGGCGGACGGTGTAATACCCCTCGCCCGCCCCGATATCCGCAACCGTCGTCCCTTCCGCAATATTGGCGAGGTCCATAACCTTTTGCGCCTCACCGCGCTCATCGCGGGCGTCTTCATTGGAGAATTGGTTGGATGTGACCGTGGAGACGGGCCGGTCGGGTAGCGGGAATTCTAACGCAGTTTCCGGGCGGTCAGAGGTGTCGTCGACAATCTCGCAAGACGCCAGCAAGCATACACCCGCGAGCAAGAACGCTTTGCGAGCCGCGCGCATTATTCCACATCCTCAACATCAACTGTCTCTCCGGTCACTGCCTGAGCAAGCGCCGCGGAGATAAAATCATCAAGTTCACCATCAAGCACTTTGTCAGGTGAGCTGCTGGTAAAACCCGTGCGCAAATCCTTGACCATTTGATAGGGCTGCAAAACGTAAGAACGGATTTGATGGCCCCAGCCAATCTCGCTCTTTTCTTGATACTCGCCTGATGCGGCCGCTTCACGCTCGGCCATCTCGCGCTCAAACAGCCGCGCTTTGAGCATATTCATCGCTGTGGCGCGGTTTTTGTGCTGAGAACGATCATTTTGGCTCGCCACCACTATGCCCGTTGGCTGGTGCGTAATGCGCACAGCGCTATCGGTGGTGTTGACGTGCTGACCGCCTGCACCTGATGCGCGGTAGGTGTCGATCTTTAGATCGCCTTCGTTGATCTCAATATCGATATCATCATCAATTACTGGATAGACCCAAACGCTGGAAAAGCTGGTGTGCCGCTTTGC
>CAZAIG010000093.1:0-9486 GCA_964485135.1 uncultured Porphyrobacter sp. | reverse complement strand
TTTGTCCAAAGCAATGTCGTGACCCGTTGGCCCGAAATCGTAGGGCCAACCCATGCCAAAGTCTGCGCGCCGGAAGCGATCCGTTTCCCTCCCGGTGAAAAGTCCGAAGGCATCCTTCAACTCGTTGTTGTGCCCGCTCACGCGCCGCTGATCCAACAAGTGACCGAAGAGATCATGGAGCGGGTAAACCGCTTTTTCGGCTATAAAGCTGTGGCCCGCGTCAAGATCCGTCAAGGCGAGGTTAAGCCGCCATCTGCTGAGGGGAAAGCCAAGCCGCCGCCTTCGCTCAAGCCCATTCCGATGGAACTGGGCGACAGCCTGCGCGATATTGGCGACCCCGAGCTGCGCACTGTGCTGGAATCCTTGGCACGCAGCATGGGTAGCGGCGATGACAAAGAGAAGGATCAATCGAAGTGAAATCGGCCAAGACCTTAGTGCTGGCAGGCGCCTTATCGCTTTCGGGAGCGCTTTCAGGCGCGATGGTCACTTCTGCTGAGGCGCAATCCAGTGATACAAAACCCGCTGGCGGCCTCAGCTGGAACGGCGAGATTACCCGCACCAATGGCGGCCATTTGATCGGAAACCCAGCCGCCGAGGCCAAAGTCACCGAATATATCAGCTATACTTGCCCCCATTGTGCTCAATTCACTGCGCAGGGTGATGCTGCGCTGAAACTGATATACATTCCCACCGGCAAAGTCGCGGTCGAGATCCGTCATCTTATCCGTGATCCGATTGATTGGACCGCTGCTGTGCTTACCAATTGCGGCGAGGCTGAGAAATTCACAGGCAACCACACCGCTTTCATGACCGCGCAAAACACTTGGCTCACAAAAGCACGCAGCGCTACTCCGGGACAAAAGCAGCGCTGGAGGAGTCCCGATCGCACCGCCGCGCGCAAGGCCATTGCCGCTGATTTGGGCTTTGAAGAGATTATGGCGCAGCGCGGCTATAGCCGTATAGAGACAGCCAAATGCCTTGCCGATGAAAAAGCAGCGATCACCCTTGTCATGCAATCGATGGAAGAAGCGAAACGCATGCGTGTGTCCGGCACGCCGAGCTTTGCTCTGAATGGAAAGCTGCTGAACGGCACACACAATTGGCCAACATTGCGCCAGAACATTGATGCCTATTTCGATAGGAAAAAGGGCGAGTAATCACCTTTAGCCGCTTTTTGTCTCGGTGAGCGCTGAGTTTAGCCCGAAATGGCATGATTTAGCTGTGGGCGGGCTTGTGGAAAGCGACAAACTGCGCTTTGTCCAAGGCACGTAATCCTATAGCATTATTGCCTTGATCAAAGGACCATAGAACGATGAAACTCAACCGCCGTATCCTGTCCGCCTCCGTTATTGCCAGCATGGCGCTCGGCCTTGCCGCCTGCGGCGATGATGCCGACGATCCAGAAGCTGCGTTGGAAGGTGATCCGATCGAGGCAATCGCTGCGCCGGATGGAGCAAGCTGGCTGGACACAACCACCGTATCGGAAAGCAATGGCTTTGTGCTCGGCAATCCCGACGCGCCGATCAAACTCGTTGAATACGCATCGCACACTTGCGGAGGCTGTGCTGCCTTTTCGCAAGCGGCAGCGGAGCCGCTAAAAGAAAAGTATATCTCGACCGGCATCGTCTCTTACGAATTACGCAACTTGGTCCGCGATCCGGTAGATCTGACAATCGCAACTTTGGTGCGCTGCGGAGCGCCCGAAAGCATGCAACCACTCTCTGATCAGGCTTGGGCTGAATTCGACAGCGTCATGGCCAATGTTCAGGCCGGCGCGCAAACGCTCCAATCGGTTGAAAACTTGCCAATGAACGAGCGTTTCGTCGCCATAGGTCAAGCCACCGGACTGATAGACTTTTTCGCATCACGCGGTCTAAGCGCCGATCAGGCGCGCACATGCCTTGCCGACAGTGAAACGATTGAGGCCATCTCAAAACGATCTTCGGATCAGGCGCAGGAACTGGGCATAACCTCGACCCCATCTTTCCTTTTAAACGGTCAGAATATCGGCAACCAAAACTGGGGCTCGCTTGAGCCGATGCTGCAGCGCGCTGGAGCGCGCTAAATAGCGGCACAGCGTTCAAGGAGGGATAGCGCAGACGATGCAAATCAGCAGGCTTAAACTCAGCGGATTTAAAAGTTTCGTCGAGCCTGCCGAATTGCGCGTGGAACCTGGTCTAACCGGCGTGGTCGGGCCAAACGGTTGCGGCAAGTCCAACCTTTTGGAAGCGATCCGCTGGGTCATGGGCGAAAACTCGCCTAAGTCCATGCGCTCAGGCGGGATGGAAGATGTGATCTTCGCCGGTACCGAAAGCCGCCCTGCCCGCGACTTTGCCGAAGTTGTGCTGCAAGCCGCCGACGATGAAGGCGAAGAATTGGTCGTCACTCGCCGGATCGAGCGCGGAGCAGGCAGCGCTTACCGCGTCAATGGGGCCGATGTTCGGGCGAAAGACGTAGCGCTAACCTTCGCCGATGCGGCAACCGGCGCTCACTCGCCTGCTCTCGTCAGCCAAGGCAAAATCGCGCAAGTGATCGCCGCCAAACCGGCAGAACGCCGCCAAATGCTCGAAGAGGCGGCCGGAATTGCCGGCCTGCATGTGCGGCGTAAGGATGCCGAACTGAAGCTGCGCCAAACAGAGCGCAATCTGGCGCGGCTCGAAGATATTATGGCGGGGCTCGACAGTCAGATAACTTCGCTGCGCCGCCAAGCCAAACAGGCCGAGCGGTACAAGGCTCTCTCTGATCAGATTAAACTGCGCGAGGCGCGGCTGCTATTCGCGCGTTGGCGTGATGCTGCCGTCGCTGCTGACGAGGCGCGCGCTGCGGCAAAAGCAGCCGATGAGCGCGTCGCAGCGGCGCAATCAGAGGCAGATGCTGCGCAAAAAGCGCAGCGTTTGGCGGCTGAAGTCATTGCCGAAGCGCGCGAGGAACTGACTGACCGGCGCGATGATGCCAGTGCCCATGGCCACCGGATGGCAGCGCTGACCAGCCAGTTAGAAGCGGCCGAAGAGCGCCTTGCAGACCTCGACCGGCAAAAGACACGGCTTGAGGAAGATCGCGGCGCAGCCGACCGCGTTGCCCATGACGCAGCAGAGGCGCTGACCCGGCTTGAACGCGATATCACCGCGAGCAGCGCTAGTCTTGCCGAAGATGAAGCCCGCCGCCCTGCCCTTGCCGACGAAGCCGAAAAAAGCGAGCGCGCCAGCCGCGCGGCCGAACTCGCTTTGGCAAAGGCTACCGCCGATCATGCCGGGGTTGAGGCAGAATGGCGCGTAGCTGAAGCCGAGATTGCGCAGGCGCAGAAACGGCTTGAACGGCTGGAGCAGGATGGCGAGCGTTTTGCAACCATGCGGCAGGACATCAGCAATGTTGGTGATCCCGAGGCTGCGTTGGAGACAGCAGCAAAGGCAGTCAAAACTGCCGCCCAAAGCGCGGCCACCCTGCGCGAAGAGTTGGAAGCAAGTCAGGCGCAAAAAACAGTGCTTCAAACCGCGCTCGATGATGCGGCTATTGCCCTCTCGGCAGCCCGCGCAGAACTGGCCGGTGTCGAGCGCGAACACAGCGCGCTTGCCCGCGACCGCGAGGCCCGCGCCAAGCAAGCCGAACAGCGCAAAGGCTTACCCGCAGCCTTGGACGGGCTGAGCGTAGAGGCCGGATTTGAGCGCGCCATCGCCGCTGTCTTGGGCCGCGATGCTAAATCCCCGCTCGGCGTAC
The DNA here is from genome assembly GCA_964485135.1 of uncultured Porphyrobacter sp. Lineage (GTDB taxonomy): Bacteria > Pseudomonadota > Alphaproteobacteria > Sphingomonadales > Sphingomonadaceae > Erythrobacter. The sequence goes on along the minus strand of CAZAIG010000093.1, from coordinate 5,772 downwards.
CCGAAAAGCGTGCCGACGGCCGTTTCTGGACGGGCAGAACACCTCCCAAACCAGTCGCAGACAGCATTTTGGACAAGCTTACCCATTGCCCCGATCAGCTAAAGGCGCGACTCGCTCTCGTTCACTTTGCTGAGCAGGACGATGGCCGCGATCTCGCCCCCGGTGAATGGTTCGTCACCAAAGAGGGTCATTTGCGCCGCTGGGACGGATTTGTCGCGCGCGGTGAAGGCGCGGCAGAGGCCGCCCGCTTGGAAGCTGTAAACAGGCTGTCCGAACTGGAGGCACAGCTCCCCAAATTGCAAGACGCAGCCGACAAATGCGAGCAGGATCATACCGATGCGCGGGAGGCTCTAACCGCGCTTCAAACCGATCTAGTCGCGCGCGAACGCAAACTACATGCGGCCACTGACGAGGAGCGCCAAGCTTTGCGCGTATTGGATGCGGCCGAGGCTGAAAAAGAACGCCTTGCAGCGCGTTTGGAAGAGATTGCTAGCGGCGAAGCGGACCTCGAAGGCCGGCTCAAAACCGCGCAAGCAGAACTCGAATCCGCCAGGGCCAAACTTGCCGAATTGCCCGCACCTGACATTGGCCGCGCATCATTAGAAGCTTCGCAGGCCAAGAATGATGCCGCGCGCATTGCCGTGCAGTCTGCCGCTGCAGAGCTTGCCGCGCATGATCAGGCTCTGGCCGTGGCGCGCGAACGCAATTCTGCACAAATCGCAGAGAAATCCAGCTGGGAAACCCGCTCAAGCGAGGCGGCCAAACGCATGGCCGACACTGCGATCCGCACTGAAGAAATTGAGCAAGAGCGCAGCGTCGCCGCCGCCAAACCCGAAGGCCTGATCAAAGAGATCGAGAATGGCGATCAGCTGCGCGAAAAACTGGCCGCAGAACTCACCGCTGCCGAAGAATTGGTGACTAGAAAGCAACAATCGCTCGACACTGCCGGCCACCAATTTACTGATGCAAACGAAGCGCTTAGCCAAGCGCGTGAAAACCGCGCGGGCCTTGCCACACAAGCAGAAAACCAAGAGGCCCGCCGCAGCGAAATGGCCCGCATTTCGGGCGAACGCTTTGGCTGCCCGCCGCCCATGCTGTGCGAGCAGTTTGCGTTCACCGAAGAGGACGTAGGCAATTCGGGCGCAGAATCCGATGAAATGGACCGGCTCACCGCTAGCCGCGAGCGTATCGGTCCGGTCAATCTGGTGGCCACCGAAGAGCTCGCCAAAATAGAGGAAGAACACGGTGCGGGCGCAAGCGAGCAGGCTGAGCTAACAGAAGCGGTTAGCCGATTGCGCGGTTCCATCGGCAGCCTCAACCGCGAAGGGCGTGAGCGTTTGCGCGCCGCTTTTGAAGAAGTCGACGGGCATTTCCGCGAGCTGTTCACACGATTGTTCCAAGGAGGGCAGGCGCATCTGGCGTTGGTCGACAGCGATGATCCATTGGAAGCGGGCCTAGAGATTTACGCCCAGCCGCCAGGCAAACGCCTGCAATCGCTCTCGCTATTGTCAGGCGGCGAGCAAGCACTCACCGCGACCGCGCTAATCTTTGCGCTTTTCCTCACCAATCCAGCGCCCATCTGCGTGCTGGATGAGGTGGACGCCCCGCTGGATGACGCAAATGTGGAGCGGTTCTGCGATCTACTCGACTCAATGGTTCGCACCACGCAGACGCGCTATTTGATCGTTACACACAATGCTGTGACGATGAGCCGGATGCACCGATTGTTCGGCGTAACCATGGCGGAAAAAGGGGTTTCCCGCCTTGTTAGCGTTGATTTGGGCGAAGCAGAGCTAATCGCAGCGGAATAGCTTTGCTAGCTACTACGCAAATGGGTAGCCGACCGGTCTAGCCAGCCTCAACAATTGCTGCCAGTTTTGCGCGCACTGCTTTCAATTGCGGGATCGCTTCGGCTAGCGACAAGGCCTCTTCTGCAGAACGATTGGTAAAGCGCGTTTCTACTGCCGCTTCTTTTTCCTCACCGCCCAGACGCCGATCACCCTTGCGGCGATCATCCTTGCGACGGTCTGCCGCCTTCAATGCCGCCTTCGCCCCTTTCAGCGTGTAGCCATCAACATTAACAAGCTGATTGATCGCCTCAACCACGGCGATGTCGCCGCTGCGGTAATAGCGCCGACCGCCGCTGCGTTTCAGCGGACTGAGCATGGGGAACTGCTGCTCCCAATAGCGGAGAACATGCGGCTTTATGCCAAGCGCGTCGCTGACTTCACCAATGGTTCGCAGCGCTCCGGCGTCTTTACCATCGTCAAAATCAGCAGACATAACTATGCTCCTTTAGCGACCCGTTCTTTGAGGAGCTGGCTGGCACGAAATGTCATGACCCTGCGCGGGGTGATCGGAACCTCTTTGCCGGTTTTTGGATTACGGCCAACACGTTCACGTTTATCGCGCAATACAAAGCTGCCAAAGCCGGAAATTTTCACATTTTCGCCGTCGGCTAAAGCGCCGCTCATTTTATCCAGAATAGCCTCAACCATATCGAGCGATTCCGCCCGCGAAAAACCCATCTTACGATTGATTGTTTCGGCCAAATCCGCGCGAGTTAGCGTTCCCACCGAGCGCATCATTCGCAATCCTCCTCAAACTTAAAAAAATCGTCCAACCGCAAAACTATATGTTTCTGGCAAATCTGCAAGCATGCTGCTCCCCCGCATAGGGAATTTTTGCACTGTCCAGATCTGGCACTACATACGGATCAGGCTCGCGCCCCAGGTAAAGCCGCCTCCCATTGCCTCCAGCAGAATCAGATCGCCCGCCTTAATTCGTCCATCTTTGCGCGCTGTATCGAAGGCGAGCGGAACGGAGGCTGCCGATGTATTCGCATGTTGGTCCACCGTCACGATCACGCGTTCTGCCGGAATGCCCATCTTTTTCGCCGTAGCATCGAGAATGCGCTTGTTAGCCTGATGCGGCACAACCCAATCAATTGCATTTGTAGCAATGCCCACCGCTTCGACTGTTTCTGCAAGCACTTCGGCCAGATTAATGACCGCGTGGCGGAACACCTCGCGCCCCTTCATGCGCAAATGCCCCACGGTTTGCGTTGTTGATGGTCCGCCATCGACGTAAAGCAAATCATGCTGCTCGCCATCGGCATGAAGTCTTGAAGCCAGCACGCCTGCCGCATTGTCTGCATCTGCCTCTGCAACCTCTGATGCTTCCAGCACAATCGCACCCGCACCGTCTCCAAACAGCACGCAGGTGGTGCGATCTTCCCAATCCAAGATCCGGCTGAACGTCTCTGCACCGATCACCAGCGCGCGCTTCGCCATACCGTTAGCCATCATCGATTCCGCGGTAGACAATGCATAAAGAAAGCCGGAACACACAGCAGCGACATCAAACGCAATGCAGCCATTGCAGCCGAGCGCATTTTGGACTTTGGTCGCTGTTGCCGGGAAAGTGTTATCAGGCGTTGCGGTGGCCAATACGATCAGATCGATAGATTTTGCGTCAAACCCGGCATCATCCAAAGCTCCCCTCGCCGCTTCGATCGCAAGGCTTGATGTGGTTTCACCCTCGCCAGCGATATAACGCTGTCGAATGCCAGAGCGTTCGACGATCCATTCGTCGCTCGTATCAACTGTTTCAGCCAGTTCAGCGTTCGAAACACAGCGTTTTGGCAGAGCGGAACCACTGCCGCATATGCGGCTCCGGATCACGCGCGCATCTCTTTCGATGAGCCATTGCCCAGCGCGGCGACATCCTGGGTAATCCGCTGGGTCAGATTGTTTTCAAGTAACTGCGCAGTCACCGCTACAGCATTGGCGACACCAGCCGCCGTTGCGCTGCCATGGCTTTTGACCACTACCCCATTGAGACCGAGGAAAACAGCACCATTGTGGTTGTTCGGATCAAGGTGATGCTTTAGCAATTCTGTCGCCGGACGTGAAACAAGAAAGCCGACTTTCGACCGGATCGAACTGGTAAAAGCGCTGCGCAGCAAATCGGTGACAAAGCGCGCCGTACCTTCAATCGCCTTCAACGCAATATTGCCGGAAAATCCATCGGTTACAACGACATCCACTTCGCCGCGATTGATTTTATCGCTCTCGACAAAGCCATCAAATGACATTGCCAGCCCTTTTGCTGCTTGCAGTTCGGTAGCCGCATCACGCAGAGCCTCTGTTCCCTTAATCTCCTCAGTACCGATATTCAGCAGCCGCACACGTGGTTCATCGCGGCCTGTCAAAATCCGGGAATAGGCTGCACCCATAATCGCAAATTGCACCAGATTGCGCGCATTGGCTTCGGTATTGGCGCCCAGATCGAGCATGACCACTTCATCGGTCTCAAGCGTCGGCATCACGGCGGCGAGCGCGGGCCGGTCAATACCGGGCATAGTGCGCAAGGCAAGCTTGCTCATCGCCATGAGAGCACCGGTATTACCAGCGCTAACTGCAGCGCCAGCCTTTCCTGCTTTCACTGCATTCACGGCAAGGCCCATGCTGGTAGTTTTGGCGCGGCGGATAGCGCGGCTAGGCAATTCATCGCCGCCAATCACATCATCACAGTGCAAAATTTCCGAAGCATCCCGCAGTGTGGGATGGCTTTCAAGCGCTTGCTCAATCGCGCTTTGATCGCCGACGAGCAGAAAGTTGAAACTGGAGTGTCGGCGGCGAGCCAGCGCTGCGCCTTCAACCATCACACGCACGCCTTCATCACCGCCCATCGCGTCAATAGCGATACGCGGCATGGTCATGCTTCTGTTCTCCAGTTAATCGCGAGGCTTAAAGGCCAACCGCGACGACTTGGCGGCCATTATAATAACCGCATGAAGGGCACAAATTGTGTGGGCGTTTCAGCTCACCACAATTGGGGCATTCGTGGAATGCTTCGACTTTGAGCGAATCATGCGCCCGGCGATTTCCGCGACGATGCGGGCTTACTTTTCTCTTTGGGACAGCCATACCGGCGCTCAATCCTCAAATAAATTGCGTTGTTTGACACTGTGTCTATGGGACCGCTCTAGGCCATGGCTTATTTCCGCACAAGTTATTGTGAAAGGAAAAAGGCCGCAGTCTTCGCGGGGAAGCGCGCCGTATAGCGGAAAATTCGCTTGTTGCAACCCACAGCAGGGCAGCATATAGGTTGCGAAATGCAATTTAATTGAAAGGGACCAAAATGACCGCAATTTTACCTGTAACACTCACGAGCGCAGCGGCAGCTGGAATTCTGGCGATCTGGCTGATGATCCGTGTGGGTCAGGTGCGCCAATCTGAAAGCGTCAGCGTAGGCGACGGCGGCAATGACAAAGTGATCCGCCGGATGCGCGCGCATGCCAACTATATCGAGAGCACGCCCTTCGTACTCGTCCTGATCGCTGCGATTGAATTGTCAGGCAAAGGCGAGCCGTGGCTAGCCTGGATTGCAGGTGTCTATTTTGTCGGCCGCGTTCTGCATGCGTTCGGAATGGATGAAGGGTTCGGCAAAGGAAGGATGATCGGCACGATTGTGACGATGCTTACCTTGCTTGGCCTTGGAATTGTCGCGGCATTGATTGCGATGGGGATTCTATAGTCTAGCCTCAAGCGCCAGCGGCTGCGTCCGCAGCCTCGGCTATCCTCGGGGTCCCGCCGCCTTCGGCGCCACCCCTGCGGCGCGCGCTTCGCGCTTGCGGGCCTGCGGCCCGTTTGGACTGATCCACGATAGTCGCGCCAGGAACATTGGCGCTCCAAATCTGGCTTGGTCGGGTTCGGTTGCGCAGCAACCGCAAGGCCAAAGGCCGCACCGCAGCCGCGCGGACTTGTC
>CAZAIG010000092.1:5967-9607 GCA_964485135.1 uncultured Porphyrobacter sp. | reverse complement strand
TCTGGCCTCTGCCTTCGGAGGGCAGCGCTCTATCCAGCTGAGCTACGGGTGCTAATGCGCGGCCAAACTGGCTCGCGCTAAGCCGCGTCTAGCAAAGCGCATTGCACGCCACCAGCCCTTAAATTGCGCTCGGGCAGACCGCGTCATCACCGCCAAGTCTATCCGCGCGGTTCATGCGCAGACGCAGCTTAGGAAAATCGCAAGACCGCCGCAGTAAAGCAACGAACTCATGAGCGCACTTCCCCCTTCCCAAGCCAGCGCCTTTGCGCTTCACGGCTGCGGCCTGGAAGAAACCAGCCTGCCCGCAGAACAGCTGCATTTGAAATGGGAGGCGCTTCACCAAACGGCGAATGAAATTGGCGCGATGGCGCAATTGGCGCATGAACCGCTGCCTGCGCAGGTCAAAGCCTTTGCCAACCGTTTTGCCGGGATGGATGCAGGCCGGCAGACGCTCGCGCTGAACGGGTTGGCGGATATTGAGGTGATGCTGAGGCCCGGCATCGCCGCATTGCGCGACCTTGATGCGCTGGGCGAAGATGTGACCGCTCCGGCGCTAACTTTATGGTGTGAGTTTCACCGCGCGCGTCAAGCTGTGCTGGATCTATAAATTGGCGGAATTTCACCGATAACAACTTGACCATGTTCTAATTATGTTCCTAGTAAAGGGTATGGCCAGCCAATCCCTCGACTCTGACCCCACCACCGCAGCCGAGGTTGCTCGCGGCATCAACCGCCTATTTGCGCGCAATAGCATCTGGTGCCTTACCGAAATGCCGCTGCGCAACAATCGGCGCGCAGATCTGATGGGGATCGATGCAAAAGGGCAGATCATTATCGTCGAGATTAAGGTCGCGCGTGGCGATTTGTTGGGCGATCACAAATGGCCTGACTATTTGGATTTTTGCGACCGGTTTTATTGGGGGCTGCCCCCTTCATTGGATCGCAGCCCGCTAGAAACCGAAGCGTTCCGGCCAGACGATTGCGGCGTGATCGTGGCCGATAGTTATGATGCGGAAATTATCCGGCCCGCTCCGCTTGCCCCTTTAGCCGCCGCGCGCCGCAAGGTAGAAGTGGAGCGCCTCGCGCGCGCAGCAATGCGCCGGATGGCCGGTTTGATCGACACAGAAATCGCTGGCTTGGAAGTGACTGAATAGCGTCCAGCACGCAGCGCAATCCCGGTGTGCAAATTTTGCTCTACCCCTAAGCTGACGCCTCAGCCATAAGGCGGTTCATGTGGGTCGCCATTCTCATCTCAGCTGCAGCGATGACCGTTATTGTCGCTGTGCGCTACCTCATCACGAGCGGGCTGTTTGCCTGGGCGACCAAGCGGGTTCGGCCCGGCCTGTATGATGGGATGGAGGCACAGATCGGCAAAGAAATCCGCTGGTCGCTCGCCTCTGCTGCCATCTACGGAGTGCCAGCAGGGATTGTCGCATGGGGCTGGCAAAACCGCGGCTGGACACAGATTTATACCGACTTTGCCGCCTATCCGCTGTGGTATTTGCCGCTATCCGTGTTCGCCTTTTTGCTGGCGCATGACACTTGGTTTTACTGGACGCACCGGTGGATGCACCGCCCCCGCTGGTTTCGCATCGCGCATAAGGTGCACCACGACAGCAAGCCGCCAACGGCATGGACCGCGATGAGCTTTCACCCGATTGAGGCGATAACTGGCGCGGTTGTGATCCCGCTCTTGGTCTTTGTCATCCCCATTCATGTCGCCATGCTGGGATTGGTGCTGACGATCATGACGATTATGGGCATAACCAATCATATGGGCTGGGAGATGTTTCCGCGCGCTCTGGTACACGGCAACACGCGTGGCGGCAGGCTTGTTCACCGGGTGTTCGGACAATGGTTGATAACCGCCAGCCATCACGAGAAGCATCACGAGAATTATGGCTGCAATTTCGGACTGTATTTTCGCTTTTGGGACAGGCTGTGCAGCACGGATCGCGGCCTAACGGAGAAATTTGAATGACAAGGACTGGACCTGTTAACAGCGCTGGAGCAAAGATAGCAGCTGCCATTGGCCTGCTCGCAGTCACGCCGCTGTTAACCGCGGCTAGCCCGGCAAACGGCGAATTGGTCATCGATGTCACCAATCTGCGCTCGACTAAAGGCGTGGTTCTGGCCTGCATGACGACCAATCCCAAAATCTTCCCCAAATGCCGCAAAGACCCCAATTCTTACAGCGCGAAAGTGCCCGCATCCAGCGCCAGCAAATTGCGGTTCAAGAATGTGAAGCCAGGGCGCTACGCTATCGCTCTGCTGCATGATGAGAATAGTAACGGGAAAGCTGACCGCGCCCTAAGTATGATCCCCAAGGAAGGCTTCGGCTTTTCCCGCGATGCAAAAGTGCGCATGGGGCCGCCCAGTTTCAAGTCAGCCGCATTTAACTATGCCGGCGCCGGTACCACTATGACAATCAAAATGCGCTATATGCTGTAAGGGTTTAGCGGCAGCCATGGGCGTTTGTATTCGGCCCTATTTCACGGCCGCGAATACTTACCAACCCACCCAGCGCGGCACGGCGGCTACGCTCTCGGCCTTAACGCAATGTTTACCACACGGCGGCAAAAGAGGATGTGAAATCTTCTTTAGGGGCACCCTTCGGCCATGGATACGTTGCGCGGTACATTTGATACAGGACCATCTTCGGATGAAGCCAACGACTTTGATCTTGGCCAAGAAGATACAGATGTTCAGCTGCCGCCAGCATCCATTGGTCAAGACGAACGGCGCATGCAAGTGCGCGCTTACAACCATTGGGCCAGCCTTTTGGGTGAGCGCAGCTTCCCCGCAATCGACGATTTAGAGGTAGAGAACCTTCCCGAATTCAGCTCGAACAGCGTATTGCTGGATTTCTCTGTTGGGATCGAAGACCCCGCTGTGCGCTATCTTGGCGACGAATTGGCCGAGGAATGCGATGCCAAAGAAGGCATCGATATTCTGTCCGATATCCCCAGCCGATCGCTGCTGAGCCGGATTACCGACCACTATATGCAAATCCTCGCCAACGAAGCCCCTATCGGCTTTGAAGCAGAGTTTGTGAACCAGCGCGGTGCGACGATTTTGTATCGCGGCATTCTGCTACCTTTCTCCAGCGATGATGATTCGATTGATTTCATCTTTGGCGTAATCAATTGGAAAGAGCTGGCTGATCAAGCGACCACCGATGAGCTGATGCTCGAGATGGAACAATCGCTGCAATTGGACGGCGAGCTTGGTGAAGAAGATGAAGATGTAGCGCTCGACCAGCCGATCCGCGCACCTGAGCCACCGCGTGCATGGGCTGATAGCCCGAGTGCCGAGGTGAACGCCGATTTCGATACTGGATCTAGCGCCACTGACGATGAATTGCCCGAACCAGCCTTTGGTCACTATCAGCTCGATGATGATGGCTTCAACGAAGTCGATGACGAAGATGAAGGCGATGCTGGCTATAGCTTTGCCTCGCTAACCGATCACATTGCTGCTCCGGTAGAAAAGATTGAAGCGCTCGATCTGGACGGTTTTGAAGACCTCCAGCCTGCTGATCACGATAGCGAAGAACCGCTGGACCTAACTGCCTTTGATGAAGACGTTATCGGCGAGAGCGAGACGGACGCCGACATCATGGGTGGGGACATCATCGGTG
>CAZAIG010000092.1:0-5867 GCA_964485135.1 uncultured Porphyrobacter sp. | reverse complement strand
GGTGGGGACATCATCGGTGAAGAAGACGGGCTCTACAACACACTCGCCTCGGCACGCGAACTCGCGCTCAACGCCAGATCCAGCGAAGACCGCAGCCGTAAAGCCCTCTATGCCGCTGTCAGCCGCGCTTTTGACTTTTCACTCGAAGCGGCAGCATCGCCGGCGGAATATGACGAGTTGATCGCCGACAATGGCCTCAGCGTGCAAGAACGCGCGCCGATGACGCCGATTGTAAAACTGGTCTTTGGTGCCGATTACGACAAAACCCGCCTGACTGAATATGCCGCCGTTCTGGGTCATGCGCACCGCGCCGGTTTGGAGCAGGGCGACCTTGCTGATTTCCTTGCCAAAGCCGATGGCGGCCTGAAAGGCGTTGTCGCCGAAGAACGCCGGATCCGCGCCGAGGAAGCCGGAAAAACCCGCAAGGTCAAAGATGCACCGAGCAAAGCTTTGGCCAAGAAATTGCGCAAGCTAGCTGGCCAAGATCTTGAAACTCTGCACGGCGAAGGTGCAGAATTCGCCGTCGTCATGATCCGCCGCGATGAAAATGGCAACGTGGTCATGCTGGGCGAAATTGCCGATGATATCGCGCTGGTTGAGCGCGTGGGCCGCAAGCTCGTTAGCTAAGCCTCACACAACCGCATACAGATACCCCGCGCGCTGCTTGCGCAAATGATGCAGGCATGAAATGACGACCCACATGGCAAAAGGGGCAGCAAAGGGTCGGCGCATGGCATTGTGGGTTTTGGGCACACTTGCCATCATTGCGCTTGCCGCATTTCTGGCTCTGCGCTGGGCGATTGCGGCCAATGGCCCTGCCGTTCTCAACACCGCCGACCGGCTAACTGGTGGCGCGCGCGATGTCGCGCTGGTGCAATCCGCGCAATATGGCGATGCTCCGACGCAGAAAATCCGCGTCTACGCCGCCAAAGATGCGAGCGCTGAACCAAAACCTGTCATCCTTTTCGCCCATGGCGGTAGCTGGCGCGACGGCGATCCCGATGACTACGGATTTATCGCAAGGGCACTGGTTCCCGAGGGTTTCGTTGTTGTTCTGATGGGCTACCGCATGCAGCCGGATGCAGTGTTCCCAGCGATGTTGGAGGACACCGCTAGCGCTATTGCTTGGACCCGCGCCAATGTCTCTGCGCATGGCGGAGATCCAGACAGCCTCGTGCTCGCAGGGCATTCGGCAGGGGCCTATAATGTCGTGATGACCGCACTAGACAAGCAATGGATGGCCGCAGAAGGCCTGCCGGAAGATGCGATTGCTGGCGTAGTCGGTTTGGCAGGGCCGTATGATTTTTACCCCTTTGATAGCGATTCGACCAAAGCGTCGTTCGGCAAGGCTGCCGATCCGGAAAGCACCCAGCCGATCAATAAAATACGCGGTGATGCTGCGCCAATGCTGCTGATCCACGGCGGGAAAGACACCACTGTTCGCCCGCGCAATTCGCGCGTTCTGGAAGCAGCGATCCGTGATGCAGGCGGCGCAGCAAAAGCGCATTTCTTCCCCGCAATGGACCATGCGCGCCCGCTGATGATGCTCGCAAGCCCGTACCGGCGCGATCCCGCCGTGCTAGATCTCATCACAGATTTTGCTCACCAAGCCCGCTCTGAGCGCAAGGTTTCAGTTCCCGTTCAGGACAAAACCAGTTAAACGCGAGGGCAATGCGCCCTTTCCTCCTTTTCCTCACCGCGCTGCTCACGCTTGCGCTCACCGTTCACCCTGCCTCTGCGCAATCGGTGCTGCGCGATGCCGAGACAGAGGCTTTGCTCGATGAAATGGCTGCGCCCTTGGTTGAGGCCGCCGGACTGGCCCCGGGCAATGTCGATATTGTCTTGATCAATGACCCCTCAATCAATGCCTTCGTTGCAGGCGGACAAGCGGTCTATATCCACAGCGGGCTGATCGATGCCGCCGATAACGCAAATGAAGTGCAAGGCGTGATCGCGCATGAACTTGGCCATATCACTGGCGGGCATATCGTGCGCTTTAACGAAGGAACAACAGCCGCATCGCGCATTTCGATCCTCTCTATGCTGCTGGGCGTTGGCGCGGCTTTGGCCGGTGCAGGCGATGCCGCCATGGGTGTGATGATGGCCGGCCAGCGCGCAGCCTTGGGCCGGTTCCTCGCCTTTAGCCGGGTACAGGAAAGCGCAGCCGATGCAGCGGGCGCCGAATATCTCAGCACAGCAGGGATTTCGGGCAAGGGCAGCCTCGCTTTCTTTAACAAGCTTCAAAGCAGATCGCGCCGTTATGGCTACCGGCAAGATGCCGATACCGAATTTAACCGCACCCACCCCCTATCATCGCAGCGCATTGCGCGCTTGCGCGAAGTTTACACTGTCGATCCGGCTTGGGACACGCCCAGCGATCCAGAAATCGAACGCAAGTTCAAGCGCGTGAAGGCAAAGCTGTATGGCTATCTGTCTGAACCCAAGCGTACGCTCAACAAATATCCCGCCAGTGATACTAGTGTGGCCGCGCGCTATGCCCGCGCTTATGCCTTTCACAAGAATGCGCTGATCGATGAAGCGATGGCCGAAACACAGGCTTTGGTCGAGCGTGACGCGGGTGATCCCTACTTTCTCGAACTGCAGGGGCAGGTTCTCCTCGAATCGGGCCGCCCGAACGAAGCGCTGGCGCCATTGCGCCGCGCGACCGAGCTATCGGGCAACAATCCGCTGATTGCATCCATCTTTGGCCATGCGCTGATCGCGACCGAGGATAAAGCCAATCATCCAGAGGCAGAGCGCGTTCTGCGCACAGCGGTGGGGCGCGACCGGCTCAACCCATTTGCATGGTATCAGCTCGGCGTTGTCTACGCAGCGAAAGGCGACATGCCGCGCGCCCGGCTTGCCAGCGCCGAACAGCAAGTGATGACCCGCCGCTACACTGATGCTTTGCGCAGCGCGCAATTTGCCGAGGCGGGCCTAGAAGAGGGCACACCCGATTGGCTCCGCGCGCAGGATATATCGCTGCAAGCGCGCGCAGAGCTTGAAAAGATTCGCAATCGGTAAGCGCTCCGCTAGCACCCATCAAAAGCCAACGCCGCTAACAGGACCACAACACTCATGAAAAACACGCTCTTCAACGCTGTTCTGGCGCTTTTGTTTGGATTTATCGGAGCAGGTATTTGGTCCTATTCAGGGCTGGCTGACGCCCGCACCAAATCCTATCTACTGGGCAATCCGCAAATCCTGCCTGAAATGGCGGAAGCCTATCAGACACAGGAAGCGCGCGGGCGCCTGTCGGAGGTGTCCGATGCTGTGATGACAGAATTTCCCGGCGCAGTGATGGGCAATCCCAATGGCTCCAAAGTGCTGGTCGAATTTTCCGACTACAATTGCGGATTTTGCCAGAAAAGCCATGCTGACGTGCTCAAACTGATTGCCGATGATCCGGAGGTCAAAGTGGTGCTGCGCGAATTGCCGATCTTTGACGGCAGCGAAGACGCTGCCCGCATGGCGTTGGCCGCTGCAAAGCAAGGGCGCTACAGCGAGTTTCATGCCAAAATGTTCGAAATGGGCCCCGCCAATGCCGAAAGCGCGCGCGCCGCGGCAAAGGCCGCTGGCCTCGATATGGCGCAGGCTGAAAAAGATGCTGTATCCTCAGAGGTTGATCTGGAACTCGTGCGCACACGCGATCTGGCACAAGCCCTGGGCTTTGGCGGAACCCCAAGCTGGGTGACCAAAGGTGATGCTTTTGAAGGGGCATTGGGTTTCGAAGCTTTGAAAGAGGCGCTGGCCAAAGCGAGCGCTGACGCGGAAGGGTAGTCACCGCGCGATGCGCAATCTGTGGCGATATTTCCTGATTGGAACGGCGGCTGCGGCGCTGCCTGCTGCAGCTTCTGCCCAACACGCGGCCCCGCTGGCCCAGCCTAGCACCACCATCCCGCCGAGCTTTGCGGGCTTTCACGCCAAAGATCAAAAGCTCCAGCGCATCGGCCGCAAGCTAGCCCTTGGCAATGCGGCCTATTGCAAGGATGCAGCGCCTTCCATCGGGCTGACCTTTATCGATATGCGCGGATTTGCTCGTCCTGCTGAAATGCGCCGCGCGTTTAATTGGGCTAGCGAAATTGGCATTGCCACCGTAACCCCGCCGCACGAAACGCACTGGCCGGGCCGGATCACCAAGATCATCGCGGCGCCAAGCCCGCGCGCGCTTGAGCAAATCACCGCGATTGATGGCGTAGAGGTGAATGCTTGGCCATCCGAAGAGCGGCTGGATTGGAGGCGGTTAAAGCGCGTGCATGACGCGGTGGATGCATCGCTCGCTGACAATGGCAGCGTCATGCTGACCAATCTGCAAGGCGTGAGCATCGAGGTCGTCGGCGTACCAGCCTGCCGATCGCGCTTTGAAGTGAAAGCGGGCGGCAAGAAAGCGCTAGCCGACGGCACGCGGGTGCAATTTGGCTCCAAGTTCCCCGGCTTTTCCTATCCCGAGGATGAGTTTGCCGCTGTGATAGCGCATGAGCTGGCGCACAATATCTTGCAGCACCGCAAATGGCTTGATGCGAAAGGGCGCAAACGGCGCGCGGTCCGCGCGACAGAGCGCGAGGCGGACCGGATGATGCCGTGGCTGCTTGCCAATGCGGGCTATGATCCGCAGGCAGCCGTGCGCTTTATGCAGCGCTGGGGCCCCAAGCATTCCCGAGGCATTTTCCGCGCGCGCACGCATGATGGCTGGGATGAAAGGGTAGAAATTATCGCTGCCGAAGCCGAGCTTGTGACAGCGCAAATGGCCGCCACAGGCACAGCGGATTGGCAGCGCTTCTTTCGCCGCGATATCGCCCCGCTAGAAGAGTAGCGGAAAACCCTCGCTTATCGTTTGGGCTTAGGCGTCTTCGGCCACCTTCGCATAAGGCGAATTGATCGGTTTCGACATCACGCGGCGCACCATCGGTTCAAAGAAATCAAGCGGCAGGCTGTCATAATCCGGATCGAAGGATGATTGGTCGTATTTCTCGCAGAAATGCGCACAGGCCTCGAAATATTTGTGCTCGCGGAATTTCTCGCGCGCATCGCGGTCCATGCCGACATGGTGGAAGTAGAAATAACCCTGAAACGCGCCGTGTTGCTCGCATATCCAATGCGTTTCTTCCGACACAAAGGGTTTGATAATCGCAGCGGCCACATCAGGGTGGTTGTAGGTGCCAAGCGTATCGCCAATATCGTGCAGCAGGGCCATCACCACATATTGTTCGTCGCGTCCGTCGCGGTGCGCGCGCGTCGCGGTTTGCAAAGAATGCTCCAGCCGGTCGACCGGAAAGCCGCCAAAGTCCCCGTCAAGCAGCCGCAAATGATCCAGAACACGGTCCGCCACACCTTTGGCAAAGCTGCGATATTCGCCGCCAATGATATCCCAATCCTCCTTGGTTCCGTGTTCCATCGCACTGAAACTGGCACGTTTTGGGTCTGAACCGGATCCGGTACCGGGGGTATCGCTCATATCATTCATGCCGCTCTCTCCTCTTGCCTGTCGGCGTTCGCGCGCGCCGACATTTGGCAAGCTGTGTAGCGCATAAGGTGAAAACCGGCAAAACAATTGGCATCGGCCCTATTTAATCGGCTAGTGTGCTCAGCATGGCCGTCTTGCCGTTTCGCCCCACGCCGTTCTTTGCGAATAAGAACCGCGCGTTTTGGAACCTCCAGCTGGCTGGCTGGGGTAGTGTATTTCTGCTGCGCGCTGTGTCGGCCATGGCCAATTCGCTGCCGTTTGACTTGCTGCTGGTGATTTTCGTCAATGCCATCACCGGCTTTTCGATCAGCCTCGTCCTATCTGTCGCTTACCGCCAGCTGATCGACCGCCAGCCGATCTTCACATGGAGTATGACCGTGCTGGCCTTGCTGGTCGCTGTCAT
>CAZAIG010000091.1:5480-9766 GCA_964485135.1 uncultured Porphyrobacter sp. | reverse complement strand
CCAGAGGAACGCGTCAAATTGCGCGAGGAAATCTCTGACAAGGTTCGCTCTGTAACGGGCATGAGCTGCGTCGTGGAGCTGATCCCTCCGCGCACTCTACCGCGCACGTCATCGGGCAAATTGAGCCGAGCCAAAGCGAAAAAGCTGTATTTATCAGGCGAGATTGTTCCGCTGGAATTGGCGGCGTAGAGCCCTACTCACCCCATGCGGCGCGCATTTCGCCATTGCTAGGCTGAACCCGCACTGTCACACCGCGCTGTTCCAAATAGGCGCGCGCTTTGGTGGTTTCCTCTTCAGCGCCTGATAATTCGACGGGCAAATCGAATCGCTGTGCGCCCCAAGCGGCATAGTCGAGAGCCTTGCGCCCTTCTTCCGACAGCTCGCCATCTTCGCCCATTGTCACAGCTGGCGGCGCCTCGGCATTAGCAAGTGCACTCACTGGCGGGGTGAGTTCGATCCGCCATTCCGGTTCTGATGCAGCTATGCGCTGCTCCAACGCGCGATAAGTGGCCAAAGTCGCACCCTCCAATGGCTTGGCTTTGACAAGTGCGCGGCGGCGCTGTGCATCGATGACGACCTCTCCATCCGACACGCCTGCTGCTAGCATCAAACGCTGCGCCAGATCATCCACTCGGTCACTTTCGGCGGCCTCTTCCTGAGCGTTTGCGCTGGCAATCTGCGCCTCCTCAGCAGAGCGCTCATCCTGAACCAAGAACTGTTTCAGCAGCACGTCAACCGGCTCCCCAAGCTGTTTCTGCAACCTTGCCTCAACATCGCTTTCAGCGTCTGTGACGATGCTTGTGGTCCATGCATAGACGGCCACAGTAATCGGTTCCCCATCGAAATTGATCTCCGGCTGAGATAGCCGAGCGGAAGGACCAAATGTATCTGCGAGAGCCGACCGGATTTGCTGGGTCGCGCGGGCCTCTCGCCCGATATCGACTAAGGAAAACCCCAGCGGTACAGCCAGCGCGACAAAAGCCAGAACCACCGCTGCGCTTTGAAACAGTGTCTGCTTTTCATCAAGTTGTGTGTGAAAGCCATAGATCCGCGCCATGCCCCAAGCGGTCAGCGCGATGGTCACGGCGTTGGTCACATAAAGCAACAGAGCGCCGAAAAAGACCGTCCAGTTAAACGTCGCAAGGCCGAACCCAACGACTGCGAGCGGCGGCATCAGGGCCGTCGCAATCGCCACGCCAACAATGGTGCCGTCTCTGCCTCTGATCATCGCATAAGCACCAGCGAGCGCGGAGAAGAGCGCGACCAGCAGATCGAACAGATTGGGCCGCGTGCGCGAGGCGATCTCGCTGGTTATATCGGTGAGCGGTGAGGCAAATACGATCAGCGCGCAAAGGCCAATCGCCATCACTGTACCCCATGCCAGAGTCTTTGCTGACTGCCTCAGCCACCGATAATCCCCCGTCGCGAGCGCGAAGCCGATTCCCATGATCGGATCCATCAGCGGCGAAAGCAGCATCGCCCCGATCACTACTGCTGGCGATGACAAGAGCAGGCCGAGCACCGCAATCCCTCCCGACATCGCGGTCATAAACAGATAGCGCGCTGATAGCGGGCACTCCGCGCGGCGTTTAGCGATCACGGCGGCTTGATCGACCGTGCCCATGACATCTTCGACCCACCACCTTTGAAAGGAGAATACCACTCGGCGAAAATTCGTGCTCGTCGATTCAGACGCAGCACCGGCTTGCGGCGGATTATCGTTGGACAAAGGGCAGGTATCCTTAGGCAAAACTCATAGTCTTCCATGATTTACGCAGCTTTTGCGCGAAACGAAAGGATAGACGTAACGCGCCAGTTGCTGCACAATTCTTGAAGTTCCTGTCTTAGATCACTAATACAGTAACGAGCGGGCAATCGTTTCCGCATGAGGGAGTTTGAGTTTCTAGCGATGAGCACTCAGGAAAAGCCAACCACAACCGCCATTGATCTGGACCTTACGCCGCCCGATCCGGTGCCTCAGGTCGCGCCGGAGCAGGCCGCTGGTTTGGTCCCGGTTGCCCCTGAAAAGAAAAGCAAACTCGACGAAAAAGTTGATAGCTTCGTCGCAGAATTGGTCGCAGAGGATGCCAATTCCCCTGCCTTTGGTGAAAAAGTCGATCAGATCACCCGGATGGGTCAGGAGCAAATCCGCGCAGCGGCCGCCATGTCCAACCGCTTCCTTGACCGCCCAGTGCGCGCCATGGACGGCGAAAGCGGTGTTGGAACGGACCTTGCCGAACTGCGCCGCACTGTCGAAGACCTCGATCCGGGCCGCAAGGGTAAGCTAACCGGACGCAAAATCCTTGGCATTATCCCTTGGGGTAACAAGCTGCAGAACTACTTTGACAGCTACACCAGCGCGCAAGGGCACATCCAAGCCATCTTGGAACGGCTCGCCTCCGGAAAGAAAGAACTGCACGAAGACAATGCTGCGATTGATGTCGAACGGCAGAAACTGTGGGAAGCCATGGGCGAGTTGGAGCAAATGATCCACATCGCCAAGGCTTTGGACGGTAAGCTAGAGGCAAAAGCACTGGAACTTGATGCCAGCGATCCAGCCAAAGCCAAAGCGATCCGCGAAAGTGCTTTGTTCTATGTTCGCCAACGCACGCAGGATTTGCTCACTCAAATGGCGGTGAGCGTGCAAGGATATCTCAGCCTTGATCTGGTGAAGAAAAACAATGTCGAGCTGGTCAAAGGCGTCGACCGCGCCAGCACGACAACCGTGGGCGCTTTGCGCACAGCCGTCACCGTTGCGCAAGCGATGACCAACCAGCGGCTCGTGCTCAAACAGATCACCTCGCTTAACGAAACAACCGCCGGCATTATCGACAGCACCAGCACTCTGCTGCGCGATCAAACCGGACAAATCCACGAGCAGGCCGCATCCTCGACCATTCCGATGGAAACGCTGCAGCGCGCCTTCCAAAACATCTATGACACTATGGATGAAGTGGACGAATACAAAGTCAAAGCGCTGGAAAATATGAAGCAGACGGTTGAGACGTTATCGGGCGAGGTGGAAAAATCCAAAGGCTATATTGCGCGAGCCGAAGGGCAAGCTCAGGCGCAAGCGAAGGTGTCCGCTGATACATCGCTGTTGGCTCTCGAAGACTAATGGCGGATAGCACTTCCCAATCCGATCAAATCATGAGCGCGGCTGGCAATGCCTTGCGCGTTAACCGCGAGGAAGGCGGCACGCACCGCAATGCAAAAGGTCTGCGCGCAGGGTCAATCGGAGATGGTTCAGCGCGCCTCAAAAAGAGCAATTGGCTGAAGAAAGTCCGCAATGTTGCGATCGGTGTCGGCGCCGTTTGGGTGGGTGCATCTGTTCTGGGATTAGTGCTCGGCGGCCTTGGCTTTAGCGGCGTAATGGCAACGGGCGCAGCGACACTTGCAGCAATCTACATCGCTAGCCGGTATCCCAAGCTCAAAATCCCTCAACGCGGCGATCTGACCAAAGGCGACGCCAAGGAAATGGTGGGCCGGACCGAACTGTGGCTGGAGGCGCAGCGCCCTGCGCTACCTGCCCCAGCAGTGACCCTGGTCGATCAACTGGGCACGCAATTGGACGCGCTGGGTGAGCAATTGCAGATCGTCGATCAATCTCACCCATCTGTGGGCGAAGTGCGCGAGCTGGTCGGCGAATACATTCCAGAGACGATAGACAATTACCGCAAAATCCCTGCACATCTGCGCACCGAAAAACATGTCGGTAAATCCGCTGATGACCGCTTGACCGATAGTCTAGGCAAAATCAGTGGAGAGCTGGACCGTGTAACCCGCGCATTGGCAGAAGGGGCGCTCGATGATCTGGCAATCAAGGACCGCTATTTGGAATACCGGTATGGCGGGGATGAAGCCCTGAAAGATCTGGGGCAGGACACAAACGCATGAGGATGACACTTCCTCATGAAATCGGCGCAGACGAGGTTCGCCGCCGGTTGAAAGAGCGCAGCCATGAAATCGCCGATCAAATTCCGGGCGGTATGGCGACGGTGGAAACGCATTGGCCAAACGAGGATTTGATGCAGTTAAGCGTCGATGCGATGGGCCAACATGTGACCGGCTCTGTCGCCATTGCAGAAGACAATGTCGTGATTGATTTCACCCTGCCTGCATCGCTTAGCTTCTTTAAGCCGATCATCGAAAAGGCGCTGCAAAGCAACGGGCAAAAATTGCTCGAAAAACCGGACTAGACGCGCTCGCTTAACCGCCAATCAATTGGGGCGAACAAGCAGTGTGATTTCGGCTTTGTCGAAGTTCAGCGCGCTAATCGACGGCGC
>CAZAIG010000091.1:0-5380 GCA_964485135.1 uncultured Porphyrobacter sp. | reverse complement strand
TGCACTGTGCCGGGCGTAAGATGAAAGAAGTCACCGGCCTTGACCGGATGCCATTCGAGCAATTGTTCAATGCTGCCATCCAGCGCTGCCGCGCGCATATCATCGCCGCTGATCGGCTCTCTAAAGCCAATGGCAAGCCGGGCATCGGGCTGAGCATCCAAAACCAGCCAACACTCCTCCTTACCCTCTTCGCCAGCCTGTGCCTGAGCCGCAGAGGGGTGCACTTGCACCGACAGTTTCTCGCTAGTGAAGAGATATTTTGCCAGCAGGCTGGGCAGCTGCGGTGGCGGCTCAAACCAAATTTCGCCAATGCGCTTGCCAGCGGGCGCAGCAAAAGGCGCAGGCAAAGTCTCGCAGCCCCAAACCTTTTCCACCATTCGAGTGGGAAGGATTTTTCCCGCTGCCGAACCATGGGCGTTCATTGGTTTGTCGCTCCGTCTAACTTGCCAACCTTTTGCGCGGCATCGCGGTGCGTGACCAGGATTTCGTCGCCGTCTGCGACAATGATGATGTCTGTGAGGCCTAGCGCAGAGACGCGTGGTCCATCGCTGACCACTGTGACATTCGCGCAGTCGACAAGCTCGCTGTTCTCCGGCGCATGATTGCCAGCATCATCGCTGCCAGCATTTTCGCCCAAAGCACCGGCCAAGGCTGACCAATCGCCAATGTCGGACCATCCCATCGAAACGGGCACCATGGCCGCATCGGACGTGTTTTCCATTACCGCATAGTCGATGGAATCACCCTTGATCGCGGCAAAGGTCTCGGCATCGGGATGGAAACAACTGCCTTCCTCCCGCCCGTTTGCAGCCGCATCGATGACAGCCTCCGCCATTTCTGGGCGATGACGGCGCAATTCATCGAGCAATTGCCCAGCTCGAAATACGAAAATGCCGCCATTCCATGCATAGCCGCCATCTGCCAAGAACTCTTCGGCGCGTTCAAGATCAGGCTTTTCGACGAAGCGCTCAATCGCAAAGCCGCCATCCAAAGCCTCTCCGCGCTTGATATAGCCATAGCCCGTTTCGGGTCGGTCAGGCGTTATGCCAAAGGCAACCAGTTTGCCCCCACGCGCAAAGCGAGCAGCGGTGGATGCAGCCGTGCGGAACGCTGCTTCATCGGCGATGTGGTGATCGCTAGGGCAAACCAGCATAATCGCTTGCGGGTCGAGGCGTGCGGCTGCGAGAGCAATTGCGGGCGCTGTATTTCGCGCAGCAGGCTCCACAATCAGCGAATGACTTTTGGGCGCTTGTGCAGCGATCCAGTCCATATGCGCTGCGCCTGCCACTACTGTTGGTGGAGCAAATTCAGCCGGATCCGATGCACGCTGGCAAGCGGCCTGAAACAGCGTTTGTTCGCCCAAAAGCGATAGGAAAGGTTTTGGCTTAGCCTTGCGGCTTTTGGGCCACAGGCGAGTGCCGCTACCGCCGCATAGGATAACAGGGTGGATCAGATCATTGCTCATATCAGTCCCGTCATAGCTTTATTGCATTGGCAAAGCGTTACGAACGCAGCGTATTTCTCAATCAAAACCACTTTTGCTGCCAATAAAAGGGAGCCGCGACGGGATCGCCATTGGCATCTTGCGCCGGTTTAAAGCGCAGCCGCTGTGTCACCAATTGGCAGGTAATCCGGTCGGCTTCAGCATCAGGACTAGCGCGATAGACAGAGCAGTTGCTCGCCCGCCCATCGGTGCCGACGGTCACTTTGACAACCACTCTGGTCCCGCGACGAACTTTGCGCCCGCCTTCTGGAACGGGATAGTCGCGCGCATTGTCGATACCGCCTGAAATATGCTCTGGTTTGGTCACTGGAAAGCCGCCTCCCCTTCCCCCAGTGCCATTGCCGGTCCCGGTTCCGCGATCGCCGCTACCCGTACCATCGCCGGTTCCGGCCGCTCCCGTCCCTTCCCCCTCGTCCCGTGCGCCTGAACGATTGGCATCCCCAGTCGAGCTTGCCTTGGGGGCTGGCTTCTTCGGCGGGAGTTTGACCTTGGGCTCTGGCGCTTTCTCTGGTTTTGGCACCGCCTTCTTGCCCGGTGCACCTTGTTCCCCTTCCTCAGGTGCCGGTTCCGGCTCGGGTTCGGGCGCAGGCGCTTCGGGTTCTTCCTCATCGGGCGCGGTTACAACCACAGTCAAGGCAGAGCCAAGATCCCGTTCAACCGCGTCGGTTATATCAGGCACCAAGGCACGCGCCAGCAGGTAAAATCCAACCAGATGGCCAAGCACGATCAGCGCGATTAACCAGGGTTTGGGGCGGCGCCTCACTTGGGAATAGCCCTGATTACGCAATGCGGATCACCTTTAGAATTGGTTGATAATCAAATTTGGCGTGCATCCATCATCATAAGCCGTTTAGCGCGAAAGGGAATCATAGGGAATGCAACAGCTTGTTTCGCATCTTCCAATAAGCTTAGATA
Organism: uncultured Porphyrobacter sp.; assembly: GCA_964485135.1. Classification (GTDB taxonomy): domain Bacteria; phylum Pseudomonadota; class Alphaproteobacteria; order Sphingomonadales; family Sphingomonadaceae; genus Erythrobacter. The sequence goes on along the minus strand of CAZAIG010000091.1, from coordinate 2,961 downwards.
TTCGCGCACTGCACCCCAAAAATCTGGGTTGGACACTGCTCACTAGCGCAGTTTTTTGCGGGCTCGCGCTCGGCTGCATTGAGTTGACGCGCTATGATGGCCCCATTGCGACCATCTGGATACCCAATGCTGTGGTCACAGCAATAATGCTGCACACCGCGCATGACAAAGCGAACCCGCTCGTCTTCCTCGGCATATTCGCAGGCAGCGTTGTCGCCAATCTGCTCGCTGATTTTCCCCTGCACCATTCGTGGCTGTTCGCTTTTGCCAATGTGGTGGAAATAGCCATCGCTGTTGGGCTTACCCGCCATTGGTGCGGAGGCCGTCCCCGGCTAGAGGACACGCATCATTTGAGCCGTTTTATTTTGGCCAGCGGAATTGTCGCTTGCGCAATAGCGGGGCTGATCTCTTTCACCGCAATAAGCATTGGCGGGTCGATTGCTTTTGAAAACTGGCTCGGTTGGTTTCTTACCGATGCGTTGGGCATGATCATAATTGTCCCGATCATTTTGCTGGGGCTTGATGCGCTGCGAAGTGAAGTTGCATTGACGAGTGAGGAACTCGCAGAACTGGCCATCTTGCTAATCATGGCGGGCGGTTTCACTGCGCTCTTATTCTACCAGACCGAGCTACCCCTCCTCTTCCTTATCACGCCGATTGTCTTAGTTCTGGCTTTCAAGACCGGCGGGCTGGGAAGCGCCCTGTTTGCTGGCCTTGCCTCTTGCATAACGACTGCGATGACGTGGATGGGCTATGGCCCGATCAGCGCAGCGACTGCACCAACCGAAACAAAATTACTCATCCTCCAAGCCTTTATGGCGGCCAATTTCTTGATCGGAGTTCCGGTGGCGGCGATCCTAAGCGGGCGACAAAGGATTCTGGCAGAATTGGCTGAGCAACAGCGTCAGATGGCCTTGCTCGCTGACAACATCACCGATGCGATATTGCGGTATGACCTCAACGGAATCTGTACATACATCTCGCCATCTGCGCGCGAAGTTTTGGACGCTGATCCGGCTGAGTTCATTGGTCAAAAAGCCAGCGATCGGATGCACCCAGAATCGCGCGAGATCATTGAACGAACCGAAAAACGATTGCTCTCTGGCCAAAGCGCAAAAGAACGCATCACCTATCGCCGCTATCATGATGGCGAACATGGTCGTCCCGTCTATATCGAGGCGGATTGCTCGGTCATGCGCGATCCTGAAACCGGCGCGCCCGAAGCGATCATCGTTTCATCACGCGATGTGACCGAACGTTTTGAATTGGAAATTCTACTTCGAAAAGCCCGCGCCGAAGCCGAAGAGGCCACCCGCGCCAAGTCGGAATTCCTTGCCAATATGAGCCACGAAATCCGCACACCGATGAACGGCGTTTTGGGTTTTGCAGAGCTTATGCTGCACAATGACCTTAGCCCAGACCAGCGCAAGCAAGTTGAGCTGATCGTGCAATCGGGCCGTTCGATGATGATGCTGCTCAACGATATTCTGGATCTTTCCAAGATCGAAGCGGGTCAGATTGAGATCGATCGGCAGGCATTCTGGCTCGAACATTTGGTCAGGGGATGCGCTCAGCTTCACCTTGCCGCGGCAGAGCGCAAAGGCCTTAAAATCTCGGTCGAAGGGTTTGAAGATGTGGGGCAAATCATCTCAGACAACCAGCGGCTTCGGCAAATTTTACTCAACCTGATTGGCAATGCATTGAAGTTCACCAGCAGGGGCGAGATTACCCTTCGCTGCGATATTGACGATGACCTGCTGCGGCTTTCAGTCCGCGACACAGGTATCGGTATTGATAGAGACCAGCTTAGCCAAATATTCCGACCATTCTCACAGGCAGAAAACGACACAGCAAAGCGGTTCGGCGGCACTGGCCTTGGCCTGTCAATCAGCCGACAATTGGCCGAGCTTCTGGATGGATATATCGATGTTGAAAGCGAGCTGGGCATCGGGACATGCTTCACGCTCACAATACCTTTGGTCGAACCCGACGAACCCACCGAAGAGCCAGCCCCACCCATAGAAGAGCCGGTCGATCTTGAAGGGCCGAATTCGCTCCCGCCTGCATGCCATATTCTGCTGGTCGAGGATCACGACATCAATCGGTTGCTCGTACGCACGATGCTGGAGCGCTGCGGTCAGCGTGTCTCAACTGCCATCAATGGCGAGCAGGCCATCGCAAAGGTGCTAGAAGCACAAATGCACGGTGAGCCTTACGAATTGGTGCTGATGGATATTCAAATGCCGGGCTGCGACGGCTATCAGGCCACCCGTGCAATCCGCGCAGAAGGGATCAAACCGGAAGCCTTGCCTATAATTGCGCTGAGCGCGAACGCCTTCCCCGAAGATATCGCCGCGTCAAAGCAAGCCGGGATGCAGGCCCATATCGCCAAACCATTGGTGTTTGCCGATCTGGTTCTGGCTTTGCAGCGCTGGCTACCGGTGAAATTGGTGGGATGGGATGAGGAGGCCGAGCCACAGGTTGGGACAGCGGAGCCAAACGACGGCGGGCCTGAAACCCATGCGCGGGAAAAGTTGGAGCGTGACTTTAACGAAGCGCTTAGTGCCCCGCACCACATCCCTTCACCAGCGCTGCAAATCCAGTGGCAGCACCGCAGGCGTGATGCAATCGAGGCGATCTCGGTGGCTCTTCGCGAAAGCAAGCTCACAGGCGCATCGGGCGATGAACTGGCAGCCTTGGTCCACAAACTCGCGGGCACGGCGGGCATGTTTGGCGAAGAAGAATTGGGTGAACGCGCCGCAGCCTTTGAAAGAGCATTACGCTCTGGCGTAGGCAATGAAGTGCGCGAACAATTGGCACGCGAGCTGCTCGAGGCCGCGTAACTTTCCTCAGACACAATGCAAAACGGCGGAACCCGCCAAGGCCCCGCCGTCTCATTCAGAAAGAACGGAACGCTATGAATTAGAATTCGTAGCGTGCACCAATCTGGATCCGCCAAGC
>CAZAIG010000090.1:4188-10033 GCA_964485135.1 uncultured Porphyrobacter sp. | reverse complement strand
TTGCGAATACGTGCACCTGAAGCACGCGCGTCTACCAATTCCGCCATCTGGGCACCGGAACGCAGCAATCATCCTTCGCCGCCGCGTTGGGTCGGAGCGGGCGGATAGCGGCACACACGCTGGCCTGTCAACGCTTCCTTTGCCTTCTCCCATCATCGCTCCAATATGAACCCAAACGCTTGCGCGCCCGCTTGGCTTGCTGCAAAGCGCCGGTGACAGGCAATTTGGCTCAATTTAGGCGTAAGACGATGGCGAAGAACCACCCCCTTAATGATAAGCTGGTCGTACTGCTAGGCGGCAGCGGCTTTCTGGGCAATTATGTCGCGCAGAGCCTGCTGGAGCGCGGCGCGCGCCTGCGTATTGTCAGCCGCACACCCGAGGATGCGTTTAAGCTGAAACCGCTGGCGAACCTTGGCCAATTGCAGATTGGGCGCTGCGATATTGCCGATGAGCGCAGCCTGATTGCCGCAATTTCGGGCGCAGATGTGGTTATCAATCTGGTCGGTGTGTTCGATGGCGATTTGAACGCGATTATGGGCCGCGCGCCGGGCAAAGCTGCTGAGATCGCGGCGGAATGCGGCGCGCAAAGCTTCGTCCATGTCAGCGCGATTGGCGCGGATGAAGAATCGCTCTCCAAATACGGCCAGGCCAAGGCGCTCGGCGAGAAATTGGTGAGCGAGGCCTTCCCCAAAGCCAGCATCATCCGGCCTTCTGTCATTTTCGGCAGCGACGACAATTTCATCAATATGTTCGCGGGCCTCATTCAAATGGCCCCTGCCCTGCCCGTTTTCGGGCCAGAGGCGCAGCTGCAACCCGCCTATGTCGATGACGTGGCAGAAGCGATTGCGACGGCTGCAGCGGATCCGGCAAAGCACGGCGGCAAAGTGTTCGAGCTGGGCGGGCCAGAAGTGATGACGATGATGGAACTGAACCAGCGGATAGCGTCAGCGCAAGGGCGCAGTCCGGCGCTGATCCCGGTGCCCGATTTTGCCTCAAGCATCTTTGCCAGCTTGCCGCTAACCCCGATGAGCCGCGATCAATGGGTGATGCTGAAAGCGGGCAGTGCCGCATCGGGCGAGCACGCGGGCTTCAAAGAGCTGGGCATCACGCCAAGGCCGCTAGGGCTGTTCCTCGACAAATGGATGGTGCAATACCGCAAGCACGGCCGGTTTGCCCAAGCGGGCGCCTAGGCAAAGCCCCTAATCCAGCGGCTCGACAATCAGCACAGCCCCGTCGCTTCCATTGATGCGCACTTTCGCGCCCTTAGCCACATCCGGTCCGCGTGCGAGCCATTCGCTATCGCCGTGCTTTACCCGGCCCGTGCCGTCCGACAGCGCCTCAACCACAGTAGCGGTTTCGCCCGCCATCCGGTCACCGCGCTTATTCATCTTGGGATCGGCTGCTTCGACGGGGTTCTGGCGGATGAAATTGCGCCCAACGAAGACGGCCAAAAACGCCAAGCCCACAAACAAAACGATCTGGAACGGAACGGCCAAGGGGACCGCCCAAACGGTCAGGCCAGTGATCAATGCCGCCAGCCCCAGAAAGATCAGGAACATGCCCGGCACCAAAATCTCTGCCGCGCACAGGAATACGCCCAGCGCCAGCCAGAGGTAATGCTGCTCTAAAGTGTTGAGCCATTCCATCGGTTAGCTCCCGCTTTTCGGAACGCTGGTGCGGCGTGCAGGCGTTTTCGCCTTGGGCGCGCCACCTGCAGGGCTGCCACCATCACCCAGTGCTTCTTTGGCCAATTCGCCAATGCCGCCCAATGTGCCGATCAGCTGGGTTGCTTCGACCGGGAAGAGGATGGTTTTGGCGTTAGGGCTGTCGGCAAATTTGCCCACCGCTTTGGTGTATTCCTGCGCGATGAAGTAATTGATCGCAGCCGAACCGCTGTCGGCAATCGCGCCTGAAACCATCTCTGTCGCTTTACCCTCTGCTTCGGCTTCACGTTCGCGCGCCTCTGCATCGCGGAAGGCAGCTTCTTTGCGCCCCTCCGCTTCAAGGATAGCGGATTGTTTGGAGCCTTCTGCGCGAAGGATTTCGGAGGCCCGGTCGCCTTCTGCTTCCAAAATTTCCGCACGCTTCAAACGTTCAGCCTTCATCTGGCGCGCCATCGCATCAGAAATGTCGCTTGGCGGACGGATATCCTTGATCTCGACGCGGGTGATTTTCACGCCCCAAGGCGAGGTCGCGTGATCCACCACGGACAGCAGCCGCGCGTTAATCTCATCGCGTTTCGACAGAGTCTCATCCAAATCCATCGAGCCCATAACTGTCCGCAGATTGGTGGTGGTCAGCGCCATGATCGCGGCAAACAGATTGTTCACTTCATAGGCGGCCTTGCCCGGATCCAGCACTTGGAAAAACACCACAGCATCCACGCCGACCATGGCGTTATCCTTGGTGATGATTTCCTGTCCCGGAATATCGAGCACTTGCTCCATCATATTCACTTTTTGCCCAACCCGGTCGAAAAAGGGGATGAGCAAGTGAAAACCGGGGTCAGCGGCAAGATGAAACTTACCAAGACGTTCAATAGTATAGACGTGACCTTGGCGGACGATTTGCACACCCATGAAGAGAAAAATCACTGCCAAAAACAGCAGCGCAATCATCAGCCAAAAGATCATAATTCCGGTCCCCTATATTGTGTTCAGGATAGTCTAGCCTGCCAACAGGTATACGCCAAGGGCCGACGGAATTCGTCTATAGCGCAGCGGTGTATAGCGCGACTTTGTCAGCAAAGGCCTCTTCAGCAGGTGCCTCAGCATAGACCGGCGTGTCAGGAACCGTCCAACCGTGATTGCCGGCGTAGACTTTGATTTGAGCCTCGCGGCCCGCTGCCTTTGCCGTGTCAGACAGCACGGCCTTTTCATCAGGCGCATTGGCGTCATCATCTTGGCCGATGGCGATCAGATAGCTCGCTTCCGTCGCCGCAAAAGTCGCATGAGGGCTTTTGGCATCGCCTTCTCGCACCAATCCGCCACCGTGGAAGCTGGCGGCTGCTTTGACGCGCGCAGGAACAGCTGCGGCAGTCCAGACCGCCAGCGGCCCGCCCATGCAGTATCCTTCGCTGCCAATGCCTTTGGAAGTATCGACAGCGTCTTGCGCATCGAGCCATGCGACCGCTGCGCGCGCATCGCCCATGATCGCATCGGCTGTGTGCTTTTCGCGGTAGGGTCCGACAAGACCAAAGCCGCCCGCCTCAACCAAATCCATAAACTCCGCGTACTGCTCGCCAGCGACATCGCGGTAATAGGGGTTGAGGACGAGAACCGCATAGCCTTCACCCGCCAATCGCCGCGCCATATTGCGTTTGGCCTCGCGGATGGAGGCGATATCCGGCCAAAAGATGATCGCGGGGTGTTTGCCTTCGGATGGATGGACCCAAAAGGCATCCATCGTGCCGTCTTCTGTCTCAAACTTGACCGCGCTTTCGGTGAGAGCCAGCGAGGCGGCCGCTGCATCGCTGTCGCTCGCTTGGCCTGCGGGCGCGCAAGCCGCCAACGAAGTCAGCCCCGCCATCGCACCAAACTGACGCCGGCTAACCTTGGATTGGGCGCGGTCTTTCTTCCATTTTTCCAGTAACTGCTGATCGCACATGGTTTCACTCTCCGACAATTGTTTCACTCACTCATGAAATTAGAGAGGAGCGCGGCGATGGACAAGCGTCTCTTTCCGTTGCAATGTGCCACGCAAAGGGAGAGGATCATATGATGAAGCAGGCTTTGACCCTGGCATTCAGCGCGGCAGCGGCAATCGCATTGGCGAGCTGCGGCACAAGTGAGCCTGGCAGCAATAGCGGCGACCGCGTGGGCGCAGAACAATTGCTTACCGCTGATGCCGATGGCGCAAACTGGATTTCGCACGGGCGCACTTATTCAGAGCAGCGCTTCTCTCCGCTTGATAAAGTCAATGCCGAAAATGTGGGCGATCTAGGCCTTGCGTGGTTTGACGATATGGATACAGCGCGCGGGCAGGAAGCGACCCCGCTGGTTATCGACGGCAAAATCTACATCACCACCGCATGGAGCAAAGTGCGCGCCTATGATGGCAAAACGGGTGAGATGCTGTGGAGTTACGACCCTGAAGTGCCCGGCGAAACAGGCGTTAAAGCATGCTGTGACACAGTTAATCGCGGCCTCGCGTCATGGGGCGATAGGCTCTATTTCGGAACGCTTGATGGGCGGTTGATCGCGCTCGACCGCGACACAGGTGATGTGATCTGGGAGAAGGTCACAGTCGACCAATCGCAAAGCTACACCGTTACTGGCGCGCCGCGCATCATTGATGGCAAAGTCATCATCGGCAATGGCGGCGCGGAGTTTGGTGTGCGCGGCTATGTCGCGGCCTATGACGCAGATGATGGCGAAGAGCTATGGCGCTTCTACACTGTGCCCGAAGGGACCGAGGGTGATGACGCGCCCGCCCATATGCAAAAGGCGGCCGAGACTTGGAATATGGACGTTCTTGCCAGCAATGATGCGATTGGCGGCGGCGGCACCGTGTGGGATTCCATGGCTTACGATGCCGATCTTGGCCTGCTTTACATAGGCGTTGGCAATGGTAGCCCGTGGAACCGCGCTTACCGCTCACCGGGCGAAGATGGTACGGGCGAAGGAGATAATCTCTACCTCTCTTCGATTGTCGCGATCAAAGCGGAGACTGGCGAATACGCTTGGCATTACCAGACCACTCCGGGGGAGACGTGGGATTACACCGCCACGCAGCACATTGTGCTCGCGGATATGGAAATCGAAGGTAAGAGCCGCAAAGTCTTGATGCAGGCTCCTAAGAATGGGTTCTTCTACGTGATCGACCGCGAGACAGGCGAGTTCATCTCAGGCGAACCATACGTAACCGTCAATTGGGCCACCGGCATTGACGATAATGGGCGCCCCATCGAAAACCCCGAAACCCGCGTCGATAAGACAGGCAAACCTGCGCTGGTTACACCGGGCGCTTTGGGCGGACACAATTGGCATCCGATGGCCTATCATCCAGATGAAAATCTGGTCTACATTCCTGCTTTCGAAGCGGCAATGATGTACGCGCCGGAGAAGGATTGGAAGCCCGATACCGCGCGCGGCTTTAACGTCGGCTTTGATCTGGGCGCAGGCGATTTACCCGCTGATATGGGCTTCCGCAAACAAGTCGCCGGAACGCTCAAAGGCATGTTAGTCGCGTGGGATCCCATCGCGCAAAAGGCGAAATGGACGGTTGAACATCCCGGCCCTTGGAATGGCGGATTGCTGGCAACGGGCGGCGGCCTTGTCTTCCAAGGAACAGCAGGAAGCGAGTTTAACGCTTATAGCGCCGCAACAGGCGACAAACTTTGGAGCTTTGCCGCGCAAACCGGCATTGTCGCACCGCCTGTCACTTACACGATTGATGGCGAGCAATATGTCGCCGTGCTGGCCGGATGGGGCGGCGCCTATGCTATTACGGTCGATGGCAATCTGCTCGATGACCTTGCGCCGGTGCGCAATATCTCGCGGCTCTTGGTGTTCAAGCTGGGCGGTGAGGCGGAGCTTCCCGAAATGCCTGAATTGGCTGAGCTTCCGCTTGATCCGCCGCCCAGCCGCGCCAGCGAAGAAGTCATCGCGCTCGGCAAAGCCAAATACGCGCGCTATTGCGCGGTGTGCCATGCGCCCGCAGCGGTGGGATCAACCGTATTGCCTGACCTTCGCCGTTCGGGAACCTTAAGCAACAAAGCAAGCTGGCAAGCGGTGGTGCAGGATGGCATCTTGAAAGACCAAGGCATGGTCAGCTTCGCCGGATCACTAAGTCCAGAGGAAAGCGATGCGATCCGAGAATATGTGATTGCGCGCGCGAATGAGGA
>CAZAIG010000090.1:0-4088 GCA_964485135.1 uncultured Porphyrobacter sp. | reverse complement strand
AAAACGATCGTGCGTCCGCCCGCAATCGCAACCCGCTCTTCGACATGCAATCGCACAGCTTCGGCCAATACGCGCCTCTCAATATCGCGGCCCTTTCGCACAAGCTCCTCTGCCGTATCCGCATGGCTGATCGCTTCTACATCCTGATGGATGATCGGCCCCTCGTCCAAGTCACTGGTCACAAAATGTGCGGTTGCACCGATCATCTTGACCCCGCGAGCATGCGCCTGATGATAGGGTTTCGCGCCCTTAAATCCGGGCAGGAAGCTGTGATGGATATTGATGCATCGTCCGGCGAAATGGGCGGCCTGCTCATCGGAAAGGATTTGCATGTAACGCGCCAGCACGACCAACTCGGTATCGCATTCAACGGCAATCTCCCTCACGCGCGCTTCAGCCTCTGGCTTGGTATCCTTGGTCACGGGCACATGGTGGAAGGGAATGTCGCCAATATCGGTCTTGATCGCGGCCTCACGCGGATGGTTGGAGACGATCGCGACCGGATCGATGTTAAGCTCGCCTACGCGCCACCGGTAGAGAAGATCAACAAGACAATGATCAAACTTGCTGACCATGATCAAAGTGCGGCGCGCGCGCGCCTTTAAAGCCAGCTTCCAATCGAGCGACAGCGTGTCGGCCATTCCAGCAAACTCGCTGCGAAGCAGATCGCGCGACGCATCCCCCGCATCAAACGCGACCCGCATGAAGAAGCGATTGGTGCTCAGATCATTAAACTGCTGCGCTTCGAGAACGTTACAGCCGCGCTCGTAGAGAAAGCCAGTAACTTTGGCGGTGATACCAGGCTGGTCTTCGCAATCGAGAGTTAGGATCAGGGGTTCGGTCATATTATCGGCGCGAGAGCGCCTCCTCGCTTTCGGTCATTAGCGATGCGATGATATCGGCGACTGGCTCTTCCTCCTTCACCATGCCGACCGACTGACCCGCCATGATCGATCCGTGTTCCACATCGCCATCTATTACCGCATTGCGCAAAGCGCCCGCCCAAAACTTTTCAATTTCCAGTTGTGCTTCTTCCATACCGATTTGCTCAGCATCGAGCATTTTGGCAACCTCGATCTGTTTGGCGGTAAAGGCGGCGGTCCCTTCGTTTTTAAGCGCTCGCACCGGGATCACAGGCAAGCGCGGATCTACCTGAACGCTGGCCACAGCATCGCGGGCAGAGGCGTGGAAAAACGCCTTTTTAAACGCAGGGTGCGCGATGCTTTCCGTGGCGCAAGCAAAGCGCGTACCCAATTGAACGCCAGCCGCGCCCATCTCAAGATAGCCTGCCACCGCTTGCCCTTTGGCAATGCCGCCTGCGACAAAGATCAAATGCTCTTCGGCCAGAACGGGCAGAATTTCCTGCGCCAGAACACTGGTAGAAACTGGACCAATGTGGCCGCCAGCCTCCATCCCTTCGATAACAATCGCATCGGCTCCGCGCCGCAGCAGGTTCTTAGCCAAGGCGAGTGTCGGGGCGAAGCACACCGCCTTGGCAAATGCTTGCCCTCGCCCGCGGATCGCCTCCAGCGTGCCCTTGGGCGGGATACCGCCAGCGAGCACGACGTGGCCGACTTGATGCTTTCGGCAGACCGCGATCAGATCGAACAAGAGCGGGTGCATGGTAATCAGGTTCACGCCAAACGGCTTGTCCGTCAGCTCCTTCGTCGCAGCGATTTCAGCATCGAGCAATTCGGGCGTCATCGCTCCGCAGGCGATCACGCCGAACCCGCCTGCATTGGAGATTGCGGCGACCAAATTTCGCTCGGACACCCAGCTCATCGCACCGCACAGGATCGCAGTTTCGGTGCCCAAAAAGGCGCAGCCCCGCTCCATCGCTTGGGTCGTTTTGGGGGCAAGCTTGGTTAGAGGGCTGGTAAGATTGCTCATGGTGTTTTTGCGTTAGGGCTTCGGAGACGTAGCGGCAAGCGCTTCAATCCCCGCAAGTTTCAATCTTTGTAAGCAATGCGCACCATGCCCGCCGCTTTGGTAGCGCGGCTGCGCGCTTCGTACATATCTGCGCCTTTGGCAAGGGCGACCCCCATCCGACGGTATGGCCGCGTGACGGGTTTGGCGAAGAGGCGGATATCCAAATCTTCTGGTTGATCCGGCGCGCTGAGCAGCGCCTCTGCCACCCCTTCATAGGCGAAGTCGCTGCTGTCGCGGTTCGCCAAGATTACAGCAGAGGCTGCTGGATCAGCCTTTACGTCCGATGGCACGGGAAAGCCCATGATCGCGCGGGCATGCAAATCGAACTGGCTGAGCGATTGGCTGGCCATTGTCACCATGCCGGTGTCATGCGGCCGAGGCGACAATTCGGAAAAGATCACTTCATCACCCCGGACAAAGAACTCAACCCCGAATATCCCGTATCCGCCCAGCTCATTGACGACTTTAGCGGCCATGTCTCGCATTTGGAGCAGGGTATCTCGCTTCATCTCTGCGGGCTGCCAGCTCTCTTGATAATCGCCGCGTTCCTGCCTGTGGCCGATGGGCGCGCAGAAGCTGATCCCGCCTTTATGCCGCACAGTGAGCTGAGTGATTTCATAGTCGAAGTCGACGAACTGCTCGACAATCACCCGCGCCCTGTCGCCGCGCATATTGGCAACGGCATAGTCCCACGCGGCCTCTAGCGCACCCGCGCTATCGACCTTGCTTTGCCCTTTGCCCGAAGATGACATGACCGGCTTGATCACGCAGGGAAAGCCAGTGATTTGCGCCGCCGCGCGCACTTGCTCGAAGTTTTCAGAATAGCGGTAAGTTGACGTCGTAAGGCCCAATTCCCCCGCCGCCAGATCGCGGATCGCATCCCGGTTCATGGTCAGCTGCGCCGCGCGTGCTGAGGGCACAACATTAAAGCCTTCAGCCTCCAACTCACCCAGAACTTCGGTGCGGATCGCCTCAACTTCTGGTACGATAAAGTCTGGTTGATGCTTGATCACAGCAGCGCGCAACGCCTCGCCATCGAGCATAGAGAACACCTCTCGCGCGTCCGCCAATTGCATCGCGGGTGCATTGTCATAAGCATCGCAGGCAATCACCTCAGCGCCCAAACGTTTGGCAGAGATAGTGAATTCGCGGCCCAATTCGCCAGAGCCGAGTAGCAGAAGCTTAGCGGTATAAGACATAACCCGCGAGGCTTAGCGCGTTAGGCGGCGGCGACCAAGCCTCTACGCGAACCGATTGTTTCAGCATTTGCGCAGCCATGGAGCCAATCGCCGCATTCGGTGCGCTTTCCGCCGCTTGCCTTGGCGACTGAAACGCCCAATTCAGCGCGCGATAATGCTCTATCAGTGGAGCCCGATAACTTAGCCACGCCCGCACTTGCGGTTATCTGTGTCTTTTTACATCCAAGCTCAGCAGAGATGCGCGCGAAGCTAGCGATCATGTCCTGCGTCCAGCTGAGCGCCTGCCCCAAATCGCAAGTTGGCAGGAAGACAGCAAAGCGCTCTCCCTCCATTCGCGCAGTTACCGCGCCGGCGCTGGCAAAGCGGGAGAGAAACTGGGCAAATGCAGCGATGACTTCATCGCCCATGCTCGGCCCAAATCGCAGGGTAATCGCGCGGAAGTGATCAATTTCTATCAAGACCGCCGCGCCGCTTTGCCCCGTAATCAGCGCTTCTGACAGCGCAGTTTCAAACGCTTTACGATTGCCCATACCAGTCAATTGATCTGTCATGCACACGCTTTTCAATTGGCGTTTGAGCTCGCCTTCGCGGCTGGCAGGGCGCATGATACCTATCGATCCGCTGCCTTCTGGAGCGGGGCGAAGGGTAAGCGAGTACCATGTGTCCGCATCATTGCTATGCCGCGGGTCCGAAGCGGCTTGAACCGCGGGAAAGCTGATCATTTTGGCCTGAGAGACGCTATCCATAGCGAGCCGGAAATAGTCGCGCACCACTCGCATATGGCTGGGTTTAGCGAGGTCGGATATATGGGGATTGATCAGCAACTCTTCCAGGTCAATGCCCAGCGCCGACAGACCCGTGGAGGCGTCTTCGACAAACCCCTTTGCATCCGTGCGAATGATGATATCGCCCGCCATTTCGGCGAGCATGGCAACCACGCCTGTTTGATCAATTGGCGTT
>CAZAIG010000089.1:3477-10116 GCA_964485135.1 uncultured Porphyrobacter sp. | reverse complement strand
AGGTATTTGATCCGGCCCGGGGCGCGCAGCAGAGGATAAAATTGCACCGAGAAGTGGAAGTTTTCGCCCGCGCTGCCGTTCGGACTGGGCGCTGCATGAAAGCCCATCATCGTGGCTGCTGGCCCTTCGAACAACGCGTCATAGCGGCGGGTGATCTCGCCTATCCATTCTGCAAGGCCTTCCAGTTCTTCGGCTGTGCATTCCCATGGACCGGCGCGGCGCTTGGTCGGGGCGAGCCACACTTCGTAAGGGAACCGGGCAAAGCGCGGCACAAATGCAGCAACGCCGCCTTTCACGCCAAGGCTGTATTCAGGAGCTTCGCGCATTTCCGAGGCGAGCGAATAGCCAGCGGCAAAAGCGTCTGCTTCTCTTTGGGCGACCAGCGGCATGCGCTCAAACCCGTAAATCTGTCCGTGCGGGTGGTGCAGGGTGACGCCCACTGCATCGCCGCGATTTTCAAATGGCAAAACATATTCGCACCCTGCATCGAATAAGGCCGCATAACGGTCATTGAGCGCAGCGAGCAAAACTTGCCGCCGGTCCGCGCCGATGGAGTGGAGATTGCCTTCTGCGTCGGGGCCATACACAACGACTTCGCATGCGCCTTTTGCTGGTTCGCTCTTTATGCCATTTAGAGATGGGGGTTCCGCCGCACTGGGATGGAAAGCGGCGAATTTGTTGTCGAAGATCGCAAGTTCGAAATCACTAAAGGGAATCTCCGTTGGCGGCCCGCCGGGTTTAGTCGGGGCGAGCGGATCATCGGCGGCAGCGGGTTTGAATGTGCGGTTCTGCCGGTGCGCGGCATAGACATTCCATTCCCTGCGAAGGGGGTGAAAGCGAAGCTCCCCGCCCTGAGCAATATCGTCGTCGGCCTGATGAAGCGAAGCCTCGGTATGCGGTGTTCGCCCATAGAGGCGCAAAGCACGGCCATCCGCCTTGGTAAAGTCGCGGCGGTAAATGGGCGCGCCGCCAATCTTCCGTTCAAGCTTGACCGTGCCTATCACGCTGGCTTTGCCTGCTTAGCAAACCAGTTTTCCACTCGCGCTTTGGCAGCGTCGTCCAGATGCAAGCCCAACTTGCTTCGCCGCCAAAGAACATCTTCCGCATTCACCGCAAATTCCTGCGCGACAAGATATTCCAACTCGCACGCATACAGATTACCGCCCATATGTTCGCCCAGATCATCCATGCTCTGAGCTTCGTCTAAAGCTTCATCGATCCGGCTGCCATAAGCGCGCACGAGACGCTCAATCGCTGCGTGCTGAAGGAAGGGATATTTCGCCGAACATTCCTCGATAAATCCCTGTGTCTCGCGAGGATCAAATCCGCCGCCCGGTAAGGTGGCTTCTGCGGTCCAAGCTTCTCCGCCCAATCCGCCCAGCTTGGCGATGGCGTGTTCGGCGAGCTTGCGGAAAGTGGTTATCTTGCCGCCAAAGATCGAGAGGATAGCAGGCGCATTGCCATCATCCCCTTCATCCAGCTCGAACACATAATCGCGCGTAACCGTGGAGTTGTCTGCCGATTTGTCATCGTAAAGTGGACGCACCCCAGCATAGCTTGAAACCGCAAGGGCGGGGGTGATCGCCGTTTGCAGATATTCGTTGGCTGCATCGCAAAGATAGGCGCTTTCCTCGGGCGAAATATCAATCCCTGACGGGTCGCCTTCAAATCCCTGATCCGTAGTTCCGATCAGTGTGAAATCGCGCTCATAGGGAATCGCAAAAATGATGCGATTGTCCTTGTTTTGAAAGATGTAGCAGTGATCCCCTTCGAACAATTTGGGGAAGATCAAATGGCTGCCTTTCACAAGGCGCAGGTTTTGATGAACTGTGTCAGGGTTGGCTTTGCCCAGCACCGCATCGACCCATGGCCCTGCGGCATTGACCACTTTGTGCGCGGTGACGGTCTGCTCGCCAGCGGTACTTCTCAGTGTCGCAGTCCAATGCTGCGCTCCGCGCTCTAGGCCGGTGCATTCGGTGCGCGTGCGAATGTCCGCACCGCGCTCTCTTGCATCCATGCAGGCAAGAACGACCAGCCGCGAATCCTCGACCCAGCAATCTGAATATTCAAACCCGTGGGTAAGGCGCTCTTGCAGAAAACCTGCATGCTGGCCCTGTCTCAGATCAACCGTCTTGGTCGGGGGTAGGATTTTGCGCCCGCCCAAATGGTCATAGATAAAAAGGCCTAGTCGCAGCATCCATTTCGGGCGCAGACCCTCGTCATGCGGCAATACAAAGCGCAGCGGCCAGATGATATGCGGTGCCGATTTCAGCAGGCGCTCGCGCTCGATCAGGCTTTCACGCACCAGCCGAAATTCGAAATGCTCCAGATAGCGCAGGCCGCCGTGTACCAGCTTTGTCGAAGAGCTAGAGGTGTGGCTTGCGAGGTCATCTTTTTCGACCAATAGCACTTTCGCGCCGCGCCCAGCCGCATCGCGCGCAATTCCTGCGCCATTGACCCCGCCGCCAATAATGAGAAGATCATAAGTGTCTTGGCTCATTGCACGTTTTCCAGACGATAAATTAGGCACGTGTCGGGGAAGGTCAGCGGCGGCTGAATACCGTGCCCCATCAATGCTGCTCCGCTGAATATGCTGCCTTCGCCGGTTAGCTGGGCCGCGTCAATAATGCTGGGGGCGCTGATCGAGGGGTTTTCTGGCGGCCAAACAAGGCTGGTTCGGTAATGCTTGACCGGGTCCAGACCGCCGAAACGAATGCGGCGGGGATGGGTGTGTGGCTCCTCATCCAGCACAGCATATGAGAACAGCGCTTCGTTCTTGTCCTCCGCTACGCAGCCGGTCAGATTCGTGTGAGGAGTAGAGGGTAATCGCAGAAAACGGCCCATGTGAATCAGCTCTCGGTGCTGTTTGTGCAGCGCTATTCCGGCTTTGAGAATGTCTAGATCCGCCGCAGTTTCTTCTCGCAGATCCAGCTCCATTCCCATATGGCCAAAGATCGCTGAACCTGTGCGGAATGCCATATCGAACTGGCGCCCCGTGATATGGCATCGCCTTGGCCCGACATGATTGCCCAACACGCGCAAGGGGAAGAAGTAACTCGCTCCGCTCATGATGCGGTGGCGAGAGCGGGCATCATTATTGTCAGAGGTCCAGATCCGGTCTGTACGGCGCAGAATTCCAAAATCAGCGCGCCCGCCGCCTGAGGCACAGCTTTCAATCTCCAGCGCCGGATGTGCGCCGCGCAACTTGTCGATCAGTGAATAGACTTCGCGGGTTTGCTGGTGCCCCACGGCATACCCTTCGCGGCCAGCGGGGTGCTGTATATCGCGGTTCATGTCCCATTTGATGTAGTCAATCCCGTATTTCCGGATCAGCGCATCCATCTTTTCGAACAGATAATCACTCACTTGCGCGCGTGTCAGATCAAGCGGCAACTGCCCGCGCGATGGGATGGCTTCGACTCCCACTGCTCCCAGCACCCAATCGGGATGGGCGCGGTAGAGATCGCTGTCAGGATTGACCATTTCGGGTTCAAACCAAAGGCCGAACTCCATGCCCAATTCTTTGACGCGCGAGACAATGGCACCAAGGCCTTCAGGGTAAACCGCTTCCGATACCCACCAATCCCCAAGTCCAGCTTTGTCACTGCGCCGGCCGCCGAACCAGCCATCATCGAGGACAAAGCGCTCTGCACCCACTGCTGCAGCGCGCTCCGCCAGTTCCAATAAAGCCGCCTCACTTTGATCGAAATAGAGCGCTTCCCAGGTATTGTAATGCACCGGGCGCGGCTTCGCGAAGCTGCGTTTATCCAGAATGTTCTGCGTGAGATGGGTATGGAAACGATGCGAGATGTCGCCTAAACCATCATCACTCCAAACAGCCAGCATGTCCGGGGTTTGGTAGGTCTCGCCCGCCGCCAGACGTATCTCGCCGGGGAAGGGCAACTCGCCCATCTGCACAAAGGTATTGCCGTCACTGTGCTGGTCCACGCGCCACCGGCTATTCCCGCTCCACGCCAGATGAAAACCCGCTGCAGGGCCGCTGCTCTCGCTCGTCTCGGCAGAATAAGCGATCATGCCGGGAAACAAATCATGGCTGGTGCGCCCCGTCTTGTTCTCACGCACAATGCCGCCGCGCAAAGTTTCGGCGCTCTCAATCTGAAACTCGCCCGCCCATTTGCCGGTAAAGCTCATGATCCGGTCTAGCTGCGGATCAATAGGCAATAGCAAGGCTGCACACCAATCCAGCGTCAGTTCTGCGTCTGCTTGGTTGGTAATCTGAGTGCTGAAGGTGGCGACGCCAGACGCAGGATCAATCGCGATGCTATGGCTGCATCCCACGCCGGCGTTCTGATCTTCCAGATAGAAATTTGCGCAATGTTCAACCGGTTGCTCAACCGATTTAAGCCGTAGATCAATCGCCCAGTCTTTTCCGCTTCGATGGGCGATCAGGCCCGGTGGACCGGAAAGGCCAGTGCCGATCTCCCCTAACAAGGAAGGCTCAATCGGTTGCTCAGGCCCGCCCGGCGCATGTTGTCTGGTAGAGAGCAGAGCAAGTTCATTCCCGTCTGCCCCAGGTAAGTCTGGCCCCGCGTAAAGACAGCTAGGACGCGCGCCATGACTTACATCTAATGCGATAAGGGTGTTCCCGCCGCGTAAGCACAAATATTCGGCTAAGGGTTTTGCGGTGGTCATTATGGCTAAGGCTCTAGATGTTTTATTGCGGCTGTTCCATGGGGATGCGAGACAGTGCTGTGAACAGTCATGGTGCCTGCGGGAGAGACGACAATATGAGCACGATGCA
This sequence comes from uncultured Porphyrobacter sp., assembly GCA_964485135.1. Classification (GTDB taxonomy): domain Bacteria; phylum Pseudomonadota; class Alphaproteobacteria; order Sphingomonadales; family Sphingomonadaceae; genus Erythrobacter. The sequence continues at coordinate 5,354 of CAZAIG010000089.1, read as the reverse complement.
GATTGCCGTTTTTGTGATCATCACAGGGCTGATTGCCTTCGCCACGTACATGCATTGCCGGGGTAAGCTGGCCGATGGGCATTCGGGCGAGAAGGACTACTTCCTCGCCAGTGGCGGCCTGAAATGGTATTTTATAGCTGGCTCGATCACGCTCACCAATCTGTCGACCGATCAGCTGATCGGGATGAACGGCAACCAGATGGCTTTGCTGGCGTGGTGGGAATTTGCCGCTGTGGCGGGATTGCTGATCCTCACCTTTGTGTTCCTGCCGGTCTATTACAAAAATGATTGCACCACGACGACCGAGCTTTTGCAGAAGAAATACAATGATAAGAACATTCGCGCGCTGATCAGCGTATTGTTTTTGTTCGGTAATTTATTCATTTTTCTGCCAGCCATTCTCTATGGCGGATCGCTGTTCTTGCTGAGCATGGTGGGGCTGGATACGGGCCTTGATAATCTGATGATTGTAGCCGTGATCCTCGCCACAGTCGGCGCGTGTTATGCGATTTTTGGCGGGCTGAGAGCGGTGGCCGTGTCTGACACCTATTCGGGCGTATTGATCCTTGGTCTCGCTTTGCTGGTGGTTTATCTCGCGCTGCAAGCGATCGACTTCGACCTCACTGGAATTCCCGCCGACCGGCTGACTTTGATCGGCAGCAATGACAGCCCCATTCCCTGGCATACGCTGCTGACGGGAATGATCTTTATCCAGACGTTTTACTGGTCGACCAATCAGACGATTACGCAGCGCGCGATGGCCGCGCCCACTATCAAAGAAGCACAAAAGGGCGTGCTGACGGCGGCGGGCATCCGTTTGCTGATTGTGCCTGCTATCGTCGTTATTCCGGGCATCGTATCGTACAAACTCTACGGCGATGTCGGCGATGCCGCTTACGGGCGGATCGTGGGCGATGTGCTGCCGGTATGGCTTTCGGGCGCGTTTGCGGCGGCGTTGGCAGCGGCGGTGCTGACGACGTTCAACTCGATCCTCAACGCGTCTGCTGCGCTGTATGTTTGCGACATTCACGAAGCCTATGTGGATCGGCCCAAATCGGTTGCAAAACTCTCTGCTATCATATCGATCGTGATGAGCGTGCTGGCGCTGGCTTTGGTGCCGTTTTTCGCCAGTCAGGAAAGCCTCATCAATACCGTGCAAGAGCTCTATGGCCTGCTGTCTATGCCGATTTTAAGCGCCTTTGTTGTGTGCCTCTTGTTTAAGAACGTGAAGGCAGGCGCTGCGATGATAGGCGTGGTCACCGGCGTCGCATTCTACGGCTTTTGGAGCATGGCGTGGCAACCTGCGCATTATATCCACGGTATGGGGGTAACGCTGGTGCTTTCGGTTGTAACAGCGCTGGTAGTGAACAAGCTGGTTTATGGCGAAACCCCTCAGTTTGCGCTGGGCGGAGCGGATACTGCGCCGCAAGCACAATGACGGAAAAGCTCTCTGCACCCAGCGGTTGGATCATCCTCGATAAACCGCGGGGGCTTGGTTCAACGCAGGCTGTTGCGGCGGTGAAACGGAACTTGCGTGAGGGCGGCTTTGCCAAAACAAAAGTGGGGCATGGCGGCACGCTTGACCCGCTAGCAGAAGGGGTGCTGCCGATTGCCTTGGGTGAGGCGACAAAGCTTGCCGGGCGCATGCTGGATGCGTCCAAAATATACGACTTCACGCTTCAATTCGGGGCCGAAACCACCACTCTCGATGCTGAGGGAGATGTGGTGAGACGAAGCGAGATAACCCCTAGACCTGGCGAGATCACCGCCATATTGCCGCAGTTCACTGGCGCAATTGAGCAAGTGCCACCTGCTTATTCGGCGCTGAAAGTGGATGGCAAGAGAGCTTATGATTTGGCGCGATCTGGCAAGGATGT
>CAZAIG010000089.1:0-3377 GCA_964485135.1 uncultured Porphyrobacter sp. | reverse complement strand
CGCTGAAAGTGGATGGCAAGAGAGCTTATGATTTGGCGCGATCTGGCAAGGATGTTGCGCTGAAAAAGCGGAGTGTCGAGATTTATTCTCTCTCCATGTGTCATGCTGAACTCGTTTCAGCATCCATCGCCAGCTCCCATACAAGAAGTGGCTCTGGGGGATGGACCCTGAACCAAGTTCAGGGTGACGATGAAGTCAACTCCATCACCTTACGCGCTCATGTTTCCAAGGGTACTTATATCCGCAGCCTCGCCCGCGATATTGCCGCCGCGCTTGGAACATGCGGGCATGTTACCTACCTAAGGCGGACAAAGGCGGGGCCGTTTACTGAAAAGCAGGCGATTTCGCTGGACAAACTGAATGAAATTGGTAGTGGCGCGCCATTGAATGACTTTCTCCTGCCGCTAGAGGCGGGGCTGGACGACATCCCGGCTCTTCACCTCGATCAGACAGACGCGCAGGCGGTCCGATATGGCCGGGTCTTGTCTGAACTGCCCGAAAGCGATGGGCTTTACTGTGCGATGCAGGACAATGTTCCAGTAGCGCTGGTCGAGATTATCGCTGGCTCCACCAAGGTGGTGCGGGGTTTTAACCTTACCGATGTCGCGGAGTAAAACATGACGATTACCGCTGAACGCAAGCAAGAAGTTATCAAGGAACACGCAACCGCAGAGGGCGACACGGGTTCCCCCGAAGTGCAAGTTGCGATCCTGACCGAGCGTATCAAAAACCTCACCGAACACTTCAAAAGCAATCACAAGGATAACCATTCGCGCCGCGGATTGCTGATGATGGTGAATAAGCGCCGCTCGCTCCTCGCCTATCTGAAACGGATTGATGTGGAGCGTTACAATGCGCTGATCGCGAAGCTGGGTCTTCGCAAATAAGAATTTCGAAGGGCGGCCTTGACGGTCGCCTTTCTTCTATTGGACGTATCGCAATTCGGCGAGATGGCCACCGGGGCAAAGGAAAAGCCCCACACCGGACCGGGACGGATTACTCGGCATTGGGAGTATCGCAGCAGAAAGTGGATACCGGTTTCTGCGACCGCGATACGACCAGACACAACAAGCCCTGTGTGAGCAATATGGCCGCGCAGGTATTTTAGGAAAACATATGTTCGATAAGAAAACTGTATCACTAGAGTGGGGCGGAAAAACCCTCACTCTGGAAACGGGGCAGATTGCCCGTCAAGCAGACGGCGCTGTTCTGGCCACTTATGGCGAAACTGTGGTGCTGTGCGCCGTGACCGCCGCCAAATCGGTGAAGGAAGGGCAAGACTTCTTCCCGCTCACCGTTCACTATCAGGAAAAATTCTCTGCTGCCGGACGCATTCCTGGCGGCTTCTTTAAGCGCGAAGGCCGCGCGACGGAAAAAGAGACGCTGACATCGCGCCTCATCGACCGTCCGTGCCGTCCGCTCTTCCCCGAAGGTTTCTACAACGAAATCAACGTGATTTGCCAAGTGCTGTCATTTGATGGCGAGACAGAGCCGGACATCGTCGCGATGATCGCAGCGTCTGCTGCGCTGACTATCTCTGGTGTTCCGTTCATGGGGCCCATTGGTGCCGCGCGCATCGGCTTCCGCGATGGCGAATATGAGCTCAACCCCACCATCGAAAGCGCTCTTGATGAAACAGGCCGCCTCGATCTGGTTGTCGCCGCCACGCAAGATGCGGTGATGATGGTTGAGTCCGAAGCGAAAGAGCTGACCGAGGAAGAAATGCTCGGCGCAGTGATGTTCGCTCACGAGGAAAGCCGCAAGGTCATCGGCGCGATCATTGATCTGGCTGAGCAAGCCGCGAAAGATCCTTGGGAAGTCGATACATCTGATGACACGACTGAGATCAAGGAAAAGCTGCGCGGTATCGTTGGTGATGACATCGCCGCTGCTTACAAGCTGACCGATAAATCAGAGCGTTCCGACGCACTCAACGCAGCGCGGGCCAAGGCCAAAGAAGCCTTCGCCGAAGAAGAAGCGCAAACGCAATTGGTCGCTGGTAAAGCGGTCAAAAAGCTGGAAAGCGAAATCGTTCGCGGCGCGATCATCAAGGATGGCACGCGGATTGACGGACGTAAGCTTGACCAAGTTCGCCCGATTGAGGCGATGGTTGGCCTGCTGCCCCGCACGCATGGTTCGGCGCTGTTCACCCGCGGTGAGACGCAGGCGATCTGCACCACCACGCTGGGCACCAAAGACGCTGAGCAGATGATCGACGGGTTGGAGGGCCTCTCCTACAATCACTTCATGCTGCACTATAACTTCCCGCCCTATTCGGTCGGCGAAGTGGGTCGCTTCGGCTTCACCGGTCGGCGCGAAACAGGCCACGGTAAGCTCGCATGGCGCGCATTGCACCCTGTGCTGCCCGATCATGAGGACTTCCCTTACACGATCCGCGTCTTGTCCGACATCACCGAGTCCAATGGCTCGTCTTCCATGGCGACCGTATGCGGTGGCTGTTTGTCGATGATGGATGCAGGCGTTCCGATTGAGCGCCCCGTATCGGGTATTGCGATGGGTCTGATCCTTGAAGGCGATGACTTTGCGGTTCTCTCTGACATTCTGGGTGATGAAGATCACTTGGGCGATATGGACTTTAAAGTCGCTGGTTCAGAAGACGGCATCACCACCATGCAAATGGATATCAAGGTGGCCGGCATCACGCAGGAAATCATGGGTAAGGCGCTGGAGCAAGCGAAAGCGGGCCGTACGCATATCTTGGGTGAAATGGCGAAAGCTCTTGGTTCATCGCGCACCGGCGTATCGCAGCACGCACCGCGTATCGAGACGATGCAGATCGACAAGTCGAAGATCCGCGACATCATCGGTACTGGCGGCAAAGTGATCCGCGAAATCGTTGCGGAAACCGGCGCTAAGGTCGATATCGATGATGAAGGCGTCATCAAGATCAGCTCGTCTGACGGTAGCCAAATCGATGCAGCAAAAGCATGGATCGAAGGCATCGTCGAAGAAGCCGAAGTCGGCAAAATCTACAACGGCAAAGTCGTCAACATCGTTGATTTCGGTGCATTCGTGAACTTCATGGGCGGCAAGGACGGTCTCGTCCACGTGTCTGAAATGAAGAACGAGCGTGTTGAAAAAGTGACCGACGTTGTTTCCGAAGGCCAAGAGGTGAAGGTCAAGGTTCTCGAAATCGACCAGCGCGGCAAAGTCCGTCTGTCGATGCGGGTGGTTGATCAGGAAACCGGCGAAGAGCTGGAAGATACACGCCCCCCACGCGAACCCCGCGAGAAACGTGATCGCGGTGATCGCGGTGATCGGCGCGGTCCGCGCGGGTCACGCAGCCGCGGCGGTGATCGCGGCGGACGCCGTGATGGCGGGAATAAGGGCGGCGACGGTGACGCCAATGGGGATGG
>CAZAIG010000088.1:0-10201 GCA_964485135.1 uncultured Porphyrobacter sp. | reverse complement strand
TTGAAAGTCTCCACGAAAGAGCTTGTTGTTTGCATGGTGCTTTTTCCGAGTCCCCGCGCGTTTGGTATGCGCAGAATTAAGGGCCGCAAGAGTGCGGTTGGCGCGCGATAGGCCTCTCTATTGCATTGCACAACCGGCTGAATGCGTATTCCCCCTATGATGGACGATGGGGGCCACACAAACGCATCACCTGTGAAATATTGCTATTGCGAGTGATTATCATTCGCGTTAGAAGATTCGCAGAAAGGGGATCAATCTTGTCCGAATGCTCAAAAGCCCAGAAAGTCCTGCCTCACAATCTGCCTGCCGATTGCAAAACGCGCTGCCTGTTGGTGATGCTAAGACGCATGGCGATCCATGGGATACGCGATGCGCACGCCAGCCACCTCGCCTTCCGCACCTATGGCATACGGTTTAGCGAAGTCTTGGCTCTGTCGCGCTGCCTGCTTCACGAAACCGCGATGGCATCGCGGCGCAACATCCATATCGCCACCTGCTGCACCCCGCGAATGACGCGCGATGAAGCGCTGATGCTGGATGTGATTGGAAAGGGTGATCGCGAAGCGCTCGCCGCGCTTACCGACAATGATCGGCCAACCCGCGCGCTGACAGCGGCGCTGGCTCTGAGCGATATTGTGAAGGTGCGGACTTAGCTGCGAACTTAAACCCCAGCCACCTTGAGCGCCTGATCCAAATCTTCGGTCAGATCGAGCACATCCTCCAAGCCCGCATTGACCCGCAGCAAACCTTCGGTCACGCCCATATCGGCGCGGGCTTCTTCTGAAACGCTGGCGTGGGTCGTGCTGGCGGGGTGGCACATCAGACTGCGGCTATCACCAATATTGTTCGAAATATCGATCAGCTCCAGCGCATCCAGCACGGCAAAGGCTTGCTCGCGCGTGCCCACATCAAAGGCGAAGATCGGGCCAGTTGCCTCCATCTGAGCTTTGGCCAGATCATGCTGCGGATGGCTGGCAAGGCCGGGGTGCAACATGCGTCCACCTAGATTCGCAATGCGCGGCTCCAAAAACTCGCCCAGCGCCACCGCCGCCTCGCTTTGCTTATGCGCGCGCATCGAAAGCGTCTCCAATCCTTTCAGCACAACCCATGCGTTGAAAGGTGCCAGCGTTGGCCCAGTATTGCGCTGGAAAGGCATCAAAGTTTCGTTGATCCATTCCTCACTAGCGCAAATCGCGCCGGCCAAAACGCGCCCCTGCCCATCCATCAATTTGGTGGCGGAATAGGCGACAATATCTGCGCCAAATTCCAGCGGGCGCTGCAAAGCGGGAGAGGCAAAGGCATTATCGACCACGGTGGTGATGCCATGCGCTTTCGCCAGCGCACAGACTTGCGCGAGGTCAACCAGTTCCAGCGTGGGATTAGCGGGCGATTCAAAGAAAAAAACTCTGGTATTGGGCTTGATCGCCGCTTCCCATGCGGCATTGTCCGCCGCATCAACCACGCTGGTTTCGATACCAAAACGGGGCAGCAGATTGTCGACCAGCCAGCGGCATGATCCAAACGCTGCCTTTGCCGCGACGCAATGATCACCCACGGATAGCTGGCTGAGCAAAGCCGCCGTCATCGCCGCCATTCCGCTCGCCTGTGCGCGGCAGGCTTCCGCCCCCTCCATCAAGGCGATGCGTTCCTCCAGCATAGCCACCGTCGGGTTTTGCAAGCGCGAATAGGTCATCCCCTCCGCCTCGCCAGCAAAGCGGTCGGCCACCGTCTGCGCATCGTCATAGGTGTAGCCAGAGGTGAGGAACATCGCCTCTGACGTCTCGCCATGCTCGCTGCGCCAAGTGCCGCCGCGCACAGCCAGCGTAGCGGGGCGCCATTTGCGGGTCACGCCGCGGTCCATTCCAGTGGTTTTCTTCATTACGCGTGACGCCTTAAGCGCAGCTCGGGAATGCGGCAAGCGCGATCAGCTTACGTGCTCAGTTAAACCAACTCGTGCCCCTTAAAACTCGCTGCAACAGCGCACGGAATTATGCCGGTTGGCGCGCGCTCGATGGGGGCGCTTCCAAACGTTCTTCGTGGAAGTCCGCGTCCGGATCATACGGCCGCCAACCATCGTTCAAGCGTATCATCGGCTGGCCGCAACGCACACATTTCGTACGCCAATTTAGCTGATCATGCCAAACACGGCGTCTAGAAATTTGGTGACCTTTGAAGGCACATGAGAGTTGTTTTAGCATGGCAAATTCCCTTTTCCCATGCGACCGTATCTCTGCTTTCTGCGAAGCAGTTTTTCCTATAAATTTCTATGCTGACCCGGTGACCTGCTTCATACAAGAGCAAGTTTTATATATACTTTTTGCACCCAATTTACGGGCTGATTGTTCTACTCACACGCACCGCGAATTGAACAACTTTACATTATGTAACATTTCGAAAGCTTGCGATCAACTCTTGATAGGACATCACGCGCATTCTAAGCGGAAGCCCTATGCTAAAGGCGCATTCCCAAACTGATGATCCGCTGCGCCTTGCCGGAGCGATGACGGCTGCCTTTGCCTTCCTGTGTCTCGTCCGGTTGACGTTGCCATCGCAAACCTATTTCGATGAAGTGCACTATGTGCCAGCGGCCAAAGCGCTGCTTGAAGGCGGCTCATACATAAACCGTGAGCATCCCTTGCTCGGCAAGCATTTGATTGCTCTGGGGATGGGTATTTTTGGCGAGAATGCCTTTGGCTGGCGGATAATGCCGCTGCTCGCTGGGATGATCGCGCTGTTTGCGATGATGCGCACAATGTGGTTCGCGACGCTGAACCGCTTTGCCACGACCATGTTTGGCTTTTATCTCGCAACAGGCTTTTTGCTGCTGATCCACGCGCGCATAGCCATGCTCGATATCTTTATGTTGGCCGGGATGGCAGTGGCTGCATGGCAATTTTCAGCCGCGCTAAGGGAGCATGAGACCGCGCACCGGCGTCTGCTCTTTACCGGCATTGCGCTTGGCGCAGCGATGGGGGCAAAATGGAACGCAATCCCGCTAGCGGTTCTTCCGGGTCTGACATTCTTTACTATTGCCGTAGCAAAGCGTTGGGCAATACCAGCACCATTCTTAGAGCGGATGCGCCAACTTGTGATCAGCCGCCGCGGTGGTCCCATCCCTGGTGTGTCTTTGCTCCAAGCTGTCTTTTACCTCGGCATAATACCCTTGGCGGTTTATGCAGTGACTTTCCTACCGGCCTTTATCTTCAGCGATAGCCCGCTAGCCGCCAACGGACTAATCGGGCTGCATGAAGAGATGTTCGCTCTGCAAAGTCAGGTGCTTCAACCGCATCCCTACCAAAGCGCTTGGTGGCAATGGCTGCTAAACCTGCGCGGCGTTTGGTATATGTATGAGGTCACAGATGGTGCGCAGCGCGGTGTGCTTTTGATCGGTAATCCGGCCAGCATGCTGCTAGGCCTGCCCGCGATAATCTGGTGCGCCTATTCCGCCTATGCCGAAAAGAACCCGGCTAAAATTGGGATTATTTTTGGTTTTGCTGCCTCGATTGGCCTTTGGCTGGTAGCGGATAAATCGGTCCAATTTTATTACCACTATCTGCTGCCCAGCACATTCCTGCTTGCAGCACTTGCACTGGCTTGTGAGAAATTGTGGGACATTGGCGAGCGCGGCTTGGTGATGATCGCGCTGGGCCTAACAGGCATCATGTTTGCCTATTTCTACCCGATCCTGACCGCAGGGGCGTTAAGCGATGCGGATAGCTTTGGCTGGTACACTTGGATTGACGGCTGGGTTTAGACACCCTGCTTGCGTTTAATACCGTCCCCAGACAAAGCGGCTCGACAAGGCATAGTTCCACACCGATCCCACCAAAATCCCGGCAAGCGCTGCCAGCGCCCAAAACGCGCCCAGTTCCGCAAGCAAAGACGCGACCGCGACATTGGCAAACGCGCCCACCGCGCATGTTAGGCAGAACCCCGCCCAGCCGCGCAGCATCGCCCCTGCCCCTTTCAGCCTTTGGTCGCGGTATGTCAGCGCATTATTGAGCGCAAAGTTGAAACTCATCGCGGTGAACACAGCTGCGGTTTGAGCGAGTGCGAAGGCTCCTCCAAATCCAAATAATACGAGCGACAAAACCGCCATATGCACGATCACCCCCAGCGCACCGACCGTGCCAAACAAAGCAAAGCGGGTTGGGATTATGCGGCCAAAGCTCTTGTCATAAAGCCCGGCAAGAAAATCGAACGCAACCGCTTTGTCGAGCTTGCTTTCCCCTTCACGCCGCGCAGCAAAGTTGAGCGGAAACTCGGTGATTTTCATGGGCCTTTCGGCGCTGGCTAGCACATCGAGCAAGATCTTGAACCCGATCCCTGAAAGCCGGGGAGCAAGGTCGCGGGCCGTTTGCGTAGCCAGCATAAAATATCCGCTCATCGGATCGGTAAGATTGGCGCGCGTCAACCGCCGCGCTAGGCCATTGGCGAGGCCAGAAAGACGCTCGCGCTCCGGCTCGTCCCAATCCTCAGTTCTGGCTCCCTCTACAAACCGGCTGGCAACAGCAATCTCAGCCTCTCCTGATTTCAGCACGGCGAGCATTTGCGGCAGCAGAGCAGGGTCATGCTGATGATCGGCATCCATCACGGCGGCAAAGGGCGCAGCGGTAGCGCACAGCCCTTCGATCGCGGCGCTTGCCAGCCCCCGCCTGCCGATACGCTGGATCACGCGGATGCGGCTGTCGTTAAGCGCGAGTGCGCGCGCTTCGTCAGCGGTGCCATCGGTTGAATTGTCATCCACCACGATGACCTCCCATGCCCGGCCGGAAAGGCCCGCCCCAATCCGCTTCACCAAAGAGGTAAGGTTGCCGCGCTCATTGAGGGTTGGCAAAATGATCGCCAGCTCTAACGGAGCCGCTGTCATGAACTACAGCCGCTCTACCACAGCGCTGCCAATTGCTTCGCAGCCATGCGTGCCGCCCAGATCAGGACCTTTTATGCCGTCTTGCAAAGCACGCTCTACGGCGGCCTCGATTCCCGCAGCATGCGCTTCCAGTCCCAAGGAATGGCGCAACAGCATAGCGAGCGAAAGGATCGTCGCCATCGGATTTGCCTTACCCTGCCCCGCGATATCGGGCGCGCTGCCGTGGATCGGTTCGTAAAGACCAAATGTGCCATAGTCGGTTTGCCGCTCGCCCATGGATGCGCTGGCAAGCAGGCCGATTGACCCCACGCATGCGCTGGCGAGATCGGAGAGAATATCGCCAAACAAATTTCCGGTCAGCACGACCCCGAACTGCTTTGGATTGCTGACCAATTGCATAGCGGCATTGTCGACATACATGTGATCGAGGGAAATATCCGGAAAGGCCGCTGCCTCTTCGCTCACCGTGTCGCGCCAAACCTGACTGGTTTCCAGCACATTGGCCTTGTCCACGCTCATCACGCTTGTGCCAGAACTTTGGGCGGCCCGGAATGCGACCTGAGCGATCCGGCGGACTTCTAGCTCAGAGTAAGACATCATATCCCACCCCTCGCGCTCTCCGCCATCGGTTTCGCGAATGCCTTTATCGCCGAAATACACATCACCGGTCAGCTCGCGCACAAACAATACGTCAAAGCCGTCTGCCACATCGGGCTTTAGCGGGGAGAGGTGCTCCAGCCCTGAAAACACCTTGGCTGGACGCAAATTGGCGAACAGGCCGAACTCTTTGCGCAGGCCAAGCACAGCTTGCTCGGGCCGCAGATGGCGCTCCAGATCGTCGCAAGCCGGATCACCGACAGCGCCAAACAGAACCGCATCCGCGCCGCGCACCGCTTCCAATGTTGCAGGCGGTAAAGGGTGACCATGCGCGTGATAGGCTGCCCCGCCAACATCGGCATGAACCCGCTCAAGCCCCGCAATATCCAGCGCATCGAGCACGCGAAGCGCCTGTTCACAAACTTCTGGGCCGATACCGTCACCGGGAAGAACCGCAATTTTCATTTTTATATTCAGCCTAACTCATGCGGGCCAAGCGGCCCCGTAGATCTTGCCTTACGCCCATAACATCGCCTCTGGTGCCCGCAAGTAAGTAGCGGTCCAAAGCGGGTGCCAAGCGGTCAAATTCTTCCATCAGCGCATCAAGATCATCTGTTAGTGCAGGCTTTGCCCCGCCATAGCCAAGCTCGCGCAGCAGCAAGGCTTCGAATGTGATCATCGCTGGTAGCCAGCCGCGTGCGCTGGGCGCATTGCACACCGCATCGAGCAAAGCGGTGAGCGCGCTATAGAGCTGGGGGTAGGCGTTGCGTTCTGGCAAAGCAGTCGCGGTTAGCGCGCATACCCAAGTGATCGCAGCAGCGGGCAAAGGTTCAGTTAGCCATGGGCCCCGGCTTTCGACAAGCTCAAGCTTGGCAAAGGGCAATTGGCTGGCGGATTTGGCGCGAATATCGGCGGCGACGCGGTTGCCCGGGATCATAACCGGGCGCAATTGCCGCCCTCTTCCCCCTGCAACATAGGCGGCAACCATGCCGTATTCTTCGGTAAGCAAGCGCGCGATGACGCCGTTTTCGCCATGCGACCGCGCGGCGAGCAAGACAGCAGGTGCGCGAAGGTTCATCGCGCTACCCTTATATTACTTTTTCTTGGAAAGTGCAGCTTCCAAAGCGTCCAAACGCTTGGCCAAAGCCTCGTTCTCTTCGCGCGCTTTGGATGCCATCATCTTGACCGTGTCAAACTCTTCGCGGCTGACGAAATCCATCCCGCCCATGGCTTCTTTCACGCGTTCACGCGCGCTTTCCCGGGCTTCACGGGTCATGCCAGCAAATGTGCCAGCGGCGCTATTGGCGACTTTCACGAAGTCGGCGATCAGAGGGTTTTCGCTTTGCATAGCTGCCTATTTGGGCCGCACGTCCCCGCTTGGCAAGAGCATTCGGACGATCAGATCTCATAGCGCTGAGCCGGTTCCTGCAAGATCGTCTTCCCATCATTGGGGTTCATCAGATGGAATTGGTAGTTGAGGTATGTCGCAAAGCACACCCAGCCAAGGTAAGGAAGCAGCAGCAGCACCGCCGATTTGCGCACCCGCCAAAATGCGATCATCACGATCAGCAGCGTGACAACAATCACGATGAGCAAATACAGCCCGTTCATGATGCTTTCACCAGCGAAAAATACGCCCGTCCAAGAAATATTGAGCGCAAAGTGGATGATAAACAAACCTATCGCTAATCCGCGTCCGCGCGCGCCCCAAGCGCTCGCGATCAAAGCGACAGACAAACCGATCAGGACATACATCACGGCCCAAACCGCACCAAAGATCCAAGGTTCGGGGTAAATGGCAGGCTTAAGCAGACTTTCAAACCAATAGGTTTGCGGCGTCCCTACTTGCCCGCCCAAAAAGCCCAGCAACATGACCGCAGGCACACAAAACAAAGCCCAGCGAAGAAAACTCGCACGCAATTGACCGCTTGAGGCAATGAAATTCATGTCTTTCCCGCTGCTCGTAACCCTTTAATCCGCGAAGGCCTATGTTCGGCGATTCGCGTTTTGGAAACAATGGCGCGAGCAACGTAACCGCGCAAGTGATGCAACCGCACCAATCCAAGGTGCTGTGCCGAAATGAGAATGTTCGAACGGGGCTGATAGGCGGCAATCCTGCCGACCATCCAGCCACAGCAATCCACAAGTCTGCCCACGTTTTTTCTTCCACCAATGCAAGAAACAGGTGCGCTTTTGTTTCGACATGTTATCAATGACACATTCTTGCCGTGATTCGAACATGGGACGCAGTGGGATGGGTCGAGACTTTTGTCTCATAACTATTTGACCTCATTAGAGGTTCTGTTTGGGGAAACTGAAATGAAAAAAACTAACTTTGCATCGATGCTCGCTGTCGCTGGCGGTCTTGCAATCGCAACTTCTGCTTGTTCAGCGCCTGCTGAAGAAGACACAAGCGCTGACGAAACAGCTGTAGCTGAGTGTGCAGCGGCTGCTGATTGCGGCGCAGAAGGCTGTGCGGCTGAAGGCTGTGAAGCTGCTGCATGCGGCGCAGAAGGCTGTGCGGCTGAAGGCTGTGCGGCTGAAGGCTGTGAAGCTGCTGCGTGCGGTGCTGAAGGTTGTGCAGCAGAAGGCTGCGCCGCTGAAGGTTGTGAAGCTGCTGCTGAGTAAGCCGCTTACACTTTTCGCATTTGCGATTACAAATCGGCCGGGGGCAACGTCTGTTGTCGCCGGTCGTTTTGGTTTTGGGCCCACATTTAGTGACGAGCATTCTTGAATGAGCCAAATTGCCGCAGCCAAAACCGTGATCGAAACGATCACTCAAATGGTTCAGGAACAACGCCCGTTGATGCTGCGCGTTGTGCCCGAAGATGGCGCGAAGTTCTGGACGCATTATCCCAAAGGCGATGCCCGCGATCAGGATTGCAAAGCGCGCTGGTATTATCATGTCCATGCACCGGGAAGCCGGGAAGAGAACGAGCATGGCCATTTCCACCTTTTCCTTCACCGGACGCAATTGCCAAAGGGCGAGCCGGTTAAAGTCATGCCGCCGCAAGGCGAAGAGTGCAAAGCGCATGTGACCCATCTGATCGCGCTGTCGATCGACACCAATGGCATCCCTCGCGCTTGGTTCACCACCAACCGCTTTGTGACCAATGAGTTTCTTTTCCCAGCCGATGTGATGATCCGCCATCTGCCTGATTACAGCGTCGACAATACCAAGCATGATGCGCTGACGGGCCGCTTTGTCACGGCCATGGTCGCGCTCTACCGGGATGAGATTGCCGAATTGCTGCGCCAACGCGATGTGCGTCAGGCCGAGCTGGTCGCTGAGCACGGCGACGCAGGGTATGAAAAAGCCTGCGGCGAAGAGGTGCTATCCTACCTGCCAATTGATCTGGATGAGAAACTCGGCTCGATTGATTTTGAGGAAAACTAGTTTCTCACAGCATAGATCAAGAATTCGACATTACCCTCTGGCCCAGTGATCGGGCTTTGACAGATGCCTTGCACCGCCCAGCCAGCGCCCTCTAACCAATCGCGCACTTCTTCGCAGACGCGGGCATGCAATGCTGGATCGCTCACCACACCTTTCTTGCCAACTTCTTCGCGGGCGACTTCAAACTGCGGTTTGATTAGCGCCACCAGCTGACACGGCGTTGCCGCCAAGTCCAGCGGGCGCTCAAGCACTTTAGCAAGACCAATAAAGCTCGCATCGCATACGACCATATTGCACGCCTGAGTGATATTATCGCGTGTCAGAATACGGGCAGAGGTTTGCTCCAGAACGGTCACGCGCTCATCCTGACGGATTTTCCAGGCGAGCTGATTGGTGCCGCTATCCACTGCGAACACATGCGCTGCCCCGCCCTGCAATAACACATCGGTAAAACCGCCGGTTGAGCTGCCGATATCCATGGCAGTCAGGCCGCCTGGATCGATCCTGAATTCTTCCAAAGCATGCGCCAGCTTGATCCCGCCCCTGCTAACCCATGGGTGATCGCGCCCGCGCACATCCAAAGGTGTATCGCCGCGCAATTGCTGGCCCGGCTTGTCAATTTTTGTTTCACCCGAGAACACCAGACCCGCCATAATCAGCGCCTGCGCACGGGTGCGGCTCTCGGCCAGCCCACGCTCGACCAGCATCTGATCTGCGCGAGATTTCTTTCCAGTTGAGGATGAGTGCGTCTTGGTCATTTACGCGAAGCGCAATAGCCTGCATTAGAGCGCTATGAAACCAGCCAATTATCTTGTCCCTTTCGCGGCCACATGCGCGCTTGCTCTGGCCGGATGCGCGCCGAGCGCTGAAACCGAACCCGTCTCAACCCCAACCCCATCGCCTGTGCAAACGCAGGCCCCTCGAACTGCTCCCGTAGTGCAAGAAGTGCGCTATGAGAATTATCTCGACGCGCCGCAAACGCCGGGGACATGGACCTATCAAGGGACAGCAAGCGGCACTCAGGCAGTTTTCCGCAGTGCTTCGACCACACATTTTGCCTTTAATTGCCACCGCAATTCACGCCAGATTGGTTTGATGCGGCAAGCTCCCAATGCCGCGGCCCGTGTGATGCTGGTACGCACAGAAACAGCGGCAAGACAATTCACGGCGGGCCCCAGCCAATCAGGTCAGAATGTAATTTCCGCCCGGCTTAACGCGAGCGACGGCTTCCTTGACGCAATGGCAATTACCAAAGGACGGATCGCGATCGAGACTGAAGGGATGCGTACACTCTACCTTCCCGCATGGCCCGAAATCAGCCGCGTGATCGAGGATTG
>CAZAIG010000087.1:3476-10403 GCA_964485135.1 uncultured Porphyrobacter sp. | reverse complement strand
CGCGCAATGCAAGGGCCCGGCGGCGCGCTGATCCCCGCAATCGAGCAGGCTTTCCCCGGCTCTACCAATGCAGGCGGCGTCGACCGCGAAGCTTTGGGCGCGCAGGTTTTTGCTGATCCCGATGCGCGCGGGCGGCTGGAGGCCATCGTTCACCCTGCCGTCGCAGCAAAGCGCGCGGCCTTTATTGAGGAGAACGCAGGGGCTGATCTCATTCTGTTCGATATCCCGCTTTTGTTCGAAGGCGGTGGGCACGCCATGGTTGATCACATTGTCGTGGTCTCTGCTCCTGAAGAAATGCAGCGCGAACGGGTGATGGCGCGCGAGGGGATGACGGAAGAAAAATTCCAGCACATTCTCAAAATTCAAGTGCCCGATGCTGATAAGCGCGCGCGCGCAGACCACATTATTGACACTGGCGTAAGTCTGGATGCGACGCGCCAATCGGTACTTTCCCTGATTGACGAGCTACGCGCCGAAATGGCGTAAAATTAGTCGTCAATACCCCCTTGCGCATAGCGAGACTTGGGCCGATACTCACCGTTGATGCGGGAAATAGTCTTCGATACGGAAACCACTGGCCTTGATCCCAAGACAGGCGACCGGATGGTGGAAATGGGCTGCGTTGAAATGGTCAACCGCGTGCCCACCGGCGAAACCTACCACGCCTATTACAACCCGCAGCGCGATATGCCCGCTGCTGCCGAAGCGGTGCACGGTCTTTCCGCCAGTTTCCTGTCGGACAAGCCGCTTTTTTCCGATATAGCGGCGGAATTTTTGGAGTTCATCGGCGATGCGCCGCTGGTTGCGCATAATGCGGGGTTCGACTTTGGATTCTTGAACGCTGAGCTGGTGATCGCCGGGTTGGAGCCTGTATCGCTTGATCGCAAGATTGATACAGTCGCTCTCGCACGAAAAAAACACCCTGGCGCAAAACTCTCGCTCGATGCGCTGTGCAGCCGTTATGGGATTGATCGCAGTCACCGGGTGAAACACGGCGCGCTACTTGACGCGGAATTGCTTGCCCAAGTCTATGTTGAGCTTACCGGCGGGCGGCAAATCGGGCTTGGGCTGGCAGCAGATGCCGTCGCTGCTAGCTCCGACGATGCGCGCGGCGATGAAACCGCTAGCGATCTTATCGGTAAGCCCACAGGCGAACGCCGCGAACCGCGCCCACATACTGCCAGCGCCGCAGAATTGGCGCGGCACAAGGAATTTATCGGCCAGATGGAAAGCACTTTGTGGCCGAGCTAACAATTATGTGCAGGTGTGAGGCATTGCCTTCGCCCGTGCACCGGTAAAACTCTAGCGAAGGAGCCACACGCCATATGGATATTCGGGTCTCAGGTCACCAGGTCGAAACCGGTTCTGCCTTGCAGGATCACGCATCGGATCGCCTCAGCACGATAGCCGATAAATACTTCGAAAATGCGATCTCGTCCCACGTAACCTTTGGCAAGGCGCCTGCATCGGGCTTTCGCTGCGATATTGTCACCCATGCGATGCAGGGCCTTGTGATCAAAGCGCAGGCAGAGGCGCAGGATGCGCATCAGGCATTGGATGCAGCGGCAGCCAAGATCGACAAGCAATTGCGCCGCTACAAAAGCCGGATCAAGGATCGTCACGAGCAGACAGCTTATGCCGCGAAACAAGAAGAGGCTGCCTATACAATCTTCGCTGCGGATGACCCGGAGGAAGAGGTTGTGGCCGATTCGCCGCCAGTGATCGCGGAAACCAGCGTCTATGTACCCGAGACCAATCTGGCCGATGCGGTGATGCTGCTCGACTTGCAGGATACGCCTGCGCTGTTCTTTAAGAATGCGGGCACGGGGCGGCACAATATGGTGTACCGCCGCGCCGATGGGTCGATCGGCTGGGTCGAGCCGCAATAGACAAAACTACTTAAGCGCCATATAGGGCTGTCACGAGACTGGGAACGAGCAGGCTTCCCAACGCGTTTTTCGGCTGTCTTGCGGGATTTGCGGCCCTAATTCGCCGCTCATCCCGTTGATTCGCCAATTCTTGGCTACCCTTTGGATTGAAATTTCAGAAACACCCCCATGAACGTCAATTTTAAACTTGTGCCCGAAGCAATTGTGATCGCCCGCCTTGATTCTAAGCAGGCGGTCTTGGAACGCGCAGCTGATGTGTTTGCGTCCGCCTATGGCATCGACCGGATGGCGGCATTGGATGGGTTTGAAGAGCGCGAAAAACTGGGTACGACCGGATTTGGACGCGGCGTAGCCATTCCGCATGCTCGGTCACGCCAGGTCGACCGGCCGCTGGTTGCACTTTTGCGGTTGGAGGGCTCTGTCGATTACGAGGCAGCCGATGGAATGCCGGTCGAACTTGTTTTCGCGATGCTCTCACCCGAAAATGCCGGTGTAAGGCATTTGCATGCGCTGGCATCGATTTCACGCACTGCGCGCGATGATTCGATCCGGCAGGCCATTATGGATGCACCTGACCCAGAAGCGCTGTATTCGGTGCTCAGCAGTCAAATCCTTCGTGATGCAGCCTGACGAATACCCGGCGGATTTAAGCGCGAAGAGCGCAGATCAGCATTATCGCGCGCTCGAACGGCTGTATGTCTCTGCACCGGTAAACGCACAGTTTCGCTCTCAGCTGGAAATCACAGGCAAAGGCACATCGCGGTTGACTTTTGAAGTGGATGAAACGTCCTATCACGCCGCCGGGGCGGCGCATGGCACGATCTATTTCAAGATGCTTGATGATGCGGCCTTTTATGCGGCAAATACGCTCGCAACCGACAAATTCCTGCTCACCACCAGTTTCAACCTGCATTTCACTAAGCCTGTGCGCTCCGGCAAAGTCGTGGCTGAGGGAAAGTGGATCAGCGGCAGGCGCCGGGTCTTGGTGGCCGAATCGCGCTTGGTCGATGAAGAAGGTGATGAAATTGGCCGCGGCACTGGCACATTCATGCGTTCGCGCATCGCTTTGTCCAGCCTGCCTGGATATGTGCAGGAATAAAGCGCGGTGAGCATGGATCAGCGTCCTGATGCTCGTCTGCCCGCTCATCTGGAAGTTTCGAGCTATATTCGCTTAGCCGAGGCCGAAGGCGGCTTTGCCACCGTCATAGCGAAGGGCGAGCGCGAGGCCGGAACCATCATTTTGTTAACTATGCAGCGCAATGAAAACCTTACACTTTGGGAACGGATGCCGCAGCTTGACGGATCACGGCCATTTTATGCTGCAAAGCGGCAAAATGCAGAAAATCCAACAGAATTTCACGAATATGTCGAAAGGCGCCGCTCTCAAGACCCCGATTTATGGGTCGTAGAGCTGGATATCGCGGATGCTGAACGGTTCATCGCAACATTGCCTTCCTAGGGTATTTGTTAACTTGACCTTGGGAACTGGGCCTCTATTTGCAGCCTCACTTCGTTACGCGCAGGCGGTCAATGATGGCACTTCAGTCATCTGATTAGCACGCAGACGGGGGATCGGCCGGCAGGCTCCTTTTTGGATCAACCCCATACATCGCTGTGAAATGCGATCAGGTCCTTACCTGCGACAGTGCTTATCCACCGCTCAAAATGTGAAATAAAATGAGTCGCAAGACCCACAAAATTTCAATTGCTGCTTTGTCAGCTGTTACAGTACTTTCCTTTGCCAGCGCCGAGTTTTCGGGCGCTGTTGCGCAAGAAGATGCTAGCGAAATTGCCCCAAGCGCCGAGCTTGAAGTGGCTGCTGGCACGCCTACTCCGACATTTGTCTCAACCGAAGTCGTTCAAGATGTTCCTGAGGTTGTTGAAGAAGATGTGGCCGCCAATGCGCGTGCCGCAGAAGAAGAAGCCGCTGCTGAGGCTGCTGAGGCTGCAACACCTGTACGTAGCGCGGCCAGCTCTTTGCGTGAACTGGTCAGCAATACTGCCACCGATTACACGCTAAGCAAACAAATGCAGTGCCTTGCCGGTGCTGTCTATTTCGAATCGCGCGGTGAACCACTGGCTGGTCAGCTGGCTGTTGCCAAAGTGGTCATGAACCGCAGCGAAGACCGCCGTTTCCCCAACAGCTATTGCGGTGTTGTCTATCAGCGTGCGCAATTCTCTTTTGTACGCAATGGCCGTATGCCGCGCATCAACACAGGCTCAGGCGCTTGGAAGCGCGCGAAGGCTATCGCCCGCATCGCGCATGAAGATCAGTGGGATAGTGCAGCAGCCGATTCCCTTTATTTCCACGCGAATTATGTGCGCCCAGCCTGGAGCCGCAAAAAGTCGCGCCGCGCAACAATCGATACGCATATTTTCTATCGGTGATCGCGTTTGAGAATGGGATTTTGAGAAGGCTCTCTGGCTGATGGTTGGGGAGCCTTTTTCTTTGGACTGCGCCCTTAAGAAAACTCCGCCCACACGGGTGCGTGGTCGCTGGCTTTTTCCCGCCCGCGATGATCACGGTCGACGCCAACAGCACGCAGCCGATCCGCAAGTTCGGGCGTAAGCAGCACATGATCGATCCGGAAACCGTGATCGCGCTGCCACGCGCCTGCTTGATAATCCCAATAGGTCCAGACCCCGCCGCGCGGGTTCAGCGTGCGCACCGCATCACTCCAACCATCGGCCAATAGCCGGGCATAGGCGGCGCGCGATTCCGGCTGCATCAGCGCATCATCCTGCATCGCTTTGACGGCCCAGACATCGTCATCCTCCGGGATAACATTGTAATCGCCGACCACAGCGCAGGGCACTTCGGATGCCCAGATTTCCGCCATGCGTTCGCGCAATTTCGCCATCCATGCAATTTTGTAATCGAACTTAGGGCCGGGAAGCGGATTGCCATTGGGCAGGTAAATGCACACGACCCGCGTGGTTCGGCCATCAGTGGTCGTCACATCGGCTTCCAAATAGCGCGATTGCTCGCCCTCGCCTTCCTTAGGGCCATTGATACCCAGACCGCGCTTAACCTCCACAGGGCCATCGGGAACCAGCGCGTTGTCGGTAAGGATTGCGACCCCGTTGAAGCTCTTTTGACCGTGCCAGATCGCTGAATAGCCCAGCTCTTCAAACTCGCTCACCGGAAAGCCCTCATCCTGAGATTTGATCTCTTGCAGGCAGGCGACGGTGGGCCGCGTCTCCTCGAGCCACTCCTTCAGCCGCGGCAGCCGAGCTTTGATTCCATTGATGTTGTAAGTCGCGATTTTCATGACAACGGTTCTAGCCGTTCATCCTGAGCCTGTCGAAGGGTGGCGGCGCGCCTTACCCAAATTACAGCGCTTCTTTGGTTCTTTTTCTTTGCGCTCACGGCATATCGCTTGATCAGCGATGCCTCCGCGAGGGCGGCCTGACCGGCCGACGCGCAGTCGCGCTTGCGGGCTTTCAGCCCGTTCTTTCAGATCCCGAAGCTGGAACCGCATCCGCAGCCCGCCGCTGCTTGCGGGTTTTCAACCTTAAACGCTGCTCCGCCCAGCGATTCGACGAAATCGACCACGCTTCCGCTGACCAGATCAAGGCTGATCGGATCGACCAGCAGCTTTACCCCGTCAGTTTCGCTGACGCTGTCATCACCTTCTGGCTCGCCCGCGAGGTCGAACTTGTATTGAAAGCCGGAACAGCCACCCCCTTCAACCGAAAGGCGCAAAATTGCTGGCTTCGCTTGCTTTTCCGCGATCCAAGCGACGCGCTTGGCTGCTGCGGGGGTCAAGGTGAGTGCTTCGGACATGGAGCCTATTTAGGGTGCTGTTGCCCTAAGCTCAAGCCACCAGTCCTAGACCGTCTGAATATAAGACCGCATCGCTTCTGCTTCGTGCTCCACTTCATCGATGCGGTTCTTCACCAGGTCACCGATAGAGATAAAAGCGATGAGCGCGCCATTTTCGATCACAGGCAAGTGCCGGATCCGCCGCCGCGTCATCAGGCCCAGCGCATCATTGATAGCGGTGTTTGGCTCCACCGTGATCGCCGGCGCCGTCATAATCTGGCCGACTTGCAGCTTGAGGCACGCTTCCCCCCTATCAGCCAGCCGGTAGATCACATCGCGTTCTGAAAAAATGCCAACGACTCGCCCCCCTTCGGTCACTGGCAGCGCGCCAATGCGCTTCTCCGCCAGCAGAGCGATTGCCTCGCCTACCGAGGTAGAGACCTCGCATGAAATAATGGCTGCCGCGTCGCGATCGGCAATGATTTGAGCGATATCCATGATCCTGTCCTCCTAAATGCCGCGGATGAATTGTGCCATTTTACGCAAGAAAAGGCGAATCGCGCTCGGTTTCAATGAAAACTAGGGCCAATTTGATGCAATCTTCTCAAGGTTTCGGGACAATCAGATATTGCATCGCGGCTAGGTGCCCCCCATTGAAGATGCCTATGATGCGCAAGTTTCAAAGCAAGTCACCGCTCGATGACCCGCAGAACGCTGCCTATGCCTGGGCGCGTTACCGGCGGATCATGCGGTTTATGTTTTGGATCACTGTGGGCGTTGTGGTGCTGGCTCTGGCCGCGCTTTACAATCAAAACGGTATGGTCTCGGTCCACTATTTCATCGCAACCGCATTGGGCATTGGGTTTTCGATGCTGCTGGCGAGCGCGCTGATGGGATTGATCTTTCTGTCCAATGGGACAGGGCATGATTCCAGTGTCGATAATGAACTGCCCGATAATGATCCGGATAAGCCGGATAGCACGTAAGCCTTAGTCTGCTGGATAAGCCTTAGCCAGAAGGGTGGAGGCGAAATTCCTCCACCGGCTCGCCGCCAATCAAATGCTGCTGAATAATCTGCTCCAGCACTTCGGGTGAGCAGGAATGATACCAAACCTCATCCGGCCACACGACAGCAATCGGCCCGTGCGAACAGATTTGCAGGCAATCCGCTTTGCTGCGCTGCACCCCGCCGCCTGCTCCACGCGGATGATCGGATGTGCGGCTTGGCCCGATCAGCCCCAGCTCTTTCAGCCGGTTTTTGAGGTAAGTCCA
>CAZAIG010000087.1:0-3376 GCA_964485135.1 uncultured Porphyrobacter sp. | reverse complement strand
TGCCATTGCAGCGAATTTTTCGCGCCCAGCACCCAGTGGTTCTCATCGGGAAAGACCAGCAATTGCGATGGGATGCCGCGTTCTTGCAAAGCAGTGAAGCTTTGCAGGCCTTGCGTGTAAGGCACGCGGAAGTCCTTCTCGCCAGCGATTACCAGCATCGGCGTTTGCCACTGATCGACATGGCTTACTGGGTTCCATCTTTCGTAATTTTCGGGAACATCAGCATAGGAACCGCCGAAATCCCAGCGCGGGAACCACAATTCCTCGGTGGAGTAGTAGAAGCTGCGCATGTCGAACAGGCCGTCATGCTGGATCAGGCATTGGAAACGCTTTGGCCATTTGCCCGCGATCCAATTGACCATATATCCGCCATAGCTTGCTCCCATGGCGCAGGCATTGCCGCCATCGATCTGGCTATCTTGAGCGATGGCTGCGGCCAGCCCTTTTTGCAAATCCTCAAGCGGTTTGCCGCCCCAATCCTGATTGATCGCATCGGTGAAAGCCTGCCCGTATCCGGTGCTTCCGTGGAAATCGACCGAGATTACGGCATATCCCTGGCTCGCCAGAACGCGCGGGTTCCAGCGGCTGGACCAGCCATCGCGAAATGAGCCTTGCGGCCCGCCGTGGATGTAGAGGATCGCGGGCATTTTGCCGGAAAACTCTTCTAGCTTGGTAATCTGGCCCCAAACCTCTGCGCCGCCTGCTCCGGCAAAGCTGAAACGGGTGGTGACCGTGGCTGCGCGCCCATCGAGCTTGCTCATCGCGGCATCGGTAAGCGGCCGCGCCTGAGCGCCCCCCTTAGAGAGGAACAATTCTGGCGGTGCGCCAATCGAATCGCGGGTGAAGAGGATGTCGCCGCCGCTAAGCGGAGTGACATTGCCGATATGCGCTTCGTGCCCGGCCATCAGGTCGAGCCTTTCGACAGCGCCGGTCTTAGCGTTCACTTTGAACACGGGCGTATCCAGCACATCGCCTGCTGTCGCGAGCAGGAACTTGCCGTCTTTCGTCCAGCTAAGCGAGCCGAAGCTGCGATCAAAATCCGCGGTAAGCGCGCGGATCTTGCCGCTTTTCCCATCGCGCAGGTGAATGGTGAGCTTGTCCGATTCGTAACCCGGACGCTCCATCGCGAGATAGGCCAGCGTTTTGCCGTCGGGCGATGGGGTGGGCAGCGTATCGTAAGCGCGGTTGCTGGCGGTGAGGTTGGTTGGCGCAGATCCGTTGAGATCAGACCAGTAAATGTCGAGATTGGTCGAGACCGGCTCGTTTTCGTCGGAGATGCGCGCTTTAAAATAGAGACCAGAGGAATCCGGCGCCCAGGCAATATCCTCTTTTCCGCCGAATGGCTTTGTTGGCGTGTTGGCGGTGATGCCAGTTGCCGGATCAATGCCGTCGGCAGGTGTGCCCGTGCCGCTGACTTTCCCGTCTTTCATATCGAAAGCGAAAACGCGGTTCTGCGTGCCGGGTGATGTCCAGTGATCCCAATGCCGAACAAAGCCATCTTTGCCATCATATAGCCTGCCGGTTCCGGGGCCCGGTTCATGCTTTGCGCCGTCGTCCTCGCAGCCAAATTGGGGGCAGTCGCGCGCTATTGGCGCCCAGACCGCAATTTTCGATCCATCGGGGGAGAGCGCATATCCATCGGGTGAGGTGCCGCCCCAATCGCCGACCAGCATCGGGCGAGCGACATTCCCGTTCGCTTCCAATGCCGCGCGCCACAGGCGGTTTGGAACTGGCTTTGGCTGAGTATCGCTGTCGTCCGCTCTGCCCGAAAGAAAGTAGAGAAAATTGTTCGCGCCAAAGCTGAGTGAAGAAGCGCTGCCACCCAGATCCAACTCAATCGAAGCGGCATCTGGCTTGGTAAGATCGAGCAGAAAATAGGATGGCGTGCGTTCAAAACTATTGGGGTCAGTTTTGGTTACGCGGTAAACGACAAGCTTGCCATCCGGCGACACAATCGGAGAGCCGAGGCGCGGCATTGTGATGAGGTCTTTTGCGCTCATCGGAGTGCGCTCTGCCTCGCCGCTTGGGTGGGGCGGCGTTTGCGGTGCGGGGCTGTCTGTGCGCGCATCGGCCAAGGCGATGGAAGATGTTGTGGCCGCGAGCATAAGGGCGGCGGTGCGAAGGGTGCGGGAGGCTGCGAGCCGAAGTGGTGTTTTCATGGCCGCAAGGATTAGCGCGCCACGCATCGCGAATCCAGTATGGTAAGACGCGAAAATATGGGGAAACCGCCTACCTCGCGATTGAGGCTGATAGAATCAGCCGAGCCAAACTGGCCTAACTATCTTTGCGGGCAATGCGGGCGATTTCTTCTTTGACCAAAGCCTCGACCATGTCGGGCAGATTCGCATCGAGCCATTCGGCAAGCATGGGGCGCATCAGCTCGCGCGTCAGCCCTTCCAGCGATGTTTCGCCAGAGCGCACAATTTGCGGTCTCGCGCTGGGTTGAGCGATCATCGCCAATGCTTCGAGGTTTTCGCGCATGGTCGCGCGTGATTCATCGGTGATGAGGGGGGCGTCTTCAAACGGTGCGTCGCTACCTTCTGTGTCGTCGCTATCATCGGCATTCGGCTCTTCGTCCGCCGTATCGTCTGGGATGGGTGCTCCAGTTTCCTCGGCAAGCTGCATTGCGCCCAGATCAAGCACTTCCTTGTCCGCTTTGGTGTCGGTAGCAGGGATCGCAGTATGTTCAGGCGCGGGATCAGCTGCGTGCGCGCCTTTAGTGCCAGCCTCAGTCACGCCATCGGCTTCACGCCGGCGGCGCGTTTGCAGCGCATCCGCGCGATTATCGCGGGCAATCACTTTCTTGATCGATTCAAGGATTTCCTCAACCGAAGCTTCATTAGGCTGTGTCATGCATCCTGCCCCAAATCACATTCAATCCCCCAATCGCGTTAACCAACCGAATCGCCGCCATACTATTCGTCTGGAGGGCCAATTGTTGCGTTCGCCGCCGGTATGTCAACGGTTCTGCTCGATATTGGAGTAGGATCCTTGTCGCGCGCCCAATCGGACCAGCGCCCTTTCAGACTGTCATAATTGACGACCGGATCATAGAGCGGCCCGCCTGTATCGAGGTTCAAATCACGCGCTTCTGCTCGGCCAATGGCTGCCAAAAGGGTGAAGCCCGCGACATAAGCATTGCGCCGAGCGGTCACGAGTTGCACGCGAGCAGAGAGCAATTCCTGTTCTGCATTCAATACATCCAAAATGGATCTGTTTCCGATTGAGTTTTCAGCGCGCACGCCCTCTAAACTCAATTCCGCTGCCGAAACCGCCGCGGCGGAGCTTTGAATGATCGAATTGGCCGCTTGCCAACTGGCCCAGGCTGAGCGCGTTTGCGCAATAGTGGCGCGCTCGGTTAAAATGACGGTCTCCA
>CAZAIG010000086.1:5621-10512 GCA_964485135.1 uncultured Porphyrobacter sp. | reverse complement strand
TAAAAGGCGCGGCCTAAGGCTGCTCTTTAGAATTTGGGGTTTGGGGTCCATCGGCCGCGATCAAAGCCTCGCGCATGAAATAGCCCAGACCGATGATCAGCAAGCCTATGGTCACAACCCACAGGACTGATACTCCAATGCCTATCGGTAAATCGACAAAGGCAGAGACAAACAACCCGCCGATCACCAAACTGATGACGACAGCGGCTGCGGTTGAGAACTTAACCGCCATGCGCACAAGCCTGCGGCGCTTGGTCAACCATTCGATTTCGATCTCTAAAGGCAAGCGGCTCAGGAAAGCCGGTGCTTCCAATGCAGAATTGGCGCAGAGCCGCTCGATCCGGTCAGCAAGCCATGTGAGCCGCTGCATCATCACATTCATCAAGCTGCCAATGCCAACCAAGAGAAAGGCTGGGGCAAGGCTGAGCTCCAGAGCTTCGCGCACGCGCATGGTCGAAGATGTGCGTTCCACCAGATCGCCCGCAATGGCCGAGGCGAGGAGCTCCATAGTCATGTCTTATCTCCGCTGCCGCCTGAATAATTGCCGCCGCCGCCGCGATTGGCATTGTATGGATTTTTGGGTGATTTCAATGTTACGCGGACCGGTACAGCGTCAAAGCCCAGTTTGGAGCGGATGCCGTTGACTAGATAGCGTTCATAGCTTGTCGGCAGCGATTCAAGCCGCGTTCCGAATACAACAAAGCGCGGCGGGCGGGTGCCAACTTGCGTGATGTAGCGCAGCTTTACGCGCCTGCCTCCGGGCGCTGGCGGCGGGTTCGTGTCCAGCGCATCGTCGAACCAGCGATTGAGTGCAGCAGTCGGCACGCGTTTGGACCAGCTTGTTCGCAATTCGTGCGCGCCGATCAGCATCGCATCAATGCCTTTGCCGGTTTTGGCGCTCACCGCAAATAGAGGTAGGCCGCGCACTTGCGCCAGGCCATCATCCAAAGCGGCGCGAATACCGTTAAACAGCCCGCTGGGATCCTCGGCAATGTCCCATTTGTTGATCGCAATCATCAAGGCACGGCCTTCTTCCAAGACCATGCTAGCGATCTTTAGGTCCTGATGCTCTAACCCTTGCGTTGCATCCAATAGCAGTACCACAACCTCGGCAAAGTCAACCGCACGGCGGGCATCGGCAACGCTGAGTTTTTCCAGCTTTTCAGTAACATTGCGTTTCTTGCGCATGCCCGCTGTGTCGATCAGGCGAATGTCGCGCGTGCCGAGCGAATTATCGCCCTTGCGCGGATCATCCCATTGCCAATCTATCGCGATGGAATCGCGGGTAATCCCGGCCTCTGGTCCGGTCAAAAGGCGGTCTTCGCCCAGCATTTGGTTGATGAGCGTGCTTTTGCCAGCATTGGGACGTCCGACGATAGCCAGCTTGAGCGGGCCAAGCGGCGCATCTTCATCCTCATCCTCGGCAAACTCTGCAGCGGCAGTCGCTGCCTCTGCTTTTGTACCGATGACGGGCCAAAGCGCACCGAATAGATCTGCCACTCCGTCGCCATGTTCAGCCGACAGCGGTACCGGTTCGCCCATGCCCAGCGAATAGCTTTCCAGATAGCCCGCTTCGCCCGATGCGCCTTCGGCTTTGTTGGCCACAAGCACGATAGGAAGGTCTTGCATCCGTAGCCAGCGGGCAATCTCTTCGTCCATCGGTGTGATCCCAGCGCGCGCATCGATCACGAACAAAGCTACGTCAGCGCCCTCTACGCTGACCTCGGTTTGGGCGCGCATCCTGCCGGGCAGGGTCTCAGCGTCCTCATCCTCCCAGCCAGCTGTGTCGACAATGGTAAAGGCAAGTCCTGCCAGCTCCGCGTCCCCCATCCGCCGGTCGCGGGTCACGCCCGGCTGATCATCAACCAGCGCGAGCTTCTTGCCAACCAGCCGGTTGAACAGCGTGCTTTTGCCCACATTGGGGCGGCCAATGATAATGACCTCTGGTTTGGTGATGTGTGTCATGATCGTGTCTGTCCTGCGCCAGTGGCCCCTTGCGCCCCGATTGGCAAGCGCCGTCTTGCTCTGGTTCGCAGCAGATGGAAATTGCAAACCTAGTGTTAACCCTGATTCAAAGCGTGATCTCAACCTTAACGCGGCAGTAGGCATTTCCATGGTCGCAAGAACACCTTTGATCCTCGCCTGCTTGGCTGCCGCTGTTTCGGCCGCACCTGTAGCGGTCCACGCGCATCACGGCTCAAGCACCTCTGCCGTCTATAAACCCGGCAAAGCGCCCAAATGGCCGCGCAACCTGCAATGCGTGCCCTATGCGCGCTATCTATCAGGCATTCAGATTTTCGGCGATGCGCACACTTGGTGGCGGCAGGCCAAGGGCAAATATGCAAGGGGAAGCCGCCCGCAAGTGGGCGCTGTGATGTCCTTTCGCCCGCATCGTAACAGCAGGCTCGGCCATGTCGCTTATGTCAGCAAGATTGTGGATTCGCGCAACATCCTGGTCAGCCATTCCAATTGGTCGCTGATCAATGGGCGGCGCGGTCAGATCGAAAACAATGTGCCAGCGCGCGATGTGTCACCCAATAATGATTGGAGCGAAGTGCGCCTATGGTATCACGGTATCCAGGCTTTGGGCGGCACGCGTTGGCCGCTGAACGGCTTTATTTACAAGGCTAAGCCAGGCTCGGCTCCGAAAATTGCGCCGCGAACCAGATTGGCATCCAAATCCAGCTCGCGCGTGCGTCACAAGGTTCCTTCGCATTCAACCGGGCCAGTGCGGATTAAATCGTCAAAAGCGTTCGAAAGCGCTTTCGCTGAAACGGGCGATTGGGTTCCTTCGGAAAAATTCCAAAAAGCATTTGGTGCTGGCTTTGAGCCT
Source organism: uncultured Porphyrobacter sp. (assembly GCA_964485135.1). GTDB lineage: Bacteria > Pseudomonadota > Alphaproteobacteria > Sphingomonadales > Sphingomonadaceae > Erythrobacter. Next base: position 7,679 of record CAZAIG010000086.1, on the reverse strand, counting down.
TAATCTGCTAGGCTTTGGCAATAGGCAGATCTTCGCCTAAATCTTCAAACCATGCTTCAACCGCGCCGTTAAGCTTGATGGTCAGCGGCTGCCCTTTGCGGTCCACCGTTTTGCCCGCCTGCACGCGGACCCAACCTTCTGAAATCGAATATTCTTCGATATCGGTGCGCACGCGCTCTTTGAAGCGGATCCCCACGCCGCGTTGCAGAACCTCTGCATCGAAATGCGGGCTTGCTGGATTGATAGCAAGGCGATCGGGCGGGGTTTGAGGCTTTGCGTCTTGTGAGGTGTCATCAGTCATGGGAGCGCCTTTAACGGCGAAGTATCGCGCAAACAAGCCGCAAGCGCTTGCCCTTTTGCACGCACCCCATTAGAGGCGCTGCTTTACGCGGGCTTGAACCTCTTCGGTTTTGGCGCGCGGCTTATTTCGGTTTATGAAAGTTCAAACTGCGGGCGTGGCGGAATTGGTAGACGCGCTGGTTTTAGGTACCAGTATCGCAAGATGTGGGGGTTCGAGTCCCTTCGCCCGCACCAATTTCGCCTCTCATCGGTGGAACGCGTGCAATTAAGTTATTGAAAAGGCTTCGATTTAGTTCTCATGAAGATCAAGGAAATCACCAGCGAGGGGCTCAAGCGGGCCTATACGATCACGATCACAGCTGCTGAGCTGGCTGAAAAGATCGAGGCTGAGGTGACGAAAATTGCCCCGCAAGTGAATATGCCGGGCTTTCGTCCGGGCAAGGTTCCTGCGAATCTCGTGAAGAAAATGCATGGCGAACAGCTCCATGCGCAGACGCTGAACGACACTATTCGCGATTCGGTCGACGGACTGATGAAAGAAAAGGCGCTTCGCCCTGCGATGCAGCCGGCTGTGAACCTTGGTGAAGGCTATGAAGAAGGCAAGGACGCGGAAATTTCGGTCGAGCTGGAAGTTCTGCCAGAAGTGACTGCGCCAGACACCAGCGATTTGAAACTGGAAAAGCTGGTGGTTCCGGTGTCCGAGGAAGCCGTTGACGAAGCGGTTCAAGGCATCGCGGGCCAAAACAAAGCCTACAAAGATGCTGCCAAGTCAAAGAAATCGGTCGATGGCAACCAGCTGATCATTGACTTCGTTGGCCGTGTTGACGGTGAAGAGTTCGAAGGCGGCGCAGCAGAAGATACTCCACTTGTTCTGGGTTCAGGCACATTTATTCCCGGTTTTGAAGAGCAATTGACCGGCACCAAAGCTGGCGATGAAAAAACCATCAAGGTCACCTTCCCTGAGGATTATCAAGCCGATCATCTCGCTGGAAAAGAAGCCGAGTTCGATGTCACGGTGAAAGCCGTAAAGGTCGAAACCGAAACGAAGATCGACGATGAATTTGCGACCAATCTGGGCCTTGAAAGCCTCGACAAGTTGAAAGAACTGCTGCGCGGTCAATTGGAACAGCAAACCGCTGGCCTGACCCGCACGCAAATGAAGCGAGCGCTGCTTGATCAGCTTGCCGCTGGCCATGATTTTGATGTTCCAGAAGGCATGGTGAATGCGGAGTTCGAACAGATCTGGGCGCAGCTTCAGCAAGAAGCCGCCAATGAAGAGGATCCAGAAGCTGCGCTGAAAGGTATCGAAGACGACAAGGACGAGTATAAGAATATTGCGGTGCGACGCGTGCGTCTTGGTCTGCTTTTGTCCGAGATTGGTCAGGCAAACAATGTCGAAGTGACAGGCCAAGAAATGAATGCGCTGATCCAGCAGGCTGCGCAGCAATATCGCGAAGAAGACCGCCAGCGCTTTGTGGAATATGTCCAGCAAGAGCCGATGGCCGCTGCTCAGCTTCGCGCGCCTCTTTACGAAGATAAGGTCGTCGATTTCCTCTTTGACAAGGCGGAAGTGACCGAGCGGGAAGTGACGCAAGAAGAGCTGGAAGCTGCAATCGAAGCGGAAGAAGAAGCTGAGAAAAAGGCTCCTGCGAAGAAAAAGGCTCCGGCCAAGAAAGCTGCCGCTAAGAAGGCTCCGGCGAAGAAGGCTCCGGCGAAGAAAGCTGCAGCCAAGAAAGAGCCGGTCAAGAAGCCAGCAGC
>CAZAIG010000086.1:0-5521 GCA_964485135.1 uncultured Porphyrobacter sp. | reverse complement strand
CAAGAAGCCAGCAGCGAAGAAGGCTCCCGCTAAAAAGGCAGCTGCCAAAAAACCAGCGGCAAAGAAAGCGCCCGCAAAAAAAGCGCCCGCGAAAAAGCCCGCTACTAAGAAGTAAGCTCAGTTTTGCAAATTGGGAAAGGGCCGCTCAGTTCACGCTGATGCGGCCCTTTTCGGATCTGAATGACGATTGGTCTTTAGGTTTCCGGCAGAATTTATCCCAAAATGGGCCAGTTGAGATGAAGCCCGATCGAAGCGGGCACTAATTGGCGGTTTGCGAGTTTCTCGGAAACTATGGCTCAAACTGCAGACATCACACAACCCCTCGCGCGCAAGCATTACCACGATATTGATGGCGCGCGTTCCGTGCTTATGTTCCTTTCTGTCGCGCTGCATGCAGGCACAATCTACGCGCCAGCGCGCCCATGGATCACGGCCAACGTGGACCGGCATGCGTTCTTTGATTGGCTGATATTCGGCTTTCATCTGTTTGTGACACCGACATTCTTTTTCGTCGGCGGGTTTTTTGCAGTGCTGCTATTGTCGCGGCGAGCGGTCGACGATTTCCTGCTCAACCGTTTGCTGCGCACAGGTGTGCCGATGGTCAGCATTGCAGTGACACTGAATATGGTTGAACTTTACTACCGCTATGTCGATGCGGGCGGCACTCAGAGCTTCATCGGATGGATTGGCAGCCCGAACTTTGTCGAGGTCTGGTCGAGCGGGCTTTGGGCGCTGCATCTGTGGTTTCTGGTTAGCCTGATCCCAATGTTCTTCTTGGCCGCAGCGGTCCAGAAAATGGTTCCGCGCGATTCCGCTCTTAGAGGCAAAGCGGTTGCCGTACCCGATTGGCTTGCTGTGGTGGCCAAGTCATCGGGGGCCTTTGCGATATTCGTGATCCTACTCGCCGTGGGCAATACCGCCAATTACCTTGTCGCAGGCCAAGTACCGGGGACGTATGATCTGATCTTTCCCGGCTTTCAAAGCTGGTATAAATTGGTCAGCGAATTTCCATTCTTTGTGATCGGAGTGATGGCGGCATTATCGCCCGCCTTTCTTGCTACTCTCGTCAAATGGCGCGGGTGGATGCCTTATGCAGCGGCGGCGGCGCTGATCTTGCAACCTTACAGCACTCCTGAGCAAAGCGACGCGTTCTCGCTGTTCATGCTGTTTGCCAATCAGTTGGCGATCTGGCTGATCGTTCTGTTCATTCTGCAATTCTTCCACCGCTTCTTTAATGAGGGCGGAAAGCGGACAGCATGGCTCGCGGATTGTGCGCTATCGATGTATCTGTTCCACCACTGTCTCGTCTATGTCTATGGGCGCTGGCTAACCATAGTGGACTGGCCGATCTGGCTGGAGTTTTCTTTGCTGACGGTTGGGGCTGCCATGACAGTGATCGTTCTGCACGAATATGTGATCCGCCGGTTTGGCTGGGCGCGGCTCTTGTTCAATGGAAAGACTGATATAGACGCAATCAGGAGCAAGCGGGTCAAGCAGGATAAGCGGCAACAAAAGCGGCGACTGACCCCTGCTTGATAGCGCTAAAAATTGCCGCTGATATCCAGACGGATAATCGGCCCGATGCGCCGCGCTCTTGCTTCGGTGAAGAGGACCGGAGAGGTGTTGCGCGGTCCGCTGAATACAGTACGATTGTCGCGGTCCCGCCCATTGACAAGGTTGCCTAAAGTCGCGCGCGCCGTCAGCCCGAGGATGTCCTTATGCTCAATATAGATGCGGGCAAAGGTCGGTCCGGTCACACCGCGGTTGAACTCCTCCAGCCGAAAGAATCGGCGGTCACGTCCATAATTCGCCGCTGCGCCATAGGCTAGCTGCGTGCCGGGAATATCATGGCGCAGCTCAATATCTGCCTCGCGGTCACGGCCGCGGGAGAAATCACGCAGTTCGCCCGTTAAAGGATCGCGCACTTCGCCTTCTTCATATTCCAGCCTCAGATCCAGCTGCGCGCCTTTCCAGCCCAAGGGGTCAAGGTTGAGCGTGGTCGTCCATTCGATCTCTGTTCGGCGGGCAGACGATATATTTCCGCGCGCCTCTCCGCTCAAATCATCAAGCGGGACAAGGGTGAGGAAGTCCTCGATCCAGCGCTGTTCGAGCATCAGACTGGTCGATCCCCATGGCCCCAGCGTCTTATTGATCTCAACCTGCGCTTCCCACGCTTGGGAAGGCACAAGCTCGTTATTGCCCGCATTGCCATTGTTGTCATCGACATTCACGCGGGCGAGGAAGTCTCCGAAAGACAACTGCCCGACGCGGCGCTCACCGGACAGGGTAATGTCGAAGCCTTTGCCATTGTTCCAAGTCAGTGACGCTGAACCCTTTGGCCGCCGAAAACTGCGGTCATTGGCGGCGCTGCCGGTTTGTTTGAGAGTTGAAAATTCAAAAGCGGCATTGGCCTGAAAGCTAAGTCGAGGGGTGATCGCAGTGCTGTAGCTGAGCGAGAAGTCATAACGATCCTCTGTCACGCCGCCGGTGCCTTCGGGAAAATCTTGCTCTATGAAATTGCCAGCATCGTCTAGTTCGAACAGGCCTGAGATACGGTCGAGCCTGTTGAAGGCGGCTTCGCCAGCGATTTGCCATTCTCCGCCGATCAGCGGAAAGTTGTATTCCGCTCGCCCAATGCGCTCGCCAACGCCGTCAAAACGGGTGAAGCGGCTGCCCGTGGTCCCCAAAACCGGATCATCGAAAGCTTGAGTGACTGTTTGAGAGGCATCTTCGCGATCGAAACGCTCAAGCCCAATAATTTTCAAACTGCCTGCGCCAATCGGAAAAGTAACATCTCCGCCAATCTCATATTCATAGCCGTCTTCGCGAAAGCGGATGGCTCGGTCACTCGGCTCGATTTCAGGGCCAGTGATCGCCTCATTGGCGAAGCGGCGGAAATAGCTACGGGCGTAGGACAGGTTGAGTGTGGCGGTAACTTCGCTGCCAAAATCATAGCCCAGATTGGCGGAGAGCGTGGGCTTGTCAAAGCGTCCGCGCCGGTCGGTTTCCTCAATCTGGATCAATGCGCCTTCGCCGTCGCGGATGATTGTCGGGCCTTCTGATCCAAACCGGTCGTTGGGATTGTCGAGGGCGATGGTAAAACTCAGATCACCCGTTGTTCCGGCCACAGAAACCTCACCACCATAAAATTCAGGCGACCACGAGGTGTCGCGGTAACGGCCTTTCCAGCTGAACGATCCCGCTACGCCTTTCAGATCGACCACGACATTGGCAACCTGTCCTGAAAGGCCAGGCACATCCAGGCTGGTTCCGTCGACAATTTCTATGCGGATGACATCGCTGGCGGGAATGCGGCGCAATTGGTCCCGAGCGCTATCGGATTTTGACGAGAGACGCTCGCCATTGACCAGAACATTCTGGTTCGCTTGGCCAAGACCGCGGCTTCCACCTCCGCCGCCCCCTTGGAGTTGAAAGCCGGGTACTTGATTAATCATATCGAGCGCAGTGCGCGGTGCGAAGCGTTCGAAGAAATCCGGCTGAAAAACCTGCCCCGCTATAGTCGCTGCACCATCCACCGATCCGGTTTCTTCCGGCGGTGAGACCGGCAGTGTTTCCTGAGCGCTTGCCGGCATGTGGAGCGCGCATGCTAGCGCGCCTGCACAAAATGCAATGCACATACGGGATTGAGCAGAAGGGAGGAGCGAGGGGATCAAAATGCGGTATTACGCTTTTGTTGGGGGTCGGGGAGAGAGGTGCCATGTAGAAGGCAGGGTCGATTTCCATAGCGAACATCGACCGACAGTTCTCACCACCGGACCAACGCCCATTTTTGGTGTTTGAAACTTTATTGCGCAGGGTTTTGCCGCTGTTCAGCCTAGAAAGAGGTGGCAAACTTGGGTCCAGTCTGGCTCTTTCCGCAGGCGAAAGCGTTAACGGGCTTGAACATTGCTGCGCAGCGTCCGACATAGGCGTTCAAGAATTTCTCAAAAGGACGCAAAAGCACATGATCGATCTTTTCGGCGGCGAAGGCCATGCCACCCAAGGCCAGTTCACCCGTGACCCACTCACAGGGGCATTGGTGCCGATGGTTGTTGAGCAAACCAGCCGGGGAGAGCGCAGCTTTGACATTTTCAGCCGGCTTCTGCGAGAAAGGATCGTCTTTGTAACCGGGCAGGTTGAGGACAATATGGCCTCACTCATTATTGCTCAGCTTTTGTTCCTTGAAAGCGAAAATCCGTCCAAGCCGATCTCTATGTATATCAATTCACCCGGCGGCGTGGTGACAGCGGGCATGGGTATCCATGATACGATGCAATACATCAAGCCGCGTGTCTCCACCGTCTGCGTAGGCCAGGCCGCCTCTATGGGCAGCTTCTTGCTGGCCGCAGGTGAGCCGGGCATGAGGATCGCTTTGCCCAATGCGCGGGTGATGATCCACCAGCCATCGGGCGGTGCGCGCGGTATGGCGTCGGACATTGAAATTCAGGCACGGGAAATCCTGCGTATCAAAAAGCGCATGAATGATCTCTATGTCAAATACACGGGCAAAAAGCTGAAAGATATCGAAGAGGCGATGGACCGCGATACCTTCCTTGAGGCGGATGAAGCGATGAAGTTTGGCCTCGTCGACAAAGTCTTTGAAACCCGCCCAGAAAGCGATGGCAGCGATGATGAAAAGGGTTCTGGCGGAGCGCCTGAATAGGGGTGACACCCTTGGGTTAGGCAAATCCAGCATGCTTTGGGCGAATACGCAAGCGCCGAGAATCGTTAGTTTACCTGGCTTTTTCGACTAATATTGGGACACTAGCGCCATAGTGTTGGATTAAATTGCTGTTTTCTTCGTCCTGTTTGGACTAATCTTTGGTCTAAGTGTTGATTTATGCCAATCTGCTGCCACACTCATCGAATCCCTAAAGCAGGGACGGGGAACCTTTAGGAATGACGAAATTGAGCGGAACCGATAGCAAAAGCACCCTTTACTGCAGTTTCTGCGGGAAATCTCAGCATGAGGTGCGCAAGCTAATCGCTGGGCCGACCGTGTTCATCTGCGATGAATGCGTTGAGCTGTGCAACGACATCATCCGCGAAGAGACCAAGGCTGGTCTGGGCGGCCGTAAAGAGGGCGAAGTTCCTTCTCCGTCGGAGATTTTTGCGACGCTGAACGATTATGTAATTGGTCAAAAGAGTGCGAAGCGTAATTTAGCCGTAGCTGTACACAATCACTACAAACGGCTGGAGCATTCGGGCAAAGCTGGCGAAGTTGAACTCGCGAAATCGAACATCTTGCTGGTCGGCCCAACCGGCACGGGTAAGACTTTACTCGCGCAGACTTTGGCACGCACATTTGATGTGCCTTTCACTATGGCCGATGCGACCACGCTGACAGAGGCGGGCTATGTGGGTGAGGATGTTGAGAATATCATCCTTAAACTGCTGCAAGCCTCTGACTACAATGTTGAAAAAGCGCAGCATGGCATCGTCTATATTGACGAGATTGATAAAATTACGCGCAAGGCGGAAAACCCCTCGATCACCCGCGATGTCTCGGGTGAGGGCGTGC
>CAZAIG010000085.1:8976-10540 GCA_964485135.1 uncultured Porphyrobacter sp. | reverse complement strand
CGCAAATCGGCAATACTGGATGATCCGCGCCGTTTGGCGAGCTTTTCGCCGGTTTCATCCAGCAGCAACGGATGGTGGTGATAGCGCGGCACGGGCAGCTCAAGCAGCGCCTGCAAAATGCGATGGACATGGGTGGCGTGGAATAAGTCTTTCCCGCGTGTCACTAGAGTCACACCGTCGGCGGCATCATCCAAAGTGGCGGCGAGATGATAGCTTGCTGGCTCTTCCTTGCGCCAGATCACAACATCGCCCAGCTGCGTCATATCAGCGGATTGCGGACCGGCGATTTCGTCATACCACTCAAGCGGACCGGTTATGGCAAGCGCCTTTGCCGCGTCCAACCTTAGAGCATGGGGCCGCGACACATCGACATCTTTATCGCGGCAAGTCCCGGCGTAAATCGCGCCCATCGGCCCGTATTCAGGGTCTGCGCTGCGGATATCGGTGCGCGAACATATGCATGGGTAAAGCACACCCAGATCGCGCAAGGTTTGCGCTGCTTTTTCATAGCTTTCAAGCCGCTCAGACTGCGGTGCGACCTCTTCAAATTTCAGCCCCAGCCACGATAAATCTGCGCGAAATTCTTCGCTCAATTCTGGCTTGCTGCGCACCCCGTCAATATCCTCGATCCGCAGTAGGAACGTGCCGTCTTTTGCCAAATCATGCGCGGTCACAGCCGAAAACGCATGGCCCAAATGCAAATGACCATTGGGACTGGGAGCAAATCGCGTGATTGTCATCATGCCAGCATAGAGCCGTTTTCATCCCCCGCCTACCTTGGCAGGTCTCGCCTCATCCGGAGAGGTCTATGGCCCATCTCCTTAGGTCTAGGGGTCATCTCTCCAGCTAAAATCGCCAGTATTCAGCCGCCGCGAATATGTGGATAGCCGCCATGCCACAGCTTTGACTCATCCGCCGGTCACTGCATTATCGTGTCAATCGAAAGGAACAGGGCACCCCATGTTCAAGGCTGATATGATCGAACGCGCTGCGCAGTTTCGCAGCCTTAGCGAGGATGCGGACAGCAATCTGGCAGCCTGCCCCGCGCTTGTTTTGAACGCAGATTATTCGCCGCTATCTTATTATCCGCTCAGCCTGTGGCCGTGGCAAACTGCGATCAAAGCAGTGTTCCTTGACCGGGTGGATATTGTCGAAAGCTATGACCGCGAAGTGCACTCGCCATCGCTCGACATGAAAATCCCCAGCGTGATTGCGCTGCGCCAATATGTAAAACAGTCGGAATTTCCGGCATTTACGCGCTTCAACGTGTTTCTGCGTGACCGCTTTCAATGCCAATATTGCGGCGCGCGCGGGAACCTTACCTTTGACCATGTAACCCCGCGCCGATTGGGCGGAAAGACAAGCTGGGAAAACATCGTCACGGCTTGCGCTCCGTGCAATATGAAGAAGGGCGGACGCACACCCAAACAAGCTGGGATGCGCGTTGGCATGCGGCCAATCCGCCCGACCAGCTGGCAATTGCAGCAATATGGCAAGAAATTCCCGCCGCACTACCTGCATGAAACTTGGCGGGACTGGCTATACTGGGATATTGAATTGGAGG
>CAZAIG010000085.1:6872-8876 GCA_964485135.1 uncultured Porphyrobacter sp. | reverse complement strand
CGCGTGTTGGAGCGGAACATAAAGTCAGCCGCATCGCCAACCACTGGCACCGCGCCGAGCAAAGCGTCAAAACCGACATTGCCCGCCATCCGCGTTAGCTGGAGTTTCGACATGCCCAGATTGCGCGCTTCCCAAACCAGATAAGCGCCCAAAGCTGTGGTGATAATATCGCCCAAAACCGGGATCAGGCCGACGATCGCATCAAGACCAATGGGAATATTCACGCCGGGAATGCGGAAACTGCGTTCAAGCAGGATTTCCATCGCCTCTATCCGTTGACGGATCGAATGAGGATCATTGCCCGTGGGCAGTTCAAATCCCATCGGCTGCGCTGCATCGGCGGGGCGAACGGGATTGGTCATGCGTTTATCCTCCATACTTACAATATGGGAACGCTATCGTGCATTTTCAAGGATGATGCTGCATAAGCCATTGATTAAATGCCATTAAATTGGTGCGCCCGAAAGCGGAAACAGCGGGTGCAGGCCCCATGGGTTCTCTTCAAACGCGGTCACATCACTGCGCACAAGCGACCATCGGATCGGCGCGCCAAAGGGGATGAATATCGCCTCATCCTCAAGCGCCAGTTCTGCCAGCGCAAGCAATTCCGCCTTTTCCTTGGCATTCGTCTCGGTCAGAGATTGCGCCACAAAATTGTCAGCCGCTGGCGCACATGGTTGATCGCTGTCTTGCCCGCCTAGATCGCAATTGAACTGGTTGAGGAACCAGCGCGGCGAGGCGAAGCGCGCGGTTCGGTCAAACAGCTCCAAATCAGCTGTCTCGGCCCCCTCTTCACCAGAAGCAATCAGCGCAGTCTCTACCCCGATGGCGGCAAAATCGGCCTCAATGCGCAGGAATAATTGCTCACTGCCTGGCCCGCGCGGCATGGCGATCTTCACTGCCGCAGCCTCTCCGCTCGCCGCCTCCCAAGCAGAAATCCGGGCGCGCGCGCGCTCTTGACGTGCGTCTAAGGATAGCGCGGCCCAATTGGGCGAGGCCGGAACAACTTCGTTCCACATTGCCCGCGGCACTGCCGTATCTGATGGCAACCAGCCGCCCAAATTAAACGGCGACATCAGATTCTCTCGGTCGATCGCCATGATCAGCGCTTGCCGGAGGGCTGGCTCCTCCAGCACGCCGTCTTTATTGCGCACAATCAGCCCAAACAGGCCAAGCGCTGCGTCCAAGCGGATATTCCCGCGAGACAATGGGCCAAGATCAGCGTCTGGCAAATTCTCGATACGCCCGCCCAGCACAATATCCGCCTCACCATTGGAAAAGGCATCGACCGCTTTGACTGCGCTCGATGCACGCAAAGTCACCGGGCGTACCGTATCGTCCCAATCGCCCCGCGCGGGCAGGCCGCGGCGTTCCGGCGGCAGCGCAAGCAAACCCATGGTATTGGTGATTTCATCTTCATCCGCTGCCATTGGTCCAGCGCCTCTGCCATCCTTCAGCAAGCCAAGTTCAGGTTGAGCCAGAAGACGCAAAAAGCCCGGCATCGGGCTAGCAAGGCGAATTTCGATGACCCGGCCTGTCATTTCGCGCACTTCGGTCACTTTGGCCAAGTCAAAGCCTAGCGAGGTTTTTTCGGCCTGCTCCATCGCCGCCATCAACAGTAAGCGAACTTGGCCGCCTGTCATCGCTTCACCCGATGGCCAGTTGGAATTGCGCAAGCGGAAAATGTAGCTCAGCCCATCGTCAGTAACGATCCAGCGTTCTGCCAATGCTGGCACGATCTCTCCGCGGGCACCAAAAGCGACCAAGCCTTCTGCTGTTGCGCTGCGCACATATTGGGCACTGTCGGCCAGGCGCGCGCCGTTTTCCTTCAATCCGTCAGCTTTGCCGATCACGACCACACTGACAGGCGCGTTGGCCGGGCCGCCGCATGCAGCCAACATGATTGGTAGGAGAAGGAGAACCCAGAATCGCATCGCCATGCATGCCTAGCAGCTTGGATGCAGCGGGTCAGCGGCGAAACATCACCTTTGAACCAACTTTCGA
>CAZAIG010000085.1:0-6772 GCA_964485135.1 uncultured Porphyrobacter sp. | reverse complement strand
AATGCGACGCCAAAGCGTTCGTCTTGCACCCATGCCACACAGCCGCGTACCGCGCCGACATTGCGCAGATCAACGGTCAGGCGCGTGCCGCGCGCAACACGCGGACCGCCTTCGCCCATCATCCCGCCATCGGAAAGATTGCGGACTTTGACATGATAGCGCGCCGGATCATTCTCGACCCATAGATTGGCAAACAGCAAGAGGCTGTCGCGTGCAATACTGCGTGTTTCCACTTCAGACATTGGCCTCTTTCCTATCATCTTATCGCAAGCAGTGCTGCGCGGCGGCAATCCAAATCGGCATATGCGCCGTATCATCATACCCGCTGAAACTGGATTTCTGCAGGCGATGTGAAGAAATTATGGGTGATTAGCTAACGAAAAGTTAAGCGCCAAAACGCCTGTTCCAGAAGGGGACAGGTCATTTACGCAGCGCTTTTGACGCTCAATCGTCGCGGGAGATTTTCTCGCGCCGCTCATGCGCTTCTTGCGCTTCGACTGTCATGGTCGCGACAGGGCGCGCGATCAGCCGTTTCAGCCCGATGGGATCGCCCGAAATTTCGCAATAGCCATATTCGCCCTCTTCCAAGCGGCGCAGCGAACTGTCGATTTTGGAGACAAGCTTGCGCTGGCGGTCACGCGTGCGCAGTTCAATGCCCCAATCGGTTTCGCTCGATGCGCGGTCGCTGGGGTCGGGTTCGCGGATCGGACCATCTTGCAGCGATTGCAGCGTTTGGCCTGATGCTTCGTGGATGGAGCGTTTCCATTCAAGCAGCAGCACCTTGAAAAAGGCGAGCTGCTTGTCGCTCATATATTCTTCATCGTCACTTGGCGTGTAATCCGGCGCAATCGCGGCCTTTGCCTTATCAAGATTGTCCATATCATCAGGTGAGGTGTTCATTGCTGGGCCTTTAACCTTATTGATGCACCGAATTGAGCCATAGGCGTTTGGGGCGCCAAAACGCCGCAATTAGCCTTAGGCCTCAACCGGTCGAATACCCTGTCCATGGCGCGCCTATACGGAGGGGGAACGCCGCGCACAAGGCGCATTCGCTCGCATGGATAACTCATACCCCAAAATCGTGTTCTCAGCTGCGAAAGCCGCCGATACCAATCTGTAAAAATTGCAAAATCTTTATCCGCGTTAACCATTTATTGACGCTACTCTGGCGAATTCGGTCTCAGCAGCCCGGCGCTTGTTTCGGGGACTGCACAATGTGGGGGCGAAAGTTGAACCATGGAACTGAAGAAGATTGATACAGATACGGCCGTAGAAACCACCAGCAAAGCCGGTGATCTGATGATAGCCAAATTTCTCGCGGCAGCTGCACAGGGCGATGTAAACGCTTTGTTTGAACTGGGCGTTGCGTTCTCTACCGGAAGCCACGGCGTTCCATGCGAGCTGATCGAGGCACATAAATGGTTCAATCTGGCCGCGTCCAAAGGTCACGAGGAAGCCGGTTGGTGCCGTGCAGACATCTCTGATGAAATGACAGCGCGCGAGATTGCCGAAGCTCAGCGTCAGGCCCGCGAATGGCTGGCCGAAGGTCGCCGCCGCGCTGCCTAAGCTCTTTTAGGATCTAACCCCTTTTTAAAAGGCGTGCGCTGATCCAGATAATTCTGGTCCGCCGCCGTCCCGCGCGCCTCGCGCTCCAGAAAATCCGCGATCGCCTCGCGAAATGATGGATTGGCGATCCAATGTGCAGAATAGGTCTTTTGCGGTTCATACCCGCGCGCAAGCTTATGCCCCCCTTGCGCACCGGCCTCGACCCGCTTTAGCCCGCGCTCAATCGCAATATCGATCGCTTGGTAATAGCACAGCTCGAAATGGAGGAACTTCTTCTCTCGGCTGCAACCCCAATAGCGGCCATAAAGCGCCTCTTTCCCTATGAAATTGAGCGCACCAGCGATGGGATCTCCATCCATAAGCGCCAAGATCATCACGATTTGCTCGCCCATACGGTCTGCCAGCAAAGTAAAGGCATCACGCGTGAGATAGGGCGTGCCCCATTTGCGCGCGCCCGTATCCTGATAAAACTCCCAAAACGCGTCCCAATGCTCGGGTTTGATATCATCACCGATGAGGTGGACGATTTCGACGCCGTCTTGCGCGGCTGCACGCTCTTTGCGCAAATCCTTGCGCTTGCGCGACGTTAGCTCGCCCAGAAACGCGTCAAAGCTCGCATAATCGCGGTTTTCCCAGTGAAATTGCAGATCGCTGCGGATTAGCCAGCCTGCGTCTTTGAACAGCGGGATCTGCGCCTTATCAACGAAAGTCGCATGGGCCGATGACAACCCGTTCTGCTCGCAAACCATCTCTGCGCCTTTGAGCAGATAAGGCGCGAGACTGTCATCGCTTAAAAGCAGCCGCGGCCCCGATGCAGGGGTAAAGGGAGCGCAAATTTGCAGCTTAGGGTAATAGCTGCCGCCAGCGCGGTGCAATGCGTCCGCCCAAGCATGGTCAAAGACAAATTCGCCTTGGCTATGCCCCTTGGCATAGCTCGGCATAGCAGCGAGCAAGCAGCCTTCTTCATCGGTAATAGTAATCGGCACGGGATCCCAGCCGGTCCCCTCGCCCACGCTGCCAGAATCCTCCATCGCAGAGAGAAATTCATAGCATGTAAAGGGATTGTCCGCGCCCGATAGCGCATTCCACTGATCGCGGTCCAAACTGCCAACGCTTGGAGCCAACCGGACAGCAATGCCGTCCCCATCGCCGCCGTTTTCCGTATCTTTTGGCGGCGTTTCGCTCATGCGGCTCCGATAGCGATGATAGCGTCCACCTCTACCGCTGCACCCAAAGGCAAAGCGGGCACGCCCACGGCTGCGCGGGCATGAACGCCTGCATCGCCGAAGACTTCTTGCATCAGATCAGAGGCGCCATTCGCGACTTTGGGCTGGTCGGTATAGTCATTGGTCGAGCAAACAAATGCGCCCAATTTCACCACGCGCTTCACATCATCCAGCGCGATCCCAGCACTTTTGAGCTGAGCAAGGATCATCAATCCGCAGGCGCGCGCCGCAGCCATGCCGTCTTCTAGCGATACATCATCGCCCAGCCGCCCGGTGGCCAATTTGCCGTCCACAAAGGGAAGCTGGCCGGACACATAAGCCAGACCGCCCTCCACCACGACTGGGGTATAGCTTGCCACCGGAGCCGCTGCTTCGGGCAGGACAATTCCCAATTCGTTCAAGCGCGATTCGATACTCATGCTGGTTCCTTTTCCAATTCGTTTAGCAGCCAAGGCAAAGCCTCGGCCCAATTGTCGATCCGCGCGTCCGCGTGCCCTTCTTTGTGCGCGCAAGTGATATGCGGCGCGATGCTGGGTTCCCCGCACAGATGCAGAGTGGTGATTTGCGGCACTGTTTCGCGGGCAGACTGGTGATGCTGGGGAAGGTCATCAATAAAGATCGTCTTGGAAGGCGCAAATTCCGCCACAATCTTCGCCAAAGCCGGTCCTTTTGGCCCTTGATTGGTGTAGACGGGAGCCTTGATCCCTACCGCTTCCAATTGCTCGGCGCGAATGTCGCGGCGCTTATCCACCAAATTGGTTAGGATCACGACATCGGCGTTTTCTTGCAATTGATTGATGCTCTCCACTGCACCTTCAATCGGCAATTGGCGGTGCATTTCAGTGTCAAAGAAATAGCCCAGATATTTCCAGATATCATCGGGCGAAAGCACTTCGCCGCTCGCCTTCCAGCGCATAGCATTGGCAAAATCGCTTCCGTCCAAATGAAACAGGACGTCGTCGCCTTCCTCCAGCCACTCTTTGAAATACTTTACCATGAACAGCAGCACTTCATCGCAATCGGAGATAATCAGGGGTTTGGTCATGGAGTAGAGTCTACGCTTTCAATTCGTTCAAGGCTGCAATCAGGTCTTCCGGCGCGAGTGCCAAAGCTTCGGCAGCGCGCACCAGATCGGGTTCGTGACCCGCCAAAAATTCCAGCACAGCAATCTGAGTGTTCGTCTCTCCCACTGCGGCGCGCAGGGTGTCTGGGTCAAGCCCTGTCAGCGACAAAAACCGCTGCGCCCGGTCTGCATCTTCCAGCAGCCAGCCGAGCGCCGCCAGACTTAGCACTCCTGCTTCTGGTCGGGCCTCTGGACGCGCATCATGGCTTGGCGGTATAGCAGACATAAGAAACGCCCTTTCTATGCGCGAATATACAGCGCGCTGGAATCGCGATCAGGAGTTACGTGCGCAGTGGCAAACAGGATCATGGTTGTCGAGGATAACGACCTCAACCGGAAATTATTTTGTGATGTGCTGAAAGCCAATGGCTTTGAAACATTGGGCGTGGATGACGGTAATGTGGTCTTGGATACAGCGCACAAATTTGCGCCCGATCTGATCATTATGGACATTCAACTGCCCGGCATCTCTGGCTTTGACCTGATCGTTGCAGCCAAAGCAGACGCCCAGCTTGCGAGCATTCCGGTGCTGGCGGTGACCGCCTATGCGGGCCAGGGTGATGAAGAGAAAATCCGCGCTGCTGGCGCTGCCGGATATCTCTCCAAACCCGTTTCGATCATGCCATTTATGGCGGCGGTGAAGGAACTTCTACCAGCCGCTGCTGCACCTGCTTGAGAAAGCCTGGTCAAATCGCGATTAGCTCAAACGTCTCTGCCAGATAGATAACCATCGTCGCGAACAGGCCCACCACAAATATCTGATAAGCGATACCCAGAAAGCGGTATTTGCGCCGCTGGAGCACTTTGCCGTTCTGGTAAATGTCATGCAGCATCGTGCGAAAGACGGTTTCATCCGCCTCAAGCTCGCGCAGGACATCCTCGGTCCATTCTGCCTCATCCAAATGCGCAAAATGGCCGAAAAACAATCGGTTGGGCGGGCCAACCGGCGCTGCGGACTGGCCGACGGAGGGGATTACCGCAATCACTGCGCACAGCGAGCTGACAAAGGCGGTGAAGGCCAGCACCAATATCGCCAGGCTCGCCTCGCCCACCAAAGCGCGGCTGACGGTGAGGGAAAATACCAGAAACGTCGCGCCCATCAGGATCGATGCCTTTTGATCGGCCATTTGCGACAGGGTCAGCGTATTTAATTGCGCAGTTCGGACCAAATGCACTGCGTGCGCGGAATAGCTGGGCTGTTTCGCTGGTTTTGGTTTTGCCGGTTTTCCTTTGGTCCTGCTCATTTCGCTTAACTCCCCACCAATTGTCCGCGCCAATTATCCGCTTTGTCCCTGAAGGAACAATCTGCCACCGCGCCCTCGTCTTGACAAGCAAAGCGCCATGCCCATTTGCGCCGCTAACAATACCGCTCTAAAGCAGCGGTTCATCGTAAACGTGAAAGAGACCTTCCCCCATGGACCGTGCTGCCGTTGATACTTCTATCCGCGCTCTAATCGAGCCCTTCAACAAAAAGGGCGTCGATCTAACCGAGGCGACAACTTTTGCCGGTGATCTGGAATTTGACAGCCTGACGGTGATGGATTTCGTTGCCGAGATTGAGGATGAATTTGACATCATCATCAGCATGAATCAGCAGGCCGAGATTGAAAACTACGGACAGCTGGTCGACGCTGTGACCAAGATGGCCTCTTAAGGTTTTGGGCGCATAAGCCGGTACGGCTTCAGGAGTGAGCATGAACGAGCAAACACCGATCAATTCTGATGCAGCAGAAGCGCCATCGGGCGACCTTTTCTCCAAGTTTGATGATCTGATCCATACGCGCGAGACTTTGCTTTCTAGCGGGATTGAAGACCCCTATAATCTGGTGATGGAAAAGGTGCTGTCGCCCACCCGTGCGATTTGCAACGGGCGCGAGACGATTCTGCTTGGCACCTACAACTACATGGGCATGACATTCGATGATGATGTCATTGCAGCGGGTAAAGACGCGCTCACCGACTTTGGTTCAGGCACCACCGGCAGCCGCGTTCTGAACGGCACGTATCAGGGCCACAAAGAGTGCGAGGACGCGCTCAAAGAGTTCTACGACATGGACCATGCGATGGTCTTCTCAACCGGCTATCAGGCCAATTTGGGGATCATCGCGACCATTGCGGGCAAGGGCGATTATGTCGTGCTCGACATCGACAGCCATGCCTCGATCTATGATGGCTGCGCGATGGGCAATGCCGAGATCGTGCCGTTCAAGCACAATGATATCGCAGCGATGGAAAAGCGCCTCAAACGCATTCCAGAAGGCGCAAAGACCTTGGTTGTTTTGGAAGGCGTCTATTCGATGCTGGGCGATGTCGCACCGCTGAAAGAGATGGTCGCGATTGCCAAATCTCACGGCGCAATGGTGCTGGTCGATGAAGCGCATTCCATGGGCTTCATTGGCGAAAATGGCCGCGGCGTTTGCGAAGAGCAAGGCGTGATTGATGATTGCGATTTCATTATCGGCACCTTCTCAAAAAGCGTCGGAACGGTTGGCGGATTTTGCGTTTCCAATCATCCCAAATTCGACATTATGCGGCTGGTGTGCCGTCCCTATGTTTTCACCGCTTCACTCCCGCCTAGCGTGGTCGCAACAGCGGCGACATCGATCCGCAAATTGCAGCATGGCTCCAACAAACGCGCGCATCTGTGGGAAAATTCGAAGAATTTGCACAAGGGGCTGCGTGATTTGGGCTTTCAGCTCGGCACGGACGAGCCGCAAAGCGCGATTATTGCGGTGATCATGCCTGATCTGACGCGCGGCGCGATGATGTGGGAAGCGCTGCTGAAAGAGGGGCTTTACGTCAATCTGGCGCGTCCGCCAGCGACCCCAGCGAATATGACATTGCTACGCTGTTCGCT
>CAZAIG010000084.1:5036-10678 GCA_964485135.1 uncultured Porphyrobacter sp. | reverse complement strand
AGCTCGCCCATCATCGTCTGGCGCTCTTTTGCGTCTGAATGGCCCAGCCGCACCACGGTGAGCTGCTGGCTGGGTGAGCTGACCACATATTGCCCCATATGGCCGATGAGGGAGAACGCCGTTTCCGGCGCGCGTTTCGGGAACAGAGGGTGCGGTTCATCCGATCCCACTTCGCGGTGTTCGCGGTTGAGCCAGATCTGAAAACCGTAATGCTTCGCGCGCGGGCTGGGGGTGAGCATTTTGTCGATCCAGCCTTTGGGGACCAATTGCTCGCCTCCCGGCGCTCTGCCGCCGCGCCGCAAAAACTCGCCAAACTTCGCCCAATCGCGCGCATTGCCGTGCATTAAACTGCCGCCGATCATCGTGCCCGCTGCATCAAATTCGGCAACCATGCTGTCCATCCCCAGCGGCCCGAACAGGCGCGCATCCAGATAGTCGCGTACAGCCTTGCTGCGCTGGTCGGGATCCTCATTGCCATCAGTCAAAGCACGCGCGGCCACATCGGCCAGAATCACGGTAGTGTTGGAGGAATACTCGAACTGAGCGCCGGGCTCTGCTTCAAGCGGCTGCTCCTCAGCCCATTTGGCCATATCATCGCGCCCATCGAGGAACAGCATGCGCACCTCGCTCGATTCGTAGGGGACATCGCCCGCTTCTGTATGGCGAAGCCCGCTGCGCATTTGCAGGAGTTGCCGCACGGTGATCTCTCCGCGCGCATCGCCCGGGCGCTGCCAAAGGGCGATCGGTGCGCTTTCATCCAGACGAAGGCGGCCATCAGCGACCAGCATGCCGATCATCACCGCTGTGATCGTCTTGGCCATGGACCAGCTGATCATCGGCGTTTCTGCGCTGTATCCTTCGCCGTAACGCTCAGCCGCGATCTTGCCCCCTGCCATCACCAAAACCGCGCGGGTTTCGCCCTGTCCCGGCACAGTGAACAGCTCGTCCATTTGGCGCGCGAGCTCTTCTTTGGGTGCACCGGCATTGTCCGTAACAGCGGCCAGCGCTTCCTCGCTCAAAGGTTCAGGGCCTAGGTCCGGCTCGCTGCATCCGGCCAAAACTAAGCTAAGGGCTGGCAGGAAAGCGAGACTGGCGATAGAAGTGCGACGCAGAGACATATTGCGCATCATTGGCGCAATCCGGGGGGCGTTGGCAATGGCAAATAGGAGCGGGGTACGGGCCCATAAATCGCGCCGCTGGCCGTGGGTCTTGCTTGTGCTGGCTTTGGTCATCGCCGCGGCAGGATGGTATTTCCGCGCGCCGATCACGGGTTACGCAGGCGTCGGCACAGCCTATGCGGCGCGGGTCGGGTGTTCGTGCCGCTTTGTTGCGGGGCGCGACTTAAAAGATTGTGCGAAGGATAAGCTGGAGGGCATGGAGCTGGTGACGTTGGTTGACGATATCGACGCGCGCAGCGTCACTGCGCGTTTTCCGCTGATCGTGAGCGAAACGGCGACATATCGCAAAGGGTATGGCTGCGTGCTGGAAGAATGGGAGGAGTAGGCTGCCGTTTGCGTCCGTTTCGCTAGGAACGGACCGCTCCCGCCCGCCGGAAGGCGGCAGCGCCGACGCGCTCCACCCGGAGGGTCGCTTTCCCAACTGCTTAGAAAGATGGTCCGCAGCTCAGGCTTCTTAGGCAGCGCTAACGGTACTCTCAATCCATCCGCCGCCGATCACGCGTTCCCCGGCATAGATCACTGCCGCTTGCCCCGGCGCGACGCCAAATTCGGGGCTTTCAAAGTGCAATTGCACAGTAGAACCGCCGCCCAATGACCCTTCTAAAGTCACAGGAACAGGCTTTGCCAGACTGCGCACCTTGGCAGTGAGCGGTACATCGGGCAGTTCAGCGATCCGGTTGGTTTCGATCACTTCAGCAGAGCTGACCGCCAGCATCAGCTTGGGCCCAACGCGAACCTCGCGCGTCGCTGCATCCATGCCCACCACGTAAAGCGGCTCTGGCTGCCCGCCGATATCCAGCCCTTTGCGCTGGCCGACGGTGTAGTGAACGATTCCCTTATGCTGGCCCAGCTCTTCGCCGGTTTGGGCATGGACGATCGGGCCGGGAATCCCGCCTTCAGGCCGAAGCCCCTTGATGATCTTGGCATAGTCACCATCAGGCACAAAGCAGATATCCTGACTGTCGGGTTTATCCGCATTGCGCAGACGGGCCTGTTCAGCCAGCTCGCGGACCCGTGCCTTGGGCAATGCGCCAAGCGGAAAACGCAAAAAGGCAAGCTGATCATCGGTGGTGCCATAAAGGAAATAGGACTGATCGCGCGCCGGATCGACTGCACGGTGCATCTCGACAGCGTCCGCTTCGCTAACGACTCGCTGCACATAATGGCCCGTGGCAAGGCAATCTGCGCCCAGCTCGCGCGCCATACGGAACAAATCGGTAAATTTGGGGCCCATATTGCAGCGGATGCAGGGCACCGGCGTTCGCCCGGCGAGATATTCATCGGCGAATTGCTCAACCACATTGTCGCGAAAAGCGCTTTCGTGGTCGAAAACATAATGCGCGATGCCCAATTTGTCGCAAACGCTGCGCGCATCGCTAATGTCATCGCCCGCACAGCAGGCCCCCTTGCGTCCGGTCGCTGCGCCATAATCATACAATTGCAGCGTGATCCCGATCACTTCCGCGCCCGATTGAGCCGCCAAAGCAGCCACCACTGACGAATCGACCCCGCCGCTCATCGCGACAACAATGCGTGCCTCATTTGCGGGCTTATCAAGGTCAAACAGAGCGGCTGCATCGGCGGCAGAAAGCCCCGAAACCGCGCCTGTTTGCGCGCCTGAAGAAGGTATGGTGGTCGTATCGGTCATAGTCACCGCTGCCCATACACCCACATTAGCGGTCTAGCCAGAGGCGGGTGTTAAGACCCGGTTTTCCAATCCTAACACGATGTAAACTGCAGCTTTACCTGATGTTGAGAAGCCCGGTGTATTAGGATCGCACGATGTTTGAAAAATACACCCCTTCTACCCCCAAGGTACCGGCTGCGCTGCGCGGTCAGGACCGCACCGCATTGCGGGCGTTTGGATGGTCTGAGCTAACCGCTCGAATCGATGCAGCGCGCGATTTGCGGCAGGTGCTGCGCAATGACGCATTGGTCGAAGCATCCAGCTTCGCTGACGCGGCGGGTGGTTACTTTGTTTCCGAAGGGAGTGGCAAACAGCGCGTTAACCCTAAAGCTTTAGAAGCTCGAAAAAGCTTGGCTGACATAAAGGGCCCATCAGAGGCAAACCCGTCAACAGGCGACCAAGAGAGTTAAATGATCGAGAACCAAGATATTCGCCCCGCAAAAGTCATCGGCCCTCTCGGGGAGCCGCTCACGATTGACGATTTGCCTTCGCCAAAGACGCGCCGCTGGGTTGTGCGCCGCAAGGCTGAAGTGGTGGCAGCGGTGAATGGCGGTCTGCTGACGATTGACGAGGTTTTGGAGCGTTACGGGCTCACGCTAGAAGAATTTGCCAGCTGGCAGCGGTCGGTCGATCGTTCTGGCATGCAAGGCCTGCGGGTGACTCGCATTCAACATTACCGCGACCTTTATGAGCGCCAATTGAAATACTGATCGGCCCTTTCTAAACGGCCTTCAGAGCGGTTGCGGAGTGATTTGCCTCACTTTTCAGCCGCTTTTTTGTGTCCGTCTTCTGAGTGAGGGCGAAAGGTATTCGTCCCCCGCGTCTTAGTCTGCATAGTTTACCCGCGATGCACTCCAAAGCTTGCACAAGCCACGTATGATCCCCTAAAAGCCTCCGCAATCTCGAAGTGCTGCGCAAGGGCGGCGCCGAAGGAATTTGATTATCTTTAGGAGGGTTTAATGGGTTGGATTGTTGCATTGATCGTAGGCGGCGTCGCTGGCTGGCTGGCTAGTCTGGTGATGAACCGCGATGCCTCTATGGGCATATTCTGGAATATCGTGGTTGGCTGTATTGGTTCTGTCATTGGCAACATGGTTGTGCGTCCATTGCTTGGCATTGGCGGCAGCGTGCAGGAATTTTCGCTTGTCGGATTGGGCATTGCCGTCGTCGGCGCTATCATTCTGCTGGCCATCGTTAATCTAATTAAGCGCGGCAGCGTTCGTTAAGCGCTTTACAAGTAACAGATATTTAGGGGCGGGGCAGCGAATGTTTCTCCGCCTCTTTTATTTGAAGCCCATTTCTACCAGCTGCGCGATTACTGCTGTAAAACCCTGTTTTGAGCCAATGATGAGCCAATACAACTTTCGTCGAGAAAATCAGTCATTTGTCGATGCGCCGATTGCTCTGTGTTGCGACGCGGCCTAGGGAGGCGAATACAGGGGGCTTTGGCCCGGGGATTGCATAGGGTGACTTAGGGGTGTAACACACCCTTCATTGCCTGAGCATGCATTGATGCCAGCGCAATGCTGAGGGAACCGTGATGAATTACGAATCGCAAGTCACATCCGAAGATGCCGGTTCGGTATCATCAGAGGAAGCGATGGGCGGTGATATTGGCAATCCTAGGCCTAGTCGCAGCGGTAATACGCTGGTTCTTTGGGGGGCGATCATTGGCGTGCTGATCCTCGCTGGACTGGCCTATCTCGCCTACGCTAGCTGGTCAGCACCGGTTGAGGAGGATGACACTGACGGGCAGCTTCCATCGATCACAGTGATTTCGCCCGGGCAGCAAACCGTTGAAGGCCAGATTGCTGCAACCGGCACTATCGCGGCGCGGCGGCAAGTTCCCGTTGGCGCTGTAGGCGAAGGAGGGCGGGTCGTCTCCGTTCCGCTGGATGCAGGCGACTGGGTCCGCAAAGGTCAGATCATGGTCGTGATTGACCGGACGGTTCAGCAGCAACAGGCCGCCGGTCTTGCCGCATCCATCGAAGTGGCGCAGGCCGATGCCAATCTGGCGCAGGCCAATTTGTCGCGGGCGCTCAAACTGGTGGATCGCGGATTTATCTCCAAAGCGGATGTGGACCGGCTAACGGCCACGCGCGATGCTGCTAATGCACGGGTTAAAGTGGCCCGGGCGCAGTTGAACGAATCGCGCGCTCGCACGGCGCGGCTCAATATTTACGCGCCCACTTCCGGCCTGATCCTTGAACGCAATGTGGAACCCGGTCAAACGGTCAGCGCCGGTTCGCCTGCTCTGTTTTTGATCGCAAAGAATGGCGAAATGGAAGTGATGGCGCAGGTCAGCGAAGATCAGCTGGCGAGCCTGCCTAAAGGTGTATCGGCGCAAATCACACCCACCGGCAGCGAGGCCACCTATGAAGGGCAAGTGTGGCAAATCTCGCCCACGATCGACCCGCAAAGCCGGCAAGGGATTGCTCGCATTGCGCTGCCCTATGCCGAAGGGTTGCGGCCCGGTGGTTTTGCAACGGCTGTGATCAAAAGCGGCACGGCGGTCGCGACTTTGCTGCCTGAAAGCTCTGTCCTTTCCGACGCAGACGGCAGTTTTGTTTATGTGATTGACGCGGACAATAAAGCCCGCAGGCGCGCCGTGGAAACGGGCACTGTTACGCCCAATGGAGTGACCATTACTTCTGGTCTTGTCGGGACAGAGAAGATTGTCTTGCGCGCAGGCGGGTTCCTAACCGAAGGCGAAACGGTGAAGCCGGTCTTTGCCGAGGGGGCAGCGTCAGCGCCGCCAGAAGAGTCAGCCGAAGAGG
>CAZAIG010000084.1:0-4936 GCA_964485135.1 uncultured Porphyrobacter sp. | reverse complement strand
CAGCCGAAAAGGGATCTGCTGAGGCGGAAGGTTAAACGCCATGGGCTTTCGCAACATGTCTGCTTGGTCGATCCGCAACCCGATCATCCCGATGGTTGTGTTCGTCGCCCTGCTCTTCGTGGGAATTTTCAGTTTCCGCCAAATGGATGTTGTGAACAATCCCGATGTTGATTTCCCCGGAGTTCAAGTCACAATCTCGCAGCCTGGCGCATCCCCAACCGAGATCGAAAATCAGATAACGCAGCAAGTTGAATCCGCAGTGCGTTCGATCAATGGCGTGCGCAATATCAGCTCCACTGCTGGCGAGAGCTTTTCAAGCACATTCATCGAATTTGAGATCGGCAATGACCCCAATGTGATCGTGGCCGAGGTGAAGAATGCCATCGATTCTGTGCGGGGCAACTTGCCCGATGGCATCTTGGAACCGCGCGTTAGCAAAGTCGATATTGCTGGCGGCTTTTTAGGTATTTTCGCCGTTGAAGCCAGCGATATGACGCTGGAGCAACTCAGCTGGTTCATCGATGATACCGTCGCCAAACGGCTTTTGTCTGTGCAAGGTATGGCAGAGGTCAATCGGTTTGGCGGGGTGAATCGAGAAATCGAGGTTTTGCTCGATCCGGCACGAATGCAGTCTTTGGGTGTCACTGCTGGCCAGATCAACGCTTTGCTAAGGCAAGACAATTTGGATGCTGGCGGGGGCATGGCCGAAGTGGGCGGAACGCGCCAATCGGTGCGAGTTCTGGGTAATACGGCCAGTGCCTATGATCTATCGCAACGGCAAATTCGCGTGGCTGGCGGGCAAACGGTCAAGCTAGCCGATGTGGCCACGGTGCGTGATGGCTTTTCAGAGCAAACCTCGATCAGCAGGGTGCGCGACAAACAAGTGGTCAACTTTGCGCTCGCCCGCGCCAAAGGCGCTTCTGACGTCTCGACATTCAAAGAAGCCAAAGCTTTGATCGCTGAGATGGAGGCTGAAAATCCAGGGATGAAATTCATCCCACTGTTCAACACGGTCCAATACACAGAAGACCAATACAGCAGCTCGATAGCCGCTATGGTCGAAGGGGCCGTCTTGGCAGTGGTCGTCGTGTTCTTTTTCCTGCGCGATTGGCGCGCTACGATCATCTCTGCGGTGGCGATACCTTTGTCTGCGATCCCGACGTTTTGGTTCATGGATCTGCTCGGCTTTAACCTCAATCAAATGTCGCTGCTGGCGCTTGCACTGGTAGCAGGCGTGCTGGTCGATGATGCGATTGTGGAGATCGAAAACATCGTCAGACACATGCGAATGGGCAAATCCGCCTATCAAGCATCGATTGACGCAGCGGACGAGATTGGCCTTGCTGTGGTTGCGACCAGCTTTTGCATTATCGCGGTGTTTCTGCCCGTTGGTCTGATGCCCGGTGTGACGGGTCAGTTCTTCAAGAACTTTGGTCTCACTGTAGTGGTCGCTGTGTTCATGAGTCTCGCCGTCGCGCGGATGATTACGCCCATGATGGCGGCCTATTTCATGCAAGCGAAAGGTCATGCCGATCATGGCGGCGGCAAGTGGATGGATCGCTATATGCGCGTCCTTGCCTGGTCGCTGGATCGCGGAAAGCTCTATGCGCGGCGTGAAGGGCGCGAGCCGCCCGCATCGCGTTTTCGCTACATCCTTTCCATGATCCTCAGCCTGATCGTGCTGATTGGCGTATCAGGCGCAGCGATCTTTATGACTTACACGCAGGCGATTGAGCTTGGTATCCCCGACCAAGCCGGACTGTTGGTGTCAGAGGATGCGAACGACACAGGCTATTTCCTCGCTTCGAAATTCGTCGAGATTTTGCTGCTGGGCGTATCAACATTGCTCGGCCTGATCGCGGGCATTTTGGCCCTCAAGCTGATCGCGCCGATCATCACGGCGATTGCGCATGTTCTTGGCTTTATTGTCGGCTGGCTTGTCTATCTCCTGTTCGGATGGGCTGTGAAAATGCAGCGTCCCGCACCGCTGAACTTTGGCAGCGTCGCTGGCAGTTTCCGCTGGTTAGAAGCACGCTTTTACGATCACCGCGTATGGATGCTGATGATTGGCTTCTTTAGCTTGATGCTAACCGCATTGCTTTTCGCCAACACACCGTTCCAATTCCAGCCAGAGACGGATGATGAAAACAGCCGCATCGAGATTGAAATGGTTCCGGGCACAACGCTGGAGGCGACTGAGCGCGTGTCAAAGCGCGTTGCCGACATGCTTTACGCCAATCCCAATGTCGAGTTAGCGCTGGAGCGGGTGCAGGCTGGCGAAGCAACGATCTACATCACGCTGAGCGATGAGCGCACCAAGACCAAGAAAGAAATTGAGCGCGAAATGGCACCCGCCTTTGCGCAAATCCCCGATGCGCGCGTGCGTTTCCAATCCGATCAAGGGCCCGGCGGCGGCGGCAGTGGCCGCGATATTTCGATCATGCTCGCCGGATCTGACCCTGATCTGCTGAATGCGACAGCGGGTAAGCTCACTGAAGAGATGAAGGGGCTGGCTGGCGTTAGAGCGCCGCGGGTTAACGCTGATATTAGCCGCCCGGAAATTATCGTTCGGCCGCGTCCTGAATTGGCGGCAGAATTGGGCGTAACCACGGTTGCGCTCAGCCAGGCTATTCGCATTGCGACAATGGGCGAGATTGAGCAGAACGCTGCCAAATTCTCATTGTCCGATCGCCAGATCCCGATCCGGGTGAAACTGCCCATATCTTCGCGCGAAGACATCAAGACGCTCGAAAATCTTCCCGTTCCGATCGCGAGCGGCGGCTCTGTTCCACTCAGCCGAGTGGCAGAGATCAGCTTTGGCGCTGGGCCCACTGCGATTCAGCGCTTCAATCAAAAACGGCGGGTTATCATTGGCGCTGATCTGGCCCAAGGTGTGCTGCGCGGGGAAGCGCTGGAGAAGATTGACAAGCTGCCGACGCTCAACAACTTACCGCAAGGCGTTTCGCGCGATGCCGTTGGTACGGCGGAAATCGAAGCAGAACTGCTCACCAATTTTCAAAACGCGATCGTATCGGGCGTGCTGCTCGTCTTTGCGGTTCTGGTGCTACTCTACAAACGATTGATGTCGCCGCTGGTGAATATGAGCTCGCTCGCGCTAGCTCCGCTGGGCGGGATTTTCCTCGTCTGGCTGGTTGGCCAACCCAATTCCATGCCGGTTCTGATCGGCATCCTCTTGCTGCTGGGGATTGTGTCGAAGAACTCGATCCTCTTAATTGACTTCGCGATTGAGGAGATGGCCACCGGCACGCGCAAGCGTGACGCGATTTTGGAGGCCGGGCATAAGCGTGCACAGCCCATCGTGATGACGACCGTTGCGATGACAGCGGGCATGGTTCCTACGGCAATTTCCTTGAGCGGCGATGGAGCATGGCGGCAACCGATGGGAGTTGTAGTGATCGGCGGCTTGATTCTATCGACTGTGCTCACCCTTTTGATCGTTCCTGCTGGCTTTAGTTTGGCCGACGGGCTTGAGAAGCGCATTGGGCCATGGATGCGCAAGCGTTTGCTGACTTACAAGCCGGGCGATGATGGCAAACCCGTGCCAGAGGCAACGGCCGAGGATGAGCCCCCCTATGGCAGCGCGCCTGCTTCGGATCGCCCCGCCAAGCCTGCGATACCAGCAACGCGCCTACCACCGGGGGCTGAACCTGCCGAATAAAGCGTCCCCGAAGTCCGGCACTCCTTTGAAAGCAGCGGCATCCACTGCCGTTTTAGGAGGGGCGCCGCTTCCCCCTGATCGTGCGCGGCAAATGCGCTGGACGGCAACGGGCATGCTTGTCGCAATGGCGGTGATATTCTTTGGCTCGCGCGAGATGCTGGACGTCCATCCGGCATGGGGCTTCGTCAATGCCTTTAGCGAAGCGGCGATGGTCGGCGGATTGGCCGATTGGTTTGCTGTCACCGCGCTGTTCCGCCATCCACTTGGCCTTCCAATCCCGCACACAGCGATCATCCCGCAAAACAAGGACCGCATTGCCGATACGATGGCGGGCTTCCTGCGCGACAATTTCTTGACGCCGGCGGTTGTCGCGCGGCGCATGGCGGGGATGAATGTCGCCAAGGCAGCGGGGGATTTCCTGGTCGCGCCAGCAGAGGACAACCGCAGCCGCATCACCGGAGGCGCAGCGGAATTGCTGGCAGAAGTCTTGGAATCGCTCGATCCCGACCGGCTTGGCAACCAAGTGCGCACCGGGCTGGCCGGACAATTGGCCAAACTCGATATCTCTCCGCTGCTTGGCCGCATGCTGGAAAGCGCGATTGCCGATGGGCGGCATATGCCGCTGATCGATGGCTTTATCCGCTGGGCTGGCCTGACGCTGGAAGACAATGAGGAAATGGTCACAGAGGTGATCCATTCGCGCGCCAATGCTGTGCTGCGCTGGACCGGGCTGGATGAGCGGATTTCAGCGAATGTTCTCGATGGTCTCTACAAACTTCTGGCCGAAGTCCTCGTTGATCCGGAGCATCCCCTTCGTTCGAAAATCGAGGAGGGGCTGGCGACTCTTGCCAAGGATTTGCAGCAGGATCCCAAGACGCAGCGCCGTGTGGAAGAGATGAAGCGCGAGCTTCTTGAAAACCCCGCCGTGGCCGAATGGTGGCTGGGCGTGTGGGAGCGGATCCGGCTGTCGCTGATCCGCCGCGCGCGCGATTCGGATAGCGAATTGGGCGAGGAAATGCGCAAAGGGCTGGCTGAGCTTGGCAAGGCTTTGCAAGAGGACGAACGGCTCCAGCATCAGATCAACCGCTTTGCGCGCCGCACGGTTGTGGGCGTGGCGACCCGCTATGGCGATCAGATCGTTCAGCTAGTGTCAGAGACAGTGAAGCGCTGGGACGCCGTGACAATCACGGGCAGGATCGAAAGCGCAGTGGGCCGCGATCTGCAGTTCATCCGTATCAACGGGACGCTGGTGGGCGG
>CAZAIG010000083.1:0-10694 GCA_964485135.1 uncultured Porphyrobacter sp. | reverse complement strand
GCTGCACAAGGTCATCGGATACGAGGGCGCACATTGAGGGCTAGATTATCGGCTAAGGAGGAAGACATGGAATTGACCAAAATTCGTGGGGCCATACTCGGCGGTATACTCTTGTGCCTCACCTCCTGCGCAACCCTTGCACCAATAGCATCCAATTCGTCCGAGCCAACGCTTTACTTTGCAGACAATGGATTTGGTGAGGGCGTCGCTGTAGTGCAGCATCCTGCAGGAGAGCATGTCAACGGCGTCACTTATGTCTCTTATCAAGGGCCAAACGAAGACCCCTATGTGGCTGCCTATAATCACGAAACGCGTGATTGGAGCGGCCCTTACAAAGCGGGCACGAGTATTTTGGGCAAAGACCCCGCGAAAAAGATCGATAGCCATGGCAAGCCGACCATGATCATCGATAATGCAGGCTACATCCACATTTTCTATGGCGGGCATGGCGGCGTGAGAGAAATTCATGGCCAAAATCCCTTTTCCCTTGGCAATGGTCACTCAGGCGAAAACCGTCATTCTGTCTCGCAAAAGCCCTATGACATTACCAGCTGGCGAGATCTCAACAATGTCGCGCCTTTTGGGACATACAATCAAGCGATCAAGATGGATAATGGCGATATCTATCTGTTCTATCGCCACGGCGCGCACCGCAGCGATTGGGTCTATCAAAAATCCACCGATAACGGCCTGACTTTTGCGCCGCCCGTCTCATTTTTGAAGACCAAGCGCCGCGATGACGGGCTCGGCGCTGACAGTTGGTATGCGAGCGTGTCCAAAGGGCAGGGCGACGACATCGTTTTCGGGATCGATTACCATTATTGCTGGGACAGAGGTGCGCCGCGCAACAATCGCGGCGGCCATTCAACCGAGCGCAAGAACCTCTATTTCGTGAAATTCGATACCGAGACCAATTCTTGGTCGAATGTGAAGGGGGACGCGCTTTCACTGCCCATTACCAAAGAGGTCGCCGATCAAAAGGCGTTGGCGGTGGATACGGGCGATCTATGGACCTTTAATGGCATCACCCGCGTCGATGCCGAGGGCAGGCCGCATATCAACGCTTATATTGGCAAGGACATTGGCTGGCAGATTGGCGGCCCCAAACGAGCGAGCTACTTCCGCTGGAATGGCGATGAATGGGTCGGGAATGCCAAAAGTGGCTTGCCAATAGGGCGCGGCGATTATCAGGTCGACGGACAAAATGTGCGCTTTCTTTTAAGCGGGGTAAAGCCGGATACTGACATTACGCAAGTGCGCTGGTGGGAAAGTGATGATGGTGGGATGAGTTTTGAACCGGGCAAGATTCTGCTAGAATTCAGCGGGTCAGACACGCCGCCTGATAGAGAGGCACCCAATAGGCCAGCGTCTCTCAGCAATCTCGATAGCCCCGGATCCGCCGCTAGCGCTTTCATTCGCAATGCCCATGCCGATGCGCGCATCATTATTGCGGAAAAGCCGGACGGTTCCGATTGGCGGAGAATGTACCTGGTCGGCGATAATGGACCGGTTGCGCGCGCTCTTTTGGGAGGTCCGGAAGGGCAGGCCTATGGGGTTGGGCGCTGATGGAAGAAGTGTTGGAAATTTTCTTTCCAACAATCGTTTCAAAATGCCCATCCGGCGTATGTACTTCATCAACTTGCACCACTTCGCCCGCTTCCGCCTCGCTGAGCAAATCGGCAAAGCGCGGGTTCACAAATGTCATCGCTGGCTCAGCATTGGAGCAAATCCAAGCAATCTCGGCCGGGGCAAGCCGCCAGTTGAGCAAGGTGGCGATTGCGCCAACCCGTCCGCAAGCGAGCAGGATCGTGACGTAAGGCGCGCCATCGGTCAGCAGGATCGCGATCCGGTCACCCGGCGCAGTCCCCAGCGCGACCAGCCGTTCCGCTTTTCCCTCTAAGCCGCCTGATCATCCGTGACGGGGCGCTGTGACAGCTCCAACCGCTGCAATTTGCCGATTGGATCGCGCGGCAATTGGTCGACAAATTCCACGTAGCGCGGGCGCTTGTATCCTGCGATCTTGTCTTTGAAGCGCGCTGTGATCTCTTCGCGGGTAAGCGTCTGCCCCGCGTGCAGAACAACGAAGGCTTTGACCGCCTCGCCCCATTTTTTGTCGGGAACGCCGCAGCATCCTGCGTCTGCCACTTCGGGCATTTCGGCAAAGACCGCATCCACTTCAGCCGGATAGACATTTTCACCGCCGGTTTTGATCAGCTCTTTGGCTCGGCCCAGCAGATAGGCAAGACCGCGATCATCCATTGTGCCCAAGTCTCCGGTGCGCAGCCAGCCATGGCCCAAAGCCGCTTCGCTTGCTTCTTCATTGCGCCAATAGCCCATCATGACGGAGGGACTGCGAATGGCGATTTCGCCTTCCTCGCCAAGGGGAAGTTCGTTGCCTTCAGGATCGAGGATCGTCATCGTCACATGCTGCATCGGCCAGCCGATTGACCCCGGATCCTTGAGCATATCGGGATAGTCGATGAAGGTGGCAAAGCCGCAAATCTCGGTCTGGCCATAGCCGCCGATGACGCGGCAATCCCATTGCTCTTCGATGCCAGCGTAGATCATGGGGTTCATCCCCGCCCCGCCAGTGTAATTGGTAAGCGGCATTTGGCCATCGCGCACGGCCTCCATGTCAAACCATGGGAAAGCGATGGTGGGGAAGGCTGATGTGGTGGTGCATTGCTCCTTATGAACCAGCTCTAGAACGGCTGCGGAATCATCATCACGGCCAGCGAACACACAGGTCCCTCCGCAAGCAAGCATGGCAGCAACTTGCTGCATCCCAACCACATGGAACAGCGGGTTGACCGAGAGCAAGCGTTCCTGCGGTCCCCAGCCGCGCCGCACTGACATTCCGAGCGCGGAGGTTGCGACAGCGCTGCCCGATTGCATGCAGCCCTTGGGCTTACCCGTCGTGCCACTGGTGTACATCATATAGAGCGCGCGCTCTTTTGGGAGGTCCGGAAGGGCAGGCCTATGGGGTTGGGCGCTGATGGAAGAAGTGTTGGAAATTTTCTTTCCAACAATCGTTTCAAAATGCCCATCCGGCGTATGTACTTCATCAACTTGCACCACTTCGCCCGCTTCCGCCTCGCTGAGCAAATCGGCAAAGCGCGGGTTCACAAATGTCATCGCTGGCTCAGCATTGGAGCAAATCCAAGCAATCTCGGCCGGGGCAAGCCGCCAGTTGAGCAAGGTGGCGATTGCGCCAACCCGTCCGCAAGCGAGCAGGATCGTGACGTAAGGCGCGCCATCGGTCAGCAGGATCGCGATCCGGTCACCCGGCGCAGTCCCCAGCGCGACCAGCCACGTTGCCAGACTGTCCACACGCTGATCCAGTTCGGCATATGTCAGCCGCTGGTTGCCATCCACAGTCGCCTCTCGCCCGGAATGCAGAACCGCATTGGCGCGAAACACCGTATCGAGTGAAAAATCGTGAGCGTTCATATGCCTCCCCATCCTAAACGGGGATAGGCACGTTAGATCAATCGCTCCATGAGCATTTTTGCGAAGTCGGTCAGCGTGTCATCGCGCGCTCCCATCACCACGATACGGTCATCGGGCTGCGCGATGTCGGTGATCCGCACACCGCACGCCTCGCGCTTGGCAAGATATTCCGCGCGCCTGCCATTGGCGACGATTTGCGTGATGATCCGCTCTGTGCCTTCGCTGCGGTCAACTGTTCCGCCAAAGTATACTGGATCACACATAATCACCACGTCGCCTTCATCCAACTCGCGCACAAAAGTGTCGGCAAGCTCGTCACCCATCTGGCGTAAGGGGCCGTAGCCATGCGGTTGAAAGAATGCGATCACGCGTCCTTCGGTGGCTTTGACGGTTCGCAAAGTTGCCGCGCATTTTTCAGGATTGTGGCCAAAATCATCGATCACAGTGATGTTGCGGCCTGTCACGCCGATCACGTCATAGCGCCGGGCAAGACCGTCAAAATCGCCCAATGCGTCGACGGCTTTTGCCATCGGGATGCTCGCCGCCTTTGCCACAGCCAAAGCGGCAAGCGCATTCGAGAGGTTGTGAAGCCCCGGCATGGCGAGGTTAAGCATATGCTTATCGCCCGTGTCATTTTCGACGATGGTTGCGCGCAGGCCAAATGAGTTTTGCTGGATCGAGCCGGGCAGAACAGTGATGTCAGCAGCTTGAGATTCGATGCCGAAGCTCGTGATGCCTTCCATACCATCGGTCAGCTGGCGAACTTCCGCATCGTCGAAGTTCACGACGCGCGCGGCAGAGGAATCGAGGAAACCTTGGAACAGCCGCCGCAATTCCTCCATACTTTTATGATCGAGGCTGATGTTTAGCAGCACGCCGATTGTTGGGCGGTAAAGCGCGATTGACCCATCGCTTTCATCCACTTCGCTGACAAACAATTCGCTGCGGCCGACTTGCGCGCTGGCAAAGGGATTTTCCGGCGTCTTGAAATTCTTCATCACCGCGCCGTTCATGATCGTGGGATCATACTCTTGCGCTGCGATCATCCATCCGGTCATCGCGGTTACGGTGGATTTGCCGGAGGTTCCTCCGATTGCAATGCCATAGCCCGCTGAATTGAAAAGTTCGCTCAGAGCTTCTGCGCGCGTCATGCGTGTGCAGCCAAGCTCGGCGGCGCGCTGCATTTCGGGAACAGTGTCTTCAACGGCCGCGGACGCGATCAGGATTTGATCGGAGGACTGAATGCCGCTGCCATCTTGCGGAAACAGATGAAAACCCTGAGCTTTGAGCCAAGCGAATTTCTGTGACGATCGGCCCTGATCATAACTGCGGTCAGAACCCTGCACATTGTGCCCCAAGCCCTTTAAGATTTGCGCGAGCGGCAGCATACCGGACCCGCCCAATCCGCAGAAGAAAAAGCTCTTTTGGGTGTCGAAAGCTCCGCCAGAGCTTTGGGCAGAAGCTTCGGCGGAATCTAGATCTGAATTTCGCGTAGTGTCATTTGCCATCACAAAACCTTCGCTATTGAGTTGTGCGCAACATGACAAGATGGCTATCATGCTGAAATGACAAGAATTGCCATTTGTGCCCCAGCAACCGCGATCACCCGCGAACATGCCGATGCTCTGAATCAGCTGGTTGCATCAGAATTTCCGGAACACAGCGTGATGTTCCATGACCAGTGTTTCGCTAGTCATGGGCATTTTGCCGGACCCGACCTGATGCGGTTGGAAGCGCTGCTGGAATGCGCCAATGATCCCGCGTTCGATGCAGTGTGGTTTGCCAAGGGCGGATATGGCTCCAACCGTATTGCCGAGGCTGCGACCGCGCAAATGAACGACGCGGCCAAATCCAAAACCTATGTCGGTTTTTCAGACTGTGGATATCTGCTCGCCGCGCTTTACCGCGCAGGAATTGGCCAGCCTGTGCACGGCTCAATGCCGGTTAGCGCTCGCAGCGATTACGGGCGCGACGCGGTGCGGCGCGTGCTGAAATGGTTTTCCGGCGATGCCAGCGGACTGGAGCCTAGCCTTGATGGGCAAACACCGGCAGTGGCGTTTAACCTCATAACCCTAGCGATGATCACCAATACGCCGATCATGCCTGATCTGGAGGGACATGTGGTTATGGTCGAGGAAGTCTCCGAGCACCTTTATTCGGTCGACCGCCTGTTTTTCCACATTGCCAATGTCTTGCCGCGGCTCGCCGGATTACGGCTGGGCACAGTCAATGCAGTGCCTGAAAATGAGCGCCCCTTTGGTCAGGAGGTTGAGGATATCGCCAAGTTCTGGTGTGCGCGTGCTGGCATTCCCTATCTGGGCCGGGCACAGATTGGCCATGATCCTGAGAACAGGATTGTCCCCTTCGGCCTTGCGAGACCGGCAGGGCAAAGCTAGGCGGCAAAGCGTAATCAATACAGGACTTCAACTATGAAACGCGCATTCGTTTTCCCCGGGCAGGGGAGCCAAAAAGTCGGCATGGGGGCAGAGCTTGTCGCCGCCAGTGCAGCCGCTCGCGAAGTCTTTGAAGAAGTGGATGAAGCGCTTTCACAAAAGCTCTCGGCCATCATGGCTGATGGGCCAGAGGATCAGCTCACACTGACCGAAAATGCGCAGCCAGCGATCATGGCCAATGCGATTGCGACTTTGCGCGTGCTAGAAAGGGAGTTTGGCGTAAAGCTGGCTGATAGAGCGGCGTGTGTCGCGGGTCATTCGCTCGGGGAGTACACGGCGCTCTGTGCAGTTGGCGCATTCTCACTTTCCGACACTGCGCGGCTGCTGAAATTGCGCGGGCAAGCGATGCAGGCCGCCGTTCCGGTGGGAGAGGGCGCGATGGCGGCTCTGCTAGGAGCGGATATCGAAAAAGCGACAGCGCTGGCACAAGCGGCGGCACAGGGAGACGTGTGCGAAGTCGCGAATGACAATGATCCAGCGCAAGTCGTGATCTCGGGCCACAAGGCTGCTATTGAGCGCGCGATTGCTCTGGTGAAGGACCACGGGATCAAGCGGGGGATCGCATTGCCAGTTTCCGCGCCTTTTCATTGCTCGCTGATGCAGCCAGCGGCTGACCGCATGGCAGAAGCTTTGGCTGATACGCCGCCGAGCGCTTTGTCTTTGCCGCTCTATGCCAATGTTACCGCATCTGCTGTCACCGATCCTGCCGAAGAACAGAGCCTGCTTGTTGAGCAAGTCACGGGCCGTGTGCGCTGGCGCGAAAGCGTGCTGGCAATGCATGGGGATGGTGTAGAACAGTTCGTGGAATTCGGCGGTAAAGTGCTTGGTCCCATGATCCGCAAGATCGCTTCAGAAGCGAATGCTACTGCTCTGATAACAATGGAAGAAATCGAATCTTTCGCTAAGGAGATCGCATAATGTTTTCGCTCGAAGGAATGAACGCACTGGTCACTGGCGCGAGCGGGGGCATTGGCTCTGAGATCGCCCGCGCTTTGGCAGGGCAAGGCGCAACGCTGGCGCTGTCCGGCTCAAACGCAGAAAAGCTCGCAAAATTCGGTGAGCAATTGAACGCAGAGACAGGGCGAGATCATGCGCAGATCACCTGCAATTTGGGCGAGACGAGCGAAGTTGATGCGCTCATTCCCTCAGTTATCGAGCAGCTTGGCGGGATCGATATTCTCATCAACAATGCCGGCATCACACGTGACAATCTGGCGATGCGGATGAAGGATGAGGAATGGGATGACGTGATCCGCGTCAATCTTGAGGCTGCTTTTCGCCTGATGCGCGCCAGTGCCCGCCCGATGATGAAGGCGAAATTCGGGCGGATTATCTCGATCACCAGCGTTGTCGGCTCGACCGGCAATCCGGGTCAGATGAATTACGCAGCGGCGAAAGCGGGCCTCGTCGGCATGTCCAAGAGCTTGGGGCAGGAGCTGGCGAGCCGCGGCATCACCGTGAATTGCGTTGCGCCGGGCTTCATCCGCACCGCCATGACCGATGAGCTGCCCGATGCGCAAAAGGAAGCGCTCAATGCCCGCATTCCGATGGGCCGGATGGGTGAGGGCGGCGATATTGGCTCAGCCGTTGCCTATCTTGCGAGCCGCGAAGCGGGCTATATCACCGGCGAAACGCTGCATGTGAACGGCGGAATGGCGATGCTGGGGTAGGACGGCAAGAAAGAGGCAAAGCGCGCCGAGAACGCAATTAGCGCCAATCTGGGCGTATTTATCCCCAAAGGATTGCCGCTAGCCCCTGCCGCTTAGTTGCAGCGCCTAGTGCGCCCGCGCTATTGATCGCAAACGCATTTCAACCGCGTTTTTCCGTTGGCGGTCCCACAGGATCCGCCGCGAATTGGAAAAGCGTTCAAGCAGGGCAAGAGTAAATCCCAATGAAAGCCACTATCGAACGTGCCACGCTGCTCCGGTGCCTCTCTCACGTGCAATCCGTGGTCGAGCGGCGCAACACTATTCCGATCCTCTCCAACGTTTTGATCGAAGCGAATGAGGGCGGCGCGTTAAAAGTGATGGCGACCGATTTGGACCTGCAAGTGGTTGAAAACATGGCGGCTGCATCTGTCGACACGCCGGGTTCGATCACCGTTTCGGCTCATCTTCTCTTCGATATTGCGCGCAAATTGCCTGATGGTAGTCAGGTGAGCCTTGAGACTGGCGACAACCGGATGGAGATCAAAGCGGGACGCAGCCGCTTTAAGCTGCCGACCTTGCCGCGCGATGATTTCCCGATGATCGTGGAAGGCGATCTGCCGACCAGTTTTGAACTGCCTGCGGCGATTGTTGCAGAAATGATCGACCGGACACGATTCGCGATCTCAACCGAGGAGACGCGCTATTACCTCAATGGCATTTTCCTTCATGTGACGGATGACGACAAGCCCGTTCTGAAAGCGGCAGCTACCGACGGCCACCGGCTCGCGCGCTTCACGCTCGACCGGCCTGAAGGCGCCGATGGCATGCCCGATGTGATCGTGCCGCGCAAAGCGGTGGCGGAATTGCGCAAACTGCTGGAAGAGGCGATGGACGGCAATGTTCAGATCGACCTGTCAGCGAGCAAAATCCGCTTCACATTGGGCGGTGAGGGCGGCGTTGTTCTGACCTCAAAACTGATCGATGGAACCTTCCCAGACTACAGCCGCGTTATCCCAACCGGCAATGACAAACTCTTGAAAGTGGATCCCAAGAGCTTCTTCCAAGGTGTTGACCGCGTTGCCACAATTGCGACTGAAAAGACACGCGCTGTGAAGATGGGGCTGAGCACGGACAAAGTCACTTTGTCGGTCACTTCGCCCGACAATGGCACGGCGGCGGAAGAGCTTGCGGGCGAATATGGATCGGATGAAATGGAGATTGGTTTCAACGCCAATTACCTTAAAGACATTCTCGGCCAGATCGACAGCGATACAGTGGAATTACACCTCGCCGATGCGGGCGCGCCGACCCTCATCCGTAAAGATGATAAGTCGCCCGCGCTTTATGTGCTGATGCCGATGCGGGTGTGACTCTTACTTCAAATCTGTCGGTAAATTAGGATAGGCGTCGCGCCAAATGACGATCCGGGACGCCCCAATAGCCCGCTGACCACTGGAGCAAGTAGCGAGGCGGAGATCGTCAAGGATGGCGCATGGGTGCGGGGAGCGTTCTCGCTCGCCGATGTGCTTGTTTATCCGGTGCTGCGCGGCCTTCAGATGACGCCGCAAGGGGCAAGCGGCCTGTCGCAATGCCCGGAAATCACCGGATGGATGGAGGAAATGGATCAGCGGCCCAGCATTCATGCAACTCGGTGGCAAACCGAAACCTGATGCTCTAGGCTCTCTTCCAAGCAAGGGAGAGATTCGTGACCACACTACAGCAAGTCCATGTGAACAAGACCGCTTTGGGCGAGGCCCAGCTCGCCGAGATCGAACTGGGTGAACTGGCCGATGGCGCAGTGCGCTTCGAAATCGAAAGCTTCTCGGTCACGGCCAACAACATCACTTATGCGGTGGTGGGCGACGGATTTGGCTATTGGAATTTCTTCTCCGCTCCTGATGGATTGGGCATCGTGCCGATGTGGGGCCATGCCAAAGCGATCGAGAGCAAATGCGCCGATGTGCCCGTGGGTGAGCGCGTCTATGGCTATCTGCCCATGGCAACGCATTTGGACGTGACCCCCGGCAATGTCTCCGCCGCCAGTTTTGCCGATACAGCAGAGCATCGCCAACCGATGAGCCCGATCTACAATCAATATTCGCGGCTTTCAGCCGATCCCGAGCATGATCCAGCGCATGAGGCGGAGCGGATGGTTTTCGGACCTTTGTTCAAAACGGGTTTCATCATCGAATATTTCATGCGCGGCGAAGACTGGTTCGGCGCTGAGCAAGTGATCATGACCAGCGCGTCCTCCAAGACCGCGATGGGCCATGCCAGCGTTGTGAAGCAAAACTCGCCGCAGATTAGGCGCGTGGGACTAACGTCCGCTGGCAATGTCGCCTTTGTTGAGGGGACGGGGCTTTATGATCAGGTGATCTCCTATGATGATCTGGATGCGTTGGAAATCACCCCCAGCGTCAGCGTCGATTTTGCTGGCAATGCCAAGCTTTTGGGCGAGTTGCACACGCGCTTTGGCGATACGCTCAAATATTCATGCCTTGTGGGCGCGACCCATATTGAGGAGCGCGGCGGCGGCTCAAATGAGCCATTGCCCGGCCCGCAGCCGACGCTATTCTTTGCGCCCGATCACTTTGTGGCCTTCTTCAAACAGCACGGCCCGGTTGAAGGCGGCAAAATGGCTGCCGCCGCATGGGCTGGCTTCTTGGAAGCGACCGGTGGTTCGGTTGAAATGGTGACGCATGCGGGATTAGAAGCTGCGCGCAAAACCTATCTTGAAATGATCGGCGGCAGCGTCGACCCTTCCAAGGGCATTGTCATCAAGCCTTAGGGGAAGGGCGGGCTACTCCGCCGCTTCAGCCATTTCCACACGTTGAGGCCCGCGAATGAGGCCGCCGGGTGTGGCTCCTGTCCATTGGCCATCGCGGAAGGTGACTTCACCGCCCTTGATCGTGGCAACATAGCCATCTGCCTTTTGCAGCAAGCGCCTGCCACCGGCGGGTAAGTCAAAAGCGAGCCACGGCTTGCCCAATTTCAACGCATCCATATCGATAATGTTGAGATCGGCGAGAAAGCCGGGCGCGATGATGCCGCGATCTTCGAGGCCATAGAGCCGCGCCGTGTCAGAGCATTGCCGCTTGATCGCGTTTTCCAGCGTGATCCGCTCGCCGCGTTTGCGATCACG
>CAZAIG010000082.1:0-10798 GCA_964485135.1 uncultured Porphyrobacter sp. | reverse complement strand
CAGCGCGCGCCGGTCATGCCATAAGGGTGACCGATCGAGATCGAGCCGCCATTGACGTTGAGAATATCGTTGTCGATGCCCAGCTGATCGCGGCAGTAGAGAACTTGGACAGCGAACGCCTCGTTGAGCTCCCACAAGCCAACGTCGTCCATCTTCACGCCGGTTTGCTTGAGCAATTTGGGGATCGCGTAGACGGGGCCAATGCCCATTTCGTCTGGCTCCGTGCCAGCCACTGCCATGCCAACATAACGGCCCAGAGGGGTAAGCCCTTTTTGCTCGGCGAGCTTGGCTTCCATCAATACGCTGGCCGATGATCCATCGGAAAGCTGTGAGGCGTTGCCCGCCGTAATCACTTTGTCGGGCCCCATCACAGGGTTCAGGCCTTGCAGGCCTTCGAGAGTGGTCGAGGGGCGATTGCCTTCATCCTTGGTGATCGTAGTTTCAACTTGCGACACTTCGCCGCTTTCCTTGTCTTTCACCATCATAGTGGTGGTGACAGGGACGATTTCGTCGTCAAACTTGCCCGCGTCTTGCGCAGCAGCGGTGCGTTGCTGCGATTGCAGAGCGTATTCGTCCTGAACCTCGCGGCTGATACCATAGCGCGCAGCAACCGTCTCAGCCGTGCCGAGCATCGGCATGTAGACATCTTTGTGCATGGCGATCAGCGAAGGATCGGGAGCCACGCGCATTTCTGGGGTTTGCACCAGAGAAATGCTGTCCTGTCCGCCGCCGATTACGACATCCATATTGTCGACAATGATTTGCTTCGCAGCAGTGCTGATCGCCATCAGGCCCGAAGAGCACTGGCGGTCAATTGTTTGGGCCGCGACCGATACGGGAAGCCCTGCACGCAAAGCTGCATTGCGGCCGATATTGCCTGCTTGCGTGCCTTGCGTGAGGACAGCGCCCCAAACCACATCGTCGATCTCGCCCGCCTCAATGCCGGCACGCTCAACCGCCGGAGCGATGGATAATGCGCCAAGGGTAGCGCCGGGCGTGGCGTTAAAGCCGCCCTTATAGGCCCGGCCAATTGGGGTCCGGGCTGTGGATACGATTACTGCGTCGCGCATGGCGAACTCCTTTGAAAAAACTGGGAAAGTGTTTGAGTCCCCTGGGGAGGGGGAAAGTGAAATCGCCTACACGAAAAACATCGTGATCCATTCGCAGATCAGGGCCGGCTTATCCTCGCCCTCAATCTCGATAGTGATCTCGCATGTTTGCTGCCACTGGCCGGGGCGCTTTTCTACCATTTCGGTAAGTTTCCAGTGGCCGCGAATGCGCTTACCTGTGCGCACAGGCGCGATGAAACGGGTTTTGTTGCCGCCGTAATTCACGCCCATCTTCACGCCTTCCATCTTCGGCATGTCCGAATTGGCAGAAAGGTAAGGGATCATCGAAAGCGTCATAAAGCCATGCGCGATAGTGCCGCCAAACGGCGTCATCTTAGCGGCTTCTTCATCGATATGGATGAACTGATGATCACCGGTCGCATCGGCGAACATGTTGACCTTTTCCTGGCTCATCTCGACCCATTCGCTGGTGCCGATATTTTCGCCTACGCGTCCTGCAATCTCTTCTGCGGTGGCCATTTGCCTCTCCTTAAGCGGGTTACACTGTATAACCCACTTAATGGAGCATCATGAGCGATTGCGCAATGCAGTTTCCGTAAACGTCAACTTGCCGCTACGGCATCTTGGCCAGCCGCGAGCGGACGCTTGCCGCGTGTTGGCCGCCTCGGCCCCTTTTCCGGTACCTGTTTGCGCGAATCGTGCTCCTTGCACAGATTGTAGATCGCAATCTGCAAGCCCACGATCATCAGCATAATCGGTTGGAAAGCGATGCCTTGGAACAATGCCCCTACGATGTAGATGATGCTGGCGATTTGCAACGCCTGCGCCATTGGTGCTTGCCAAGTTTCGCCTTCTGCTGTGCGCCCTCGCCAGCGCGAACGGATACGTTCCATCTGCCAAATGCCAAGGCCGTGCAGCACCAGCCATATCGCCAGCCCGGGATAGCCCTGCTCACCCAGCATTTCAAAGATGGCGGAGTGATAGGCGCGCCCTTCATCGATGACTTCGCGAAATTCAACCGATGTCGTATTGCCGACCTCTTCCTTGACCGGCATTTCATAGGTGAAGCTGTTGCCACGGTACGCATCGAAGCCGCCACCAAAAGGATTTTTGCTGGCGTAGTCGATTGTCCATTCCCAAACGGCCAGCCGTGTCGAGGCGCTTTCATCGCCGCCGACTTCGCCCAATGTTGCCATCCGGTCGTAATAAGATTGCGGCAAGAATGGCAAAGCTGCCATGCCCAACACGCCCGCAGCGGCGAGAAATGTCAGGCGGCGCTTCACATCGCGCAGCGCCAAAAGGCCCAGAACTGCGATACATACAAGGCCAGTGCGCGCCTCGGTCCCCACGGGGATAAGCAGGCTGGCAAAGATCAAACCGGCGCCAAACAGTTTCACACGCCAGTCAGGCTTAAAGATCGTGCCATGGTGCATGAACCACACGATCATCGGGATCAGGGCGATCGCAACCGTCGCCAAGGTAGAGCTTTCGTAAATCCCGCTATTGTCGTTGACGAAGAACAGCTTGTTTTCATAGCCCCCGCCACCCAGAACAATCTTGATCCCGGCGCTGATGACAATCGCCCCCACAGCCAGCACCACGGTCATTGCCAAACCTTCCAATCGCTTTGGCGTGGTCAAAGTCAGCGGCAAGAAAATGCCAAACAATAGCGCCTTCCACACCCAATCCCATTTGGTCGCGGCGTTCTCGGCGAAGTCAGCATTGCCTGTGGTCCACCAGCAATATAGCAGCAGCAAGAGCATCAATGCCTGGCGCGTGGTAAATTTGGCACCGCGCTTATCATCCAGAAGTAGCCACCCAGCAAAGGCCGCAGCAAAGGCTATCAACGCGATTTGTAGCGACTGGATTATACCGTAGCCGATCTTTTGCGGGGCAAGGATGCTGATGTAGACATAAAGCATCACCCATATGAAAGGCCGACGCAGGCCCAGCATTAAGACAAATCCGATGAAGCCAATAAAGACGAGATCAATCACGCTTTTGGCTCCTAGACGGGTGTGTATCGGGCGCGGCTGCGCTGCGTTTGCTAGGATGCTCGCCTTGCGGTTTGCGCTTGGAATGCGATTTTTTCGCATGAGTTTGCGAGCGCTGAGGCAGCATAACCTCAGGGTCGATCGCATCGTCTTGAACCAATCGGATAAATCCGATCAGCAACAGGCCATGCACAAGCGCTAAGGCAAAATAGTCGATCAAGGCTAAGCGAACCTGCTTCCATTCGAATGCGCGTGCAACATGCACGAACGATTTGGGCGGTCTAGCACGAGCCGGTTGACGGTCCGTTAAGCACAATCTGGCATAAGCAACATTATCATGCGCATACTCCACGTTCTTGACCATTCGCTTCCGCTGCACAGCGGCTACACTTTTCGCACGCGCGCCATTCTTAAGGCGCAGCAGGCCGCCGGCATGGATGTTCGCGGCGTCACCGGATTGCGGCACGACGCTGAAAGCCCGCTCGTCGAAACAGCCGATGGTTTGATGTTTCATCGCACAATTGGCGAAGCGGCAGGCCCAGTGGGCCTTAAAGAATGGCGTGAAATTGGTCTATTCGCCGATTCAATCGACAAAGTGATCGCAGATTGGCGGCCTGATATTCTGCACGCGCATTCACCTGCGATTTGTGGACATGCAGCGCTACGCGTAGCGCGAAAGCACAATATCCCGCTGGTCTATGAAATTCGCGCCTTTTGGGAAGATGCCGCGGTTGGCAATGGCACGGGCCGAGAAAATTCAGTGAAATATCGCCTCACCCGCACGTTGGAAAACCGTGCTGTGGCTGGCGCGGATGCGGTCTTTACGATCTGTAACGGCCTGCGCGACGATTTAATTGCGCGCGGCTTTAACGGAGGCAAGATCGGCATTTCGCCCAATGGCGTCGATATGTCATTGTTCGGCGAACCGGCACCGCGTGATAGCGCTTTGGCCCGCGAATTGGGCATTGGCGATGAGCCAGTCATTGGCTTCATCGGCAGCTTTTATGATTACGAGGGCCTCGATGATCTGATCGCGGCGATGCCGCATTTGCGTAAAAGTCACCCGGGCGCAAAGCTGCTGCTAACCGGCGGCGGACCGCGTGACGAAGCATTGCGCGTACAGGCTGCTGCTTTGCCCGATCCAAGTGCAGTCATCTTTACCGGGCGCGTGCCGCATTCAGAAGTGGAGCGCTATTACTCGCTGATCGATATTCTCGCCTATCCGCGCAAAGCCAGCCGCCTCACTGATCTTGTGACCCCGCTCAAGCCCCTAGAAGCGATGGCGCAGCAGCGACTCGTCGCGGCATCAGATGTTGGCGGGCACCGCGAATTAATAGAGGACGGAGTGACTGGCATACTCTTTCCCGCCGATGATCCAGCCGGCTGCGCAGATGCTTTGGCCGATTGGCTGGACCGCCGCGACCAATGGGATATGCTGAAATCACAGGCGCTTAGCCATGTTGAAACGGGCCATAATTGGGCTAAGAACGTTTATCGTTATCAACTCGTTTACCACAAGCTGCTAGCACAGTCGCAGAAGTCTGAAATGGCTGCGGTTGCATAGAGGGTATTCTTTTGCAGCCCGGCAAACGGACATGTTTAGGTATTGAGGAATAAGCCCCAAGATGATTGGCGCCAAA
This sequence comes from uncultured Porphyrobacter sp., assembly GCA_964485135.1. Classification (GTDB taxonomy): domain Bacteria; phylum Pseudomonadota; class Alphaproteobacteria; order Sphingomonadales; family Sphingomonadaceae; genus Erythrobacter. The sequence continues at coordinate 6,094 of CAZAIG010000082.1, read as the reverse complement.
TCACTGACCCGCAACCGGCCGAGCGCACCGCTCGCCTCGCATCCAGCGTTCACTCCGCTTGTAGTGGGATGGGCAGCTTTGCTGTTCGGTCTTTCGACATTTGTGGTCGGAATCGGTTTGTCATCCTCATTCTGGCTTCCGGCAATGTTGTCCGTTATCGCGGCCGCTTTTGGCGCATTCTGCGGATACAAATTGGCTGATAGCGCGGGAGCAAATGTTCCGCGTTTTTCTGGCTTTCGCAAAAAGGCCGCCGTTCAAGAGGACGACGAGGTTGATGTGACTGGCCGCCGCGGCGCTTCGATCATCAATACCCAAGAGCTTGGCAGCGCCAGCCTTGATGCACCGCTGGACCTGAATATGGCGGATATGGTCGATGAAGACGAAGCTGATTCTGAGGGTTTTGACGAAACCGCCGAAACTTCCATGCTCTCTTCTGACGATTTCGAAGAAACCGGCATTTTCTCTGATGATGCGGATTCGCAGGATGAAGATCGCCCGAACTTCTACGAAGATCCATTCGCAGAGGATGGGATTGACGGACCGGCATCTCCCAATGACCGCCACGCGCATGATGCGCTGGGCCGTCCACGCTATGATTTCGCCAAGCCGATGGATTTGGGCCGGTCAGATGGCGAGCCAACTGGTGAGCACGCCCATACTACGCCAGCAGAGCAAAACGTAGCGGAGGCTGCTCCAAAAGCGGCTGCTGCAGCACCGCTCATTCTGGAAGCCCCTGAGGGCTTTGAGGAAAGCACTTCAGGCGATGGCGGATCGTCGGATGACGTGTCAGATGCTCCTGACTCTGCAGAAATGGATGAGCAAGAGCTTTCGCTGGGCGCCGAAGAAGCAGATGCCCCAGTTCAGCAGGCGCAAGTCATTGATTTAAAAGATCGTGATCTAAAAGACCTGACACTTGTGCAAATGGTCGATCGGTTTGCCGTTGGTCTTCAGGATCACCGCAAGGCCCGCGCGAATGATCCGAGCTCACGCGCTGTTCGCCCAAGTGACCCACGCATTGCACAAGCGATTCGCGATTTGCCCATTGGTGATCTGCGTCCAGTGGGCGACAAAAGTACGCGCGCACAGGCGGAACAGACCGAAGCAGCCCTGCGCGAGGCGTTGGAAAAGCTGCAGCAAATGAGCGATCACGGGTAACAAACCGAGTTTCTCTCGCCGCAAAACCCCTGTATCCGGCGTATTTTCTCCTCGATCCGGTTAAAAGCTAATCCTTATGTGCATGAAACAATGCTACCGTATTCATGGTTGCAAAAGTGCATATCCATCTGCAAGAGAAGTGAAAGCGATGTGATTGCTGCGCGACGAACGCGCACGCCCATCACTGCGCAGCACTGCCAGTCGGCCCCACAAGGCGCCGCAAGCACTGGCATCTTACAGGACGGAATTTGCGATGGGATATCCAGCGGCCCAAGGCCTTTATGACGCTCGAAATGAACACGACGCCTGCGGTGTCGGTTTTGTCGCGCAAATTAAGGGCAAACCTTCGCATGATATTGTCAGCCAAGCGCTTGAGATTCTGAACAATATCGATCACCGCGGTGCGGTGGGCGCGGATCCATTGCTCGGTGATGGTGCGGGCATTTTGCTGCAAATCCCTGATCAATTGATGCGCGATTGGGCGACAACGCAGAGTCTAGAGCTGCCTGCCCGAGGCGACTACGCCGTGGCCATGTGCTTTATGCCGCAGGATGATGAAGCGCGCGCCTTTGTCACCAAGCAGTTCGAACGCTTTACCGCCAAAGAAGGCCAGCGAGTGATTGGTTGGCGCGATGTGCCCGTGTCATTGGACGGTTTGGGCGAAGCAGTCATCGAATCGATGCCAGTGATCCAGCAAGCGGTAGTCGCGCGCGGCGAGAATTGCGCAGATCAGGATGCGTTTGAGCGCAAATTGATCGTGATCCGCAAGCAAACGCTTAACCCGCTAAAGGCGCAAGCAGAAAAGCATGATCTGCCGGGCTTGCGCTACACTTATATGCCCAGCTTCTCGTCGCGAACCATTGTGTACAAAGGTTTACTTCTGGCGAACCAAGTTGGTTCGTTTTATGATGATTTGCGTGATCCCAATTGCCAATCGGCTCTTGGCTTGGTGCACCAGCGCTTCTCCACCAACACATTCCCTAGCTGGCGGCTTGCCCATCCCTATCGCTTCATGGCGCATAATGGTGAGATCAACACCGTTCGCGGCAATGTGAACTGGATGAATGCGCGCCGCCGCACGATGGAATCGGCGCTTTTGGGCGTTGATCTGGACAAAATGTGGCCGCTGATCCCGCATGGTCAGTCTGACACCGCCTGCCTGGACAATGCTCTCGAGCTGCTGCTCGCTGGCGGCTACAGTCTTGCGCATGCGATGATGATGCTCATGCCAGAGGCGTGGGCGAAGAATGAGCAAATGTCGCCAGAACGGCGCGCTTTTTACGAATATCACGCTGCGCTGATGGAGCCATGGGATGGCCCAGCCGCTGTCGCCTTTACCGATGGACGCCAAATTGGCGCAACGCTTGACCGCAATGGCCTGCGCCCCGCGCGTTTCTGCGTAACCAAAGACGATATCGTCTGCCTCGCCTCTGAAAGCGGTGTTCTTCCTTTCAAAGAAGAAGACATCACCCGCAAATGGCGTTTGCAGCCGGGCAAGATGCTGCTGATCGATCTGGAGCAGGGCCGGATCATCGAAGATGCTGAGCTGAAAGCCGATCTGGCCAGTGCAGAGCCTTACGCAAAATGGCTCGAAGAGGCGCAGTATAAGCTTGAAGATTTGGAGCATATCGAGCCCGAACTCGCCGAAGAAGTCGAACGCGATGAGGCCGATGGCAACACTTTGCTTCAGCGCCAGCAGGCCTTTGGATACACGCAGGAAGATATCAGCAAATTTCTAGAGCCGCTGGCCGTCAAAGGTGATGATCCCATCGGCTCCATGGGCACCGATACGCCGATTGCTGTGCTGTCAAACAAGTCGCGCTTGCTGTATGATTATTTCAAGCAGAACTTTGCGCAGGTCACCAACCCGCCGATTGATCCGATCCGCGAAGAATTGGTGATGAGCCTGCTGTCGATGATCGGCCCGCGCCCCAATTTGCTGGGCCGTGATGCTGGCACGCACAAGCGCCTCGAAGTCCAGCAACCGATCCTCACCAATGATGATTTGGCCAAAATCCGCACAGTCGAGGCGGCGCTCGATGGCGCATTCCGCTGCGAAACCATCGATATGACGTGGGATGCAACAACCGGCGCTGACGGTCTTGCCATGGCCTTGAAAGAGATGTGCTGGGCTGCGACAGAGGCTGTGCTGCAAGATCACAATATTCTTGTTCTGTCTGACCGCGCGCAAAACGCAGACCGCATTCCTATGCCAGCGTTGCTCGCAACAGCAGCCGTGCACCATCATCTGGTGCGTCAGGGCTTGCGAATGCAGACCGGCCTGGTGGTCGAAACAGGCGAAGCGCGCGAAGTGCATCACTTCTGCGCTCTGGCGGGATACGGTGCCGAAGCGATCAATCCCTATATGGCGTTTGACACTTTGGAAGATTTGCGGGCGCGCAAATATCCTGAAATGGACGCCGATACAGTCATCCAAAACTACATCAAAGGTGTCGGCAAAGGCATCCGCAAGGTGATGTCCAAAATGGGCATTTCGACCTATCAATCCTATTGCGGCGCGCAGATCTTTGACGCTGTTGGCCTGTCGAGCGAATTCATCGACAGCTATTTCACTGGCACGGCGACCACCATCGAAGGGATCGGTTTGGATCAAGTGGCCGAAGAAGCCGTGCGCCGCCACGCGCAAGCTTACGGCGACAATCCGCTGTATAAATCACGCCTCGATGTGGGCGGCATTTATCAATACCGGCTGCGCGGTGAAGAACACGCATGGACGCCTGAAAACGTCGCCAGCCTGCAGCACGCTGTACGCGGCAAAGGCGGCCCCGCCGATGCCAAGAATTACGCCGAATTTGCCAAGTCGGTGAATGAGCAATCCGAACGTCTGCTAACCATACGCGGACTGATGGAGTTCAAAAACGCAGATGAAGCCATTCCTCTGGATGAGGTTGAGCCTGCCTCTGAAATCGTCAAACGCTTCAGCACTGGCGCGATGAGCTTTGGCTCGATCAGCCACGAAGCGCACTCGACCCTTGCGATTGCAATGAACCGCATTGGCGGACGCTCCAATACGGGCGAAGGGGGCGAGGAACCAGCCCGCTTCACGCCAATGGACAATGGCGATTCGATGCGCAGTCGGATTAAGCAGGTGGCCTCTGGCCGGTTCGGTGTGACGACCGAATATCTTGCCAATTCTGACGACATCCAGATCAAGATGGCGCAAGGCGCGAAGCCGGGCGAAGGCGGTCAGCTGCCGGGCCATAAGGTCGATAAGCGCATTGGCGCAGTGCGGCACTCGACGCCGGGGGTTGGTCTGATTTCTCCTCCGCCGCATCATGACATTTACTCGATCGAGGATTTGGCGCAGCTGATCCATGATCTCAAAAATGTTCAGCCAGCCTCGCGCATTTCGGTGAAGCTTGTGTCCGAAGTCGGCGTGGGCACCGTGGCCGCTGGCGTATCCAAAGCGCGCGCAGACCATGTTACGATTTCAGGCTATGAGGGCGGCACAGGTGCATCGCCCTTGACCAGCCTTACGCACGCTGGCTCTCCATGGGAGATTGGACTGGCTGAAACACAGCAAACGCTGCTGCTCAATGATCTGCGCAGCCGTATCGCGGTGCAGGTCGACGGAGGGCTGCGTACTGGCCGCGACGTTGCGATTGGCGCGTTGCTCGGTGCGGACGAGTTCGGCTTTGCCACTGCGCCGCTGATTGCTGCAGGCTGTATCATGATGCGCAAGTGTCACTTGAATACATGCCCCGTGGGCGTCGCGACGCAAGACCCCGTGCTGCGCGCGCGCTTCACCGGCACGCCTGAGCATGTGATCAATTACTTCTTCTTTGTCGCCGAAGAATTGCGCGAAATCATGGCGCAAATGGGCTTCCGCACGATCGAAGAAATGGTCGGCCGCGTCGACCGCTTGGATATGAACCGCGTCCACCGTCATTGGAAAGCGGACGGGGTTGATCTGTCGCGCTTGCTCCACGAGGTGAAGCCAGCAGCCGGACAGCGTGAAAGCGATGAGCGCGCGCCGCTCAACCACACTGAAACGCAGGATCACGGGCTTGATGGCGCGCTGGACAATGCTCTGATCGCTGATTGTGCGCCTGCCCTTACCAAGGGCGAGCCGGTTCAGCTTGATCTTGAGGTTCGCAATGTGAACCGGACGGTGGGCACTATGCTCTCAGGCCGGATTGCCGAGAAGCATGGCCATGCTGGTCTTGCCCCTGAAACGATCCGAATCAACCTCACCGGTGTCGCTGGCCAGAGCTTTGGCGCATGGCTCGCCCATGGTGTGACGCTCGACCTGACGGGCGATGCGAACGACTATGTTGGCAAGGGCATGAGCGGCGGACGGATTATCGTGCGCCAGCCTGACAACGCACCGCGCGAGCCGAGTGAGAATATCATTATCGGCAACACCGTGCTGTATGGCGCGATTGCGGGTGAAGCTTACTTTGGCGGTGTCGCGGGTGAACGCTTCGCCGTTCGTAACTCGGGCGCCATCGCGGTTGTCGAGGGCGCTGGCGATCACGCTTGCGAGTATATGACCGGCGGCGTGGTTGTGGTGCTTGGCCCAACCGGGCGCAATTTCGCCGCGGGCATGAGCGGCGGTGTCGCTTATGTTTACGATCCAGAGGGCACATTCGAGCAATTGCTCAACCCTGCGCAAGTCGATCTGCGCGATATCTCAGCGGAGCCGGATGCGGATGAAGGCTCCGGACGGCCTCAACAGCGGCCCAATAATGTCAATGATTTCGGCATGGGCGATATGCTGCGCCATGATGCAGAGCGGCTTAAGATTCTCGTCGAGCGCCACAAGCTGCATACTGGCAGCGCTAAGGCAAGCGCATTGCTCGACAATTGGGATGCGTCTTTAAGACAATTCAAGAAAGTGATGCCGCGCGATTATGAGCGGGCGCTCAAACAGCTTGAGGCTGAGCGCCTTGAAGCAAGCAGCGTGGCGGCGGAGTAA
>CAZAIG010000081.1:0-10854 GCA_964485135.1 uncultured Porphyrobacter sp. | reverse complement strand
GCCGCTTTTCTTTTGAATGCTGACAAAGCCGACAGGCAGCTCATTGTTTGCAGCACTAACTTTGTAATGGTCCGCTTCTGGGAGTGAAAGCGGACATGCATCATCACCACAATTCGAATGACCTGCGGTGGGGAATTGGCGCTTTAGAAAGGACAGCATGTTTTGGAACGTCTGGGCATCCAAGCGCTCTACCCAGTGCAAGCTGAATTTCAGTCAGGTGCAGCCGGTCTGACAAAACCTACCAACCAGGCTGGCCACCTTAGGCGATGACTCAAATCGTGCGCGACAGCCTATGCCGATACCCGGCAATGCCGTCGAACAAATTTTTACCAAAGCAAAGCATAGAGCACGATGAGGATTGCGATCGTAAGTGCAGCCAAAGTGTTGAAGATTGTAGCAGTCGCAAAAGAGATATCGCCCAGATTGACCGTGTGCTCCTCTTCTGGCGCTGAGGTCAGGCGCGAGACGACAATCGCTGCCACCAATCCGACCAGGAACACAATCCAGATGCGGATCACGAAGGGCATGTCGGGAAGCATGGCATTGACCACGATATTCATCACCACAGATCCGATAAGCGCCGTATACGCCCCAGCTGTGTTGGCTCGCTTGTCAAAGAAGCCGAGCAGGAACACGATCACAACACCAGGCGCGATGTATCCAGTATATTCCTGCACTGTTTGGAACGCGCTTTCAAAGCCGCCAAGGAAAGGCCGCGCCAGCACCAGAGCAATAGCCATCGCGCTAAACGCTGCGATCCGGCCCACCGTCACATAATGCTGCTCTGGCTTGTCCGGCTTCGCGCTACGATAGAGGTCCATAGTGAAGATGGTCGCAATCGAGTTCATCATGCTCGCCAGAGAGGACACCACGGCTGCTATAAGAGCTGCGAATACGAGACCGCGCAGGCCAGCAGGCGCAAAGCCCATCAGCTCGCCATAGGTACGGTCCGAACGCTCAGCCAGCGCCCCTGCATCAAGCGCGCCCTGCTGGGCAAGGATAACGGCTGCGATACCAGGGATCACTACAATGAAGGGCACGATCAGCTTGAGGAATGCAGCAAAAGCCAGCCCCTTTTGCGCCTCGCCCAAATTTTCAGCCCCCAGCGCGCGCTGGATGATGTATTGGTTGAAGCCCCAATAGCTGAAATGCAGTACCCAAAGCCCGCCCAGAAGCGTCCAGATCCCCGGCAAATCACCATAGGCGGGATGGTCGCTGTCGAGGATCATCTCGAAGTGACCCGGCATTTCGCCCATAAGATAGCTTAGCCCGTCCAGCGCGCCATCTGCTGGCAGCGCATCCAAAGCGAACCAGGTGATGGCCAGGCCGCCAAGGATCAGGATCACCACTTGAATGATGTCCGTCAGCGCAACAGCCTTCAGCCCGCCATAGAGCGAATAAAGCGCAGCAAATGCCGCTAGTGCTGCCATCGATGGCAGCACGCCCCAACCGGTCAGACTTTCAACTGCAAGCCCGCCAAGCCACAAAACAGTGGTCAGATTGACCGCTGTGTAGAGCGCCACCCAAAAGACGCTCATCAGGTTTTTGACACCCGCGCCATATCGCTGCTCGAGGAATTGCGGCATCGTGTAAATGCGGCGCTTTAGGAAGATCGGCAGGAAATATTTCGCAACGATAATCAGAACGAGCGCGGCCTGCCATTCATAAGCGGCAATCGCTATGCCCACGGCAAAGCCTTGACCCGACTGGCCGATAATTTGCTCGGCGGAGATGTTTGACGCAATCAGCGAGGCGCCAATGGCCCACCACGGCAGGGCTCTGCCTGCAAGGAAGTAATCCTCTGTATTCTTCTCGTGACCAGCAGGCTCGCGGGAAACAGACAGGGCAATACCCAAGAGTGCCAGCGCATAGCCAGCAATGATCACAATATCGATCGTCTCAAGTGTAATGATATTCCCTCCCCATTCTCACTTCGCCAGATGCATCGCCCGCTAGAACGAGCACTCGGCTCCTGCTGCGCTTTCAACCCGTGTAATTTGGCTGATATCGATCGTGAAATCGACTGCTGAAGCGAAAGTTATCGACCCGCCGGTTTTGCCAAGACACGCTGGTGTCAGCACCATTTCACGCCATCCTTTGCCCGCAGCAACCTGCATCGGCTGGGTAATGTCAAACGCATCACCGCCCGCTGACAGGGAAACCTGCGCAACCGGCCTTTCATCAACCTTATAAGCAATCCGCCAGCCCGCTTCGCTATCCGGGCCGCGCAGCGTCAGGCTTGAACCGGGTGCAAAAGCAATCGAGCGCGCATCTTCTTGTGTATCGCGGTCCAATCCTGTGGCACTCACGCCATTGCCCGCACCGCGCAGATCGGCGAGCACGGCATTGTCTGCGACAGCCTGCACCAGATCATTGAGACGCCCTGCAGTGAACCATTTACCGGCATTGCCGACATTGAGCGCATTGCATTCTTCGCTGAGCGTCGCGAGCTCGCTCGCCGCGCCGTAGCTCAAGCCAAAGCCAAAGGGGAACAGCGCGCCTTCGGGCGAATTGAGCGGGTTCCCCTCGCATGTTGCAGGCCAGCTAAACGAGAGTTTGCCGCTTGCCGCGCGCGCACCGAACAGCACATCGGCAACGCCTGCCCCTTCGCTGCCCGGCAGCCAAGCCGCAACGAACGCATCAGCGGCATTGATCTCGCGGTTCATCCAAAGGGGTCGGCCCGACAGGAATACGGCAACGGCTGGGATGTCTTGCGCTTTGAGGTCTTGAAGGAGCTTCAACCCCTCCTCATCGCGGAAGATCATGTTTTTGCGATCACCCACAAATTCGGCATAGGGCTCTTCTCCGAAAACGACGATCGCGACATCGGGTGGATGGCCCAGAGCAAATTCTCCATCCTTGGAAAGATAGGCCGTGCTGCCTGATTTTTGCGCCGCATCTGCAATACCTTGGTAGATCGAAGTCGCGCCCGGGAAATGCTCAGCGGTTAGATCGCCGCCACCTTGCCAGGTAATCGACCAGCCGCCAGCTTGCTGCGGAATATTATCCGCAGCGCTTCCCGCAACCATGATCTTGGAATTCTTGCGCAAGGGCAAAACGCCATCATTCTTGAGCAGAACAAGCGATTTGGCGACCGCTTCGCGGGCAATGGCGCGGTGTTCGGCCAGCCCCAGCTTGTCCCACTTTCCAGCATGCACGCGCTCGGATGGTTTAAGCCCGCCATCGGAATTGCCACCCAGAATGCCCAGCTTTTGCTTCAATCGCAAAACGCGCGTCACGGCCTCGTCAAGCCGCGCCATCGGAATTGTCCCGTCACGCACTTGAGCAAGCGTGTTTTCGTAAAGTGCCTTCCAGTCTTCGGGCACCATATAGACATCCAGCCCTGCCAGCAGAGCCTGCGGGCAATCGGCATTGGTGCAGCCAGCGATCTGGCCATGGCCGTTCCAGTCGCCCACGACTAGGCCTTCAAACCCAAGATTGCCGCGCAATTCGCCGTCTAGAAGCGGTCCATTGCCATGCATCTTGCGGCCATTGATCGAATTGAAGCTCGCCATGATCGCAGTCACGCCAGCATCGATCGCGGCGGGGTAAGGCGCTGCGTGGATCGCCATCAGTTTTTGCAGGTCACCATTGACATCGCCTTGGTCGACACCTTGCTCGGTTCCGCCATCGCCAAAGAAATGCTTGGCGGTTGCTGCGACCCTTCCTGCGCCAAGATGGTCATCACTGCCTGCACGCCCCTGAAGGCCCTCGATCATTGCGGCGCCCATCTTCGACACAAGTGCCGGATCTTCCGAATAGCTTTCGTAAGTCCGCCCCCAGCGATCATCGCGGGCTACTGCAACCGTTGGAGCAAAGGTCCAGTCGATCCCGGTTGCTTCAATCTCGACAGCGGTGGCTTGTCCGATCTTGCGGATCAAATCAGGGTCACGGGTGGCCCCAAGGCCGATATTGTGCGGAAAAACAGTCGCGCCAATGATGTTGGAGTGTCCGTGCACCGCATCGGTTCCCCACAACACAGGGATTGCAGGCTCGCCATTGGCCAAGGGTTTGGTCGAGGCCGTCCAATAGGCATCAGCCAATTCGAGCCAGTCAGCAGCGGGCGCTAGATCATTGCCGCCGGGACCAGAATTGCCGCCATTAAGGACGGTGCCGAAACGATATTCTTCTACATCAGCCGGCGTGATCGCAGAAATGTCAGGCATAATGAGCTGGGCAACCTTGCGCTCCACACTCATGCGCGAAAGGATGTCTGCGATTTGCGCTTCGCCATCGGGCATCTGCTGCGTTGTAGCGACAGTTTGCGCCTCAAAACTGGGCTGGGTCTGGGTAATAGAGCTGGTGCAGCCACCAAGAAGAGCAGCGCAGCAAAGCGTTGTAGCTAGAGCAAGAGATCTCATCGCTCGGTCTCACTGGTTAGGTCTATTTGCAAACAGGGAGTTATGGTCAAAAGGCCGGTCATGGAGCAGTTCCTTGCTCCTTGGATTGGATCAGCGCAGTCGGTTGATAGACGCGCACATAATCAACCTCCATCCGGGCTGGAAAGACGAGTGGATCGATCCCTTTTTGCCCGCCCCAAGTGCCGCCTACAGCGACGTTCAAAAGCAAATGCTGCGGCTTGTCGAAAGGCCAACGCGTTTGCTTGCCGCTCTCTTTCTGGAATAGAAACTTGGGTTTATCGTCGACCGCGAACATCAACATTTTCGGAGCCCACAACAGCTGGTATTTATGCATCTGCTCACAAGCGGTGGGCAACTCATGCTTGTTAGTCTTTTGGGTCCCGCGAGAGAAATTGAATGCAGTTGTGTGGATCGAATGATGGATCACGCCTGGATCAAAACCAACATGCTCCATAATGTCGATCTCGCCGCCCGCAGGCCACACCACGTCTGGGTCTGACGGCAACATCCAGATCGCTGGCCAAGTCCCGCGTCCACAGGGCAATTTTGCGCGGATTTCGAAGAAACCGTAAGTCCAGTCGCCCAGTCCCTGAGTGATGAGCCGCGCAGAGCTGTATTCCTGGCCACCCCAATCGGCTAGCCCAGCCTCTGACAGCACTTCTTGCCGAGCCTCAATAATCAAACGGCCATCTTCGACGCGCGAATTCTCAAGCCGCTCGGCAGAATAATACTGCTTCTCGTTATTGTACCACCCTTCCTGATTGCGATGGGTGTCGTATTTCCACTTGGTCGGATCGGGCAGTCCAGGGCGATCAAACTCGTCAGACCAGACGAGCTCGAAGCCGGCGGGAACTGACGTGCGCACCTGCGACGGCGATGGAGAAGGTGTCTCGGTTGAAGTCTCGTTATTTGCAGGCGAGGCCTGTTGTGCGAGCACGGGGCCGCCGCCCAAAGCTAGGGCAATGCCCGTCAACAATCCGCAGAATTTCATTGCGCGCATGATCTCAAGATCCTGTTGGCTGGCCCCAAAATCTAAGGCCCGATTTCCACTACCGGCCGAACAAGGTCGAGATATCAATGGAAAGCCCCCTCGCAATCCCATTGATATCCCTATTTGCTTCCAGTCGCCTAGAACTTGGCGCGAATGCGCGCGCCAAAGGTCCGAGGCCTGATGAAGAAGCGTGTATTATCAAACTGCGTGATGATGATCGCTGCTTCTTCCTGCGCATTGGTGACATTGTTGCCATAGACTTCGAAGCGATATTTGCCTTCATCATCCAAGGTCCAGCCTGCACCAATATCCAGGGTGAAATAGCCGCCGATCCGATCAAGCAAGCGTCCACTGGTGACTTCACCAATCGGATCGCCGGTTACGTTATCAAATTCCTGACTGTTAAAGATCGTGTGGAATTGCGACGAACGATAGCCAAGCGAGGCAACCCAATCGAGCTGACCGGTTGGCAATTCAATCACTTGGCTCAGCTTGCCGTTAAGCTGCCAGCGCGGTGTCCGCTGAAAACGTGCACCGTTCACATTGCGGAAAAAACTCACCCCACCGTTTACATCGGCTTGGAAACGGAAATCTGGGATGGGATCGGAGTCTTTGATTTGAGCTTCAAGCCAAAGAGCAGTGAAATCAAACTTGATGTCGCCTGGAAGGCCAAAGCCGCCCTCAACTTGAGCACCGTAGATTTCCGAATCTGCAGCGTTAAAGCTGAACGATACGACAAGGTCAGTGTTGGTGCCGTCAGGAATGGGAACGTCTTGGCCAAGAATGCCGATCGCCGTTTCCGCAGCGGTTGCAACACTTAGCAAGCCGGTGAAGACCTGATCGGTGTAATCATTGTAAAACAGCGAAGCGTTCAAATAGGCACGCTGTCCACCGATGTCGAACTCGTTCTTAGAACCAAGCTCGTAGAGGATAACCTGTTCGGTGCCGTATGTTGGCGATACGCCGTTGTTTCCAAGGTTGTCGTTAAAGCCGCCCGACTTGTGACCATTCGCTACTAGAGCATAGAGCAAGTTGTCAGGCGTGAGATCAAGCTCGGCGCGCAGACGCCAATCGATGAAGTCATCCTGAAACTCACCATCCTGCTGAAAGATCTGTCCTTGGAACGGGACCGCGAAAGTAAATTGGCTGTTGAAGAATGGATCACCTCTGGTGAAGCCTTCGCAGAACAGGCCATCAAAGCTTATCGTGTCGAGACATTCGGGCGCACCGGGGCGCTCAAACACATCGCCGGGAAGCGGACCAAAGTCCAAGATGTCATCAAGATTATCGCGCTCACCGGGCTGAGCAATACCATTGCGATGGAATGCAAAGATCTCAGCTTCTGAAATTGTTCCATCGCTATCTGTATCAGGATCGATGATCGTGCGGTCGAAAGCCGCAAACTCAAAACCTTCGGTACCAACTCGCACACCAAGGCAGCATTCAAAGCTACCGCCGCCAATCGCTAGACCGTATCGCGCAGCCACGCCCGTGCGCTCTTTCTGATCATCAGTGTAACGAATGCCGCCGGTTAGGCGGAAGGTATCAGACAATTCATAGGTTGCATCGGCATAGATCGCATAAGAATCGGTGTCGGTTCGAGTATTGAACTCCACCCCTTGGAAGAAGGTCCCCCGGTCTCCGGTCGAACCCAGGAAAGAGCGTTGCTTCTCATTGATGTAAAGCCCGCCGAGGCTCCAGATGAAAGGACCCTCGGAATTGAAGACGCGCAGCTCATGGAAGTGTGAGCGCGAATCCGAGATGATCCGGAAACGCGAGAAATTGTCGAGGTTTTCCTGAAGAATAATGGGGTCATTGATGACATCACCCACTTCTGGCGTGAAGATGTTATCACGCTCAGACAAGCGCTCAAGCACTCCCGGGAAGGCAGGCGAAATCGGCGTCGTCGCTTCATAATCGTAGACAGCATCGCGATAGCTGCCGATATATTCGACGTTGAAGCCGTCACCCTCATATTCGATCGTCGTGCGAATGCCCCAGTGATCGGTGTTAAGCTCCGGCGTAATGCCGCGCGCGATAACATCGCGCGGGTCGATGTTATCGAATTCTTCCTGCGTGATGTTACCATCTTCAAGAGTGCCAAGTGCTAGGGCATAGTTAGAGCCAGTATAGCCCGTGCCGTTCTCTGCAATGTAATCGCCAGCCACAAGTATGGACAGCCGATCTGTTGCCTCCCACAAGAATTGCGCGCGGCCAGAGAGATTGTCTTGGGCTTCCGCTACATCGATACCTTCAACCGGGCCAACATTGTTATAATAGGAATCATTGGCCTGATAGAGACCAGAGAAACGAACGGCGACTGTGTCGCCCAAGGGAATGTTGAGCACGCCGCGCAAGGAGCGGTGGTCAAAGTTGCCGTACTCCGCTTCGATAGCGCCATCAAATCCCCCCAGACCCGGGCGGAAGGAAATGGCATTGATCGAGCCCGCTGTTGCATTGCGCCCCCTCAACGTGCCTTGCGGGCCTACGTTGACTTCAACGCGTTCAATGTCGTGGAACGCTGATCCAATGCCTGAAGGGCGGGGAATATTCACCCCATCAAAGTGAAACGCTGCGGCCGGATCGCCCAGCTCTGTATTGTTCGAGGATCCGATACCGCGGATGTAAACTTCCACATTGCCTTGGTTGTTTGCGACCGAAAGGCCGGGTACCTGGTTTTGGAGATCGGTTACGTTTTGGACGCCGAGCGCCTTCAGATCTTCGCCGCTGATGGCAAAGGCAGTTCCCGCAAAGTCCTGCAAAGTTTGTTCGCGGCGATCAGCGGTGACGATGATCGCGTTGCCGCCCTCGTTCGCCTCTTCAGCCTGTTGATCTTCAGCTGCAGCTGCATCTTGAGCCATTGCCGGTGCGGATAGTGCGATCGCGGATGCTCCAAAGGCAAACGCAGCAGTAAAACGACGCATCATTATCTCTCCCAAATACCCGATTCGCCCTCTGTCGAGACGAATTCATCCTTTTGCTAACCGCTTTTGTGACCGGTCACAAGCAAAAATGTGACCGGTCACAGTTTCTCTTGAAATCAGCGTACAATTATGGCCATAACAAGGTCGACGGGAGATTGGCTGAGCACATGGCTAGCAGGCAGAGGGTGACAATTCGCGATGTAGCGAAAGACGTTGGGGTCTCGCGCCAAACAGTGTCGCGCGTCCTCAACAAGGGGCCCAATGTTAAGCCAGCCGTTCGCGACAAGGTAAGCGAAGCCATTGATCGCTTGGGCTATGTGCCCAATATCTCAGCCCGGCGGATGCGCGGGGCGCGATCCTATCTGATTCTCGCAATCAATGATCGCCAACGCACTTACGATAACTGGCGCGCCGGACGCGGCAATGACTGGGTCGATCAAATGCTTTTCGGCGGGATGACCGAATGCGAAAAGCATGGCTATCACATGGTGTTTGAGCTGATCGATACCGAAACGCCCCAAGCTCTGGAACAGTTATCAAAAGCGATTTCAGAACTGCGACCCGATGGTGTCATTCTGACCCCGCCGCACAGTGACAATGCAGCGCTTACCGATCTTTTGAAAGCACAAGAGATCGCTTGCGCGCGCGTGGGGCGCCGCGAAGGCGGTGAATTCGTCGATGTCTGCATGGATGAAGTTGGCGCCGGTGCACAAGTTACTCGTCATCTCGCTGAGCTTGGCCACCAGCGGATAGCCTATCTCGCCGGTTCCCCAGATTACGGCAACTCTTCGATGCGGCTGGATGGCTATCGATCCACGTTGGCCGAACTTGGCCATGAGCTGCGCGAAGAATGGATCGGCGAAGGCGGGTTCCAGTTCGATATCGCAAGCAGAGTCGCAAGGCAGTGGCTAGAAAGCGACAATCGCCCAACCGCCATAATCGCTGACAACGATCAGATGGCCTTTGCAGTCTTCCATACGGTGCAGCATGTCGGACTAACGATCCCTCATGACCTAGCCTTGGTTAGCTTTGAAGATACGCCTGGCGTTCGGCTTAGTGTGCCCCCAATGACTGCGATCCGCCAACCCACAGCTTCGATGATTGCGCAAGCCTGCAAGGGCCTCATCTCAGCCGCCTCAGGGAACGAGGAGGGGGGCTTTTTCCAACTGCCTTTTGAGTTTATCGAACGGGAAAGCACAGCCCCTTTTGGGACAACCGCCTAACTTGTCCAAATCCAGTTCAACTGCAGCCTATTGGACATATGCGCTGGCTTTCCTGGGCGCACATATCGCTTTCATGCCCTTGTTTGTGATGATGCTGCCTCGGCGGGTGGAAGCGCTCGCACCCGATAACGCTGCCAATTGGCTCAGTTGGCTGCTCGTTGTGGGAGGCATTGTGGCCGGGCTCGCCAATGTTGGCTCAGGCGCGATTGGAGACCGCTGGCTGGGCCGATATGGCAACCGGCGCGGGTTGATCGCAATTGGAGCGGCCTTGCTATTCGTCGCTTATATTGGTTTTGCCTTCACGCACAGCTTTGCCAGCCTCCTTTTCGCAGTGATCTTCTTCCAGATTGCGCTGAATTGCTGCTTTTCTCCCTTGGGAGCTTTGCTGGCAGATCACTTTCCCGACGAGGTGAAAGGACGGCTAGGAGGTCTAATGACAGCGGCGCTGCCTGCTTCTACCTTGCTGGTGGTGCCCATCGCTTGGCTATTTCCTAAAGACGGGGCCATGGCGTTCCTAGCGACGGGCATATTGGTAGCGGCCTGTATACTTCCCCTGCTTATATTGTGGCCATTGGGCGCTGTAATCGGTGGCGGCAACGATCAATTGACCGCAAAGGCAAACATTAGTGACATTTCCGCCGCTGGTTCGAGCGCGCAAATCAGCACGGATTTCTCATTGGCATGGCTCTCTCGTTTGCTTGTTCAAACGGGTGCAGCCTTCGTCATCAGCTACATCTATCTCTACATTACCTTGATGCAGCAAACTCAGGCTGATTGGCAAAGTGCGGGGGCAAGCGAGATTTTGGCCACGCTTACAGCGCCTGCTGCCATTTTGGCGATCAGCGTTACACTTTTCTCAGGCTATATATCAGACCGCTGGCGCAGCAGGCGCTGGCCGCTTTTCGTATTTGCATGCTTGTTCGGTTTTGGAATGGCAATGCTGGCGGGAGCAAATGAGCTGCCTTGGTTCCTGATCGGCTACGGGCTGGTCCAAACTGCGCTGGCTGCATATCTAGCTGTAGACACGGCGCTAATCGCTCAATTGGTCAGCGGTCACAATCGCCGCGGATTGCTTTTGGGCGTGATGAACCTTTCCAATACGCTGCCATCGGTTATCGCGCCGATCATCGCTTTGCTGGCATTTAGCGAGAGCGAAGTCGCCGCCATTTTAGCCTCGGTCTTCGCTGGACTGGCTTTGTGCAGCTTTTTGGCCGGAGCGCTCGTTCTTCTGATCCGCAACGTGGATTAGTTTCGTTTGGAGCTGTCAGCAAACCAATCCGGCTTATACGTGGGGATCTCAATCCTCGCCACTTCTCAAGCCATTGGATATTTCGTGTTGTGTCCGAACTGGGTCG
>CAZAIG010000080.1:0-11380 GCA_964485135.1 uncultured Porphyrobacter sp. | reverse complement strand
CAATATTCCAGGCCAGTGATTTTCTCATGCGGGCCAGCGATAATGCGCGCACCGTTCAGAACCCTCGCCGCGCCAGCATGCAATGTGTCGACGGTTAAGCTGCTCTTGCCGCTTCCCGATACGCCAGTGATGCAAGTAAAAGTGCCGAGCGGAATGGATGCGGTCACATCCTTCAGATTGTTAGAGGTCGCCCCGTGCACGGTCAGGTCATGACCATTACCCTTGCGCCGCTTTGCGGGAATTTCGATTTTCTTGCGCCCAGTCAAATAGTCAGCGGTCAGCGACTTTTTCGACTTGCATATCTGTTTCAGCGTGCCTTGGGCGACGATCTCACCGCCGCGCACGCCCGCTCCGGGGCCAATATCGACGACGTGATCGGCTTGCCGTATGGCATCCTCATCATGCTCAACCACGATCACTGTATTGCCCAGATCACGAAGGCGTTTGAGCGTTTCGAGCAGCCGGTCATTGTCGCGCTGGTGCAGGCCGATTGATGGCTCATCTAGGACATAAAGCACGCCGGAGAGCCCGCTTCCGATTTGCGAGGCGAGACGAATGCGCTGGCTCTCCCCGCCCGAAAGCGTGCCGGACGTGCGATCAAGGTTGAGATAGTCCAGCCCAACATTGTCGAGGAAGCCAAGCCGCTCGTTGATCTCTTTGAGGATGGGCGTTGCAATCTGCCGTTGCTGATCGGTGAGATGGTTGTCCAGATCAAGGAAGTACGCCTTTGCATCAGCCACGCTCATCTTCACTGGATCGGCAATGTCTGTACCCGCAATCTTCACCGCCAGCGCCTTTTGATTGAGCCGTTTACCCCCGCAAGTCTCACAAGGCTGCGCGGTTTGAAACTTTGATAGCTCCTCGCGCATCCACGCGCTGTCGGTTTGCATCAGGCGGCGATTGAGATTGCCGATCACCCCTTCGAACGGCTTGTTCACTGTGTAGCTTTTGCGTCCATCTTTAAACGTCAGCTCAACCGGCATGCCGCCAGTGCCGTGCAGGATGATCAAACGCTGATCGGGCTCCAGCTCGTTCCACGGCGTGTTGACGTCAAAGTCATAGGCGCGGGCCAGACTGCTTAGGACCTGCATGTAGTATGGAGACGGCGGGTTCGATTTAGCCCATGGCGCAATCGCCCCCTGTTTGAGAGTGAGCGCTTCGTTGGGCACGACCAATTGTTCGTCGAACAGCTGCTTTTCACCAAGACCGTCGCAGGTCGCGCAGGCCCCTTGCGGTGCGTTGAAAGAGAAAAGGCGCGGCTCGATCTCTTCGATGGTGAAGCCGGAAACGGGACAGGCAAATTTCTCGGAAAAGACAATGCGATTGGCGGGGATGCCTGCCCCCTTCATCTTCTTATCTTGGCTTGCCGCTTCGTCTTCACGCCCCGGAACCATTCCATCGGCAAGGTCGATATAGGCCAATCCATCCGCCAGTTTCAGCGCCGTCTCGAATGAATCCGCCAACCGCGTTTCAAGCCCTGACTTCACTGCCAGCCGGTCGACGACAACTTCAATGTCATGCTTGAACTTTTTGTCGAGCGCGGGCGCTTCCTCGATTGCGTAGAGCTCGCCATCAATCCTTACGCGAGTAAAGCCCGCCTTCTGCCATTCGGCCATTTCCTTGCGGTATTCACCCTTGCGGCCGCGCACCACTGGCGCGAGCAGATAGGCGCGCGTGCCTTCTGGCAATTCCATCACGCGGTCGACCATTTGGCTGACCGATTGCGCTGAGATCGGTTTGCCCGTAGCTGGTGAGTACGGCACGCCCACCCTCGCCCACAATAGCCGCATGTAGTCATAAATCTCGGTCACCGTCGCCACGGTGGATCGCGGATTGCGGCTGGTGGTTTTCTGCTCGATGGAGATCGCCGGGCTGAGGCCATCAATATGCTCAACATCGGGCTTTTGCATCATTTCAAGGAATTGGCGCGCATAAGCACTCAAAGACTCGACATAGCGCCGCTGCCCCTCTGCATAGATCGTGTCGAATGCGAGCGAGGACTTCCCCGACCCTGACAAACCCGTCACCACGATCAACGCATCACGCGGCAGATCAATATCGATGCCCTTTAGATTGTGCTCTCTTGCACCACGAACCGAAATTTTCGACAAAGCCATGACAAGGCAAATGAGCCGTGCGCGGCTAAGAGTCTAGTGGGCAATGCGGATGTTATGCTGCAAGCAGTGTGTTCTCCCCATGTTCTTGCTGTTTCTTCCCTACCCACACCCTACAGAAAAAATGAAGGGGCGCGCAGTCATGGAGTAGGGTAAGATAGCCGCCTCTTTGATCGCAACTTCCCGCGAGTGCCTTTGGGTCGCACCTTGGCTGCAAGCACGGGAAACCAGCGCTAAAAGTAGAGTGCACTCCAGGGTATCATGCGCAGCCATGCGAAGCTAAAGCCGTACAAAGCAATCACGTCTTGCGCTTTCGCGCAATGTGCTGTTCAACTAGGCGGTATTAGCATCCAAAATGGATGAGTTCGGACCGCAAATTGAAATGCGCTTCGCCAAACGAATTATTGGAGAGAATATGAAGGCCCAACTATTGGCCCGCACCGCGCTTATCGCGCTGACCGCAACCGGCCTCACCGCCTGTGCAACCTACAGCGAAACGGACCCGATCGCCGCGGCAGAGGATGCCACCGAATATAGCCCTGCGATCCCTACCGGCACCGGCTATTTCGCAGAGGTTAGCACCCTTCCATTCCAGACACCTGATTTCAGCACAATCAGCGAGGATGATTACATGCCCGCCTTCACTCAAGGCATGGCCATCCAAAAGGCGGAAGTGGACGCGATCATAGGCAATCCCTCCGCGCCCACTTTCGACAACACAATCGTCGCTTTGGAAAAATCGGGCGCAATGCTCAGCCGCGTTGCCGCAGTGTTTTTCGCTCTCACCGGCTCCAACACCAATGACCGGCTTGACGCAATCGCAAAGGAAGTCAGCCCCAAGCTTTCCGCCCATGGCGACAGCATCACGCTGAACCCTGAATTGTTCGCCCGAGTGAAAGCCGTTTACGACAAACGCGCCAGTATGGCGATGACGGTTGAGGACGCCAAACTTCTGGAAGAAGCGTACAAGAGTATGGTTCATGCCGGCGCTTTGCTCACCGATAGTGAGCGTGAGCAAGTCAAAGACATCAACGGCAAGCTCTCCACTCTCACCACGGAATTCAGCCAAAAAGTGCGCAATGCCACAGTCGATAACGCGCTAATCGTGGATACAGAGGCTGAACTTGCAGGTCTTTCCAAAGGTGAGATTGAAAGCGCGGCTGCCCTCGCCAAAGAAAAGGGCAAGGACGGCAAATTTGTCATCGCTCTGCAAAACACGACGCAGCAGCCGCTCCTTCCATCATTAGAAAACCGAGCGACGCGCGAAGCCTTGTTCAAAGCCAGCCATGACCGCGCTGTGATGGGAGATGATAACGACACCCGCGTCTTGCTCGCTGAGATTGCCGCTTTGCGCGCAGAGAAAGCGCAATTGTTCGGAGAGCCCGACTGGGCAAGCTACACAATGTACGACCGGATGGCGCAAAAACCTGCCACCGCGCTTGGCTTTATGGAGCAAATGGTCCCAGCCCTTGCAGCAACGCAGCGAAAGGAAGCCGCGATGCTGAATGAAGTGATCAAGGCAGAAGGCGGCGATTTCACCGTCCAGCCTTGGGATTGGTATCGCTATGCCAACAAAATCAAGGCAGAGCGGTATCAGCTCGATGACAATGAAGTGATGCAGTATTTCCAGCTGGATAAAGTGCTGGAAGATGGCGTCTTCTACATGTCGGAAAAGCTCTACGGTCTGACGTTTGAACGCCGCACCGATCTACCAGTTTATCACCCCGATGTGTGGGTATACTCCGTGTTTGAAGCAGATGGCAGCGAACTCGGGCTTTTCTATTTCGATCCGTTCCAGCGCCCATCAAAACGCGGCGGCGCATGGATGAGCAACTTTGTCGATCAAAGCTATATGAACGGCACCAAGCCAGTGATCTACAATGTGCTCAACATCCCCAAAGCGCCAGAAGGCGAAGTGCAGCTGGTCAGCTTTGACTGGGTAGAGACGACATTCCACGAATTTGGCCATGCACTCCACGGCTTCTTTGCGGATCAAAAATACGCCTCACTTTCAGGCACGGCGACGGCTAGAGACTTTGTCGAATACCCCAGCCAAGTGCATGAAATGTGGGCAACTTACCCAGAAGTTCTGCAGAATTACGCAAAACACCATGAAACGGGAGAAACGATCCCGGCCAGCCTGATTAAAAAGATGGATGATGCCTCCAAATTCAACCAAGGGTATGATTTTGGTGAGGTGGTTGAGGCGGCTTTGCTCGATATGAAATGGCACGCTCTGTCTCCAGAAGAAGCGCGCGCGATCACCACCAAAGAACAGGTCGATGCCTTTGAGCGCAAGTCTTTGGAAGAGTTGGGGCTGGAAATTGATCTGGTGCCGCCACGCTATCGCAGCAGCTATTTCAACCACATCTTCAGTTCGCCTGCTGGTTATTCGGCAGGCTACTACAGCTATCTGTGGACCGAGATGCTCGATAAGGACTCGCGCAAATGGTTTATCGATAATGGCGGTATGACGCGCGAAAATGGCGAACACTACCGCAAGACTGTGTTAAGCCGGGGCGGCACAATGGATTATTTCAAGATGTTTGAAAACTTCGCTGGGCGTCAGCCCGATGTGCAGCCAATGCTGGAATCGCGCGGTCTTACCTCGAAATAAAGGATTTCAGGTTAGGCAAGCGCACACAGTGGGAGCCGGGAGGACGAACGGCCGGTGTCGTCCTCCTCCCAATTCTCTCTCGTGATCAAGAATCACGAATTGCCCGCTTAGCTTTCGGAGTTTCCCGGGCCAGGGATTTCAAACCCCTGCCTGCGTCCATTGAAGCCGGTGCTCAGTATCGGGCGCCCAAACCGCTTAGCTTCGCGACTATCTCGTTCCAATGTGCCGACGACGTAGCCTTCGACACCCTTGGGTATATGGACGGAATGGCAAGAGGTTATATGAGCGGGGATAAGCACCTCTTGCCCCTTCAACTTGCCGCTCAAGACTTCGACCGCGTAGTAATTGGGCCATAGCTTGTCGATTTCGCCTGCGCGGGCACCATCATAGCGGATTTTGAAGACAGTCCCGATGCCTCGGCTTGCTTTGATTGGCTTCGCCTCAGTCAAAGGGTGGATAGTGACCTGCTGCTGCACGGTCATGCAGGCGCTGGCTGGGGTTGCTGCTCCGCAAATGGTCATCACGGATACAGCTGCGCTCAAAAGCATGCGTTTCATTTGTGCGGGGCCCTCACTCTGAAAACGAATATATGTGGCTGGTTTGCTTTAGACAGGCTGAATGCCGCATTCAGACAGAGTGCTTTACTTGGTGACCAGTGCTTTAGCACCATTGCCGCCAATCCAGCGCGCTTTGACGCCCCAAACGCTGGACACTGTGGCTTCAGAGAGCGCCTCTTGCGGCGGTCCGTCGGCAGCGAGGGTTGAGCCTGCAAACCCCACGTCCCCATCGTCTGAGAGCACGGCTACGCGGTCGGCATAGTTCATTGCCATAGTCAGATCATGTAGGACAATGACTACACCAGCGCCCGCATCAGCTGCTCCGCGCAAGTGTTTGAGCAGGCTTAGTTGATGCGCCAGATCCAGTGCTGCTAATGGCTCATCTGCCAATATCCAATCCGGCTCGCCGGCCAAGACACGGGCGAGCAATGCGCGCGCTTTCTCTCCGCCCGACAGCTGCGATGCAGGACGAATACGCAGGTCTTCTAGATCGAGCGCTGCAATCGCAGCTTCTACCGCTGCATCGCCGCGGTCACGATGCGGCAAGCGCCCTAGCCTTACCAGATTCTCGACCGACACATCCCACGCAACATCAGCACCTTGCGGAAGGTAGCCTATTGTCTGTGCTCGTTCCTGATCGGTGTATTTCTCAAGTCGCTTTTCATCGAGCACAACCATTCCCGCTGTCGGCTCGATCAAACCCGCGAGCGCCATCAACAAAGTCGATTTGCCTACTCCGTTTGGGCCGCAAATCGCGGTGAGTTCACCTTTCTCCAAAGCGGCAGAGAAGCCCTGAACAACCTCTTTGTTCCCTCGTGACAGAGCGAGCTCGATCGCTGCTAAGCTCATGCCAGTGCTCCCGATGATGACCGCCGCAATTTTAAGAGCAGCCACAGGAAGAACGGCGCGCCGATCAGGCTAAGCGCAATGCCCAGCCGCAGCTCAGTGACCAGCGGTAAAATCCGCACTACGCAATCCGCGATCAACACCAAGAGAGCGCCTGCGAGTGCACTGGGCACAATCAGGCTGGAGGGTAGTCGGTCCGTCAAAGGCCTAACCAAATGCGGCACAATCAGGCCAACGAAGCCAATGATGCCCGCCACTGCTACGCTTACCCCCACGGTCAAGCCAACACCCAAAATCAGCAGCCACAGCAAAGTCGAAGATCTGATCCCCATAGAGCGCGCAGCATCCTCTCCCAATGTCAGCGCATCCAAGCTGCGCGCCGCCAGCATCAATATTGCTGTGCCGAGCGCAACCAAGGGAGCCGCCAGCCACACCTCGCTCCACGATCTATCGGTCAGCGCCCCGTTCAGCCACATCACAATCTCGCTCATCGCAAAGGCATTGGGCGATAAGGTGATGGCGAGAGCCGTTAGCGCGCCTGCTAGGCTGGCGATCATTAATCCCGCCAGCGTAAACAGAGCAATTCCGCCGGTGCGCCCAGCAATCATGGCGAGCATTCCCATGCCAAGTGCTGCGCCGATGAGAGCGGCAATGGGCAGTGCCCAGCCGCCGGAAAGCCCAAACCAAAAGCTCGCCACTGCTCCCAGAGCTGCCATCGGAGCAATCCCGAACAGACCCGGATCAGCAAGAGGATTGCGCAAATATCCTTGCATGCTTGCGCCCGCTGCCCCTAGCCCTCCGCCGATTACGATCGCAAGCAGCGCCCTTGGCAGGCGCAGCTCCATCAAAATTAGCGCGGCATTGGGGCCTGAGTCAGCAAGATTAAACGGATCAATCCACACACGTCCGGCAAGCAAAGATAGTGGTAAAGCGATCAGCAAAAGACTGGCAAAGATCACCGATGCACGGTTCATAATCCGCGCTCCTGCATCATCGAGCGATGGATAGCGGCCAGCCTGTCGTTCAGTTTCGGCATTGTTGGGCCGGCGCAATATAGGAGGCTGGGGTCGAGCCGCTCTACCCGCGTTTCCGTCAAATTCCCCAAAGTTGGATGCTCCTGCCCAAGGCTATCCCCCGCAATGAGCAAAAGATCGGGAGGATCAGCCAAAACCCGCTCAAGCGACACGTATTCGCCTTGGCCCAGACCGTTTTCGTCAGCATGGCTAACGAAACCATTGCGGCGCAGCAGTTCGGTAAGCAAGGTCTCCCTACCCGCTACGATTTGTCCAGATTGCCAGACAAGCGCGGTGAAAACTTCTTCTCTGCGCGCTGCATCATCCTTTTCGGGGCCCAGCATCTTTTTGATCTCAGCGATAAAGTCATCTCCGCGCGCGCCATCTCCTATGATATCGGCAAGATTGCGAATTTGCGCAAAGCTGCCATCAACATTTGTTGGGCTCCCAAACGTTTCAACTCGCATTCCTAGTCGCTCAAAAGCGTTTTTTGTCGCCGGTGCGATAAAGCTGCCGGCCAGCGCAATGTCAGGTCTCAGCGCCAGCACCTCTTCGGCGGTTCCGCCCGTTACACCAAACTGCTCAGCACGCCGCGTATCCATCGAGGTCGATTGCGGATTTCGGCTGTAATGCGACAAAGCTAGGACCTGCTCAGCATTCGCAATCTCGACCAAAATCGCATCTATGCAGGGGTTAAGACTCACGACACTTGCATGATCGCGCCCCGATTCCTCGGTGCTGGGCGCGGCACTACAAGCGCTCACACCAATCGTCAGCATAGTCGCCAAAACTGGCCCGAAAATGCGCAATTTCTTCACGACTCGTGCGTTACGGGGCCGCATTCCAATCAGCAAGTCACAAGGTTTAACTTTCAAATTGGCACTGTTCACTTTCGGGACGCCGCCGATTGAGCGCTCGCCAAAACAGGCATCCGGAGATACGCGCTGGCACGCGAATTTGCACCATGACACAGACCGACAAAACCTTCTCTTTTGCGCCGGGTAAAGCCGGTAATAAGTATGCGAAAAGGCATACGGGCAAGCGCTTGCTCGTACTGGCTGCTGCGATTGCAGTGCCGGCTATGGCGGCCCCTGCCGATTGGTCGGATATTGGCCCTGGTCCCGCCGAGCTTGCCCGGGCTGATGCTCCATCGGTTTCGGCCATGCCTTTTGAAACATCGGGACAGAGCTTTCCCGGTTCTGCATTCTATTATTTAGAAGAAACGCCGGAGGCTGCCTACGTCCTGCCTAGCCTAGACCCATTCGAAGCCCCCGATGAGGAGGTGATTGCCACACTAGGCACGCGGATCGAAGCTGGTCCAGCGGCATCGTCTTTCCGATCTTACGGATCGGGGATGAATAAAGCGCGCGCACTGCGCTGCATGACGCAAGCGATTTACTACGAAGCCGTGAGCGAAAGCGAATCTGGCCAACGCGCCGTCGCGCAAGTCGTACTCAACCGGGTTGCGCATTCTGCTTGGCCAAATAGCGTTTGCGGCGTGGTTTACGAAGGATCGACGCGCGCTACTGGCTGCCAGTTCAGCTTTACCTGCGATGGTTCGATGCGCCGCAAACCAAGCAGCGCTGGTTGGGCGCGCGTTCAGCGCGTTGCTGCTCGGGCATTGTCGGGCGAAGTATTTAAACCTGTCGGCCTAGCGACCCATTACCATACAAACTGGGTGAACCCTTATTGGGCACCGTCGCTCAACTTTGTCGGCAATATCGGCGCGCACCGCTTCTACACCATGCGCGGTCGCAATGGTACGCAAGCGGCATTCAAAGGGCCATACGCCGGGATCGAGCGCATTCCTGCACCCAATTACGGACGCCGCCCCAGCGCGCCATCAAGCTTTGAAAGCAGCTATAACCCGGCCTTTGGCTCAGCTTTGGGTGTGGACGCTGGATCAGGCCTCGGCAATGTGGTGCCAAGCTACACGCCGACTCCCGCCGCTCCGGCACCCGCCGATAGCGGGCCGCGCGTTGGCCCAAAAGTACCAGAGGTGCCAGTCGCTGACCCTTACGCCAACAGCACTATTCTACCGGGCGCAGGTCAGGTCAAAGAAGAATATGCGGGATCAGGGCAATGGATCAATCCGCCTGGAGTGGCCCCAAGCCCTGAGGAAAGTAGCGGCGGCAATGCGGCCGTTGAATAAAGCTCCGAAACACGTTTCGTATCTCATCTCTCTAAATCAGCCTGCCCGGAACCGATAAGTCACCTTCCGCGGCATTTGTTAACAGGCGTGAAACCTTAAGATAGAACTATGCCTTAGCCGAAAGTGATCTATTTCGCTTGCTCCCATTCAGAGAATTTAGGACGCTCTCTCATATGAACAACCATCAAGCAGTCGTGCGCACCTCACTCAAATCACCAATAACGCGCACTCTGGCCCATCATGCAAACGCCAAAGCAGCCAATGACAACTGCGCTTCGGGAAGGGTTGATCAGGGAATTTTGGAAGCAAGTCTTCGCTATTTTGCAAAGCATGGACTGAGCGCAGCCGATGAAGCGCGACAGCAAGCCGAAAAATGCGCTGCGACTGGTGAAATTGCCAAATTCCAATATTGGCTTGGGATTTGCCGAATGCTTGACCGGCGGATGGCCGCCAGACTGGCACGTCAATATGAAGCGGCCAAAGCCGCGCCGGCGGCCTAGTACCGACGCAATTTGCGTTCTTTGCCTAGGTTTTGGCAGCAGGGCTCTAACCAAAACCTGAACCATTATCGCTCAATCAGCATGGTTGACGCAGGCAAAGTTCTTGCAGAATTTGAAAGCTCTGCTTGGGCCAAATGCTGGCCTACATGTGCCACCTGCTCATGCACACCGCTTGCTCGTCAGCTCGCTGTACAATCAACAAGGCCGCTTGCTCATCGGTAGGATTAGTGGCGTTGCGACCGCAACAATCGCCGTCTGGGTCGTGCAGCAGCCAGCATTTTACTACACCTTCATCGCCATCGCTCGATCGCCACGGCAAGAGTGGCCGTCATGCTTGTCATCACGCCCGATCAAAGCAAGCAAACCACCCCTCGGTAGAGATAATCTATGAATTGGGAGCGGCCATTTCGAATAGTCAGCCTTAAACACAGCCTCTTATTGCTATTGCAAGGCACTCTCATAAATAGTTCTAAATAAGGAGCAATTGGCAGTTGCAATCGGTTCTGCCCCGGCTTAACCGTCTTGTGGAAATCACAAGTTTACCCATGAGGAACACATGGCTTTCACCAAGATAGTCATGACGTTCCAATAAATTCGGCAAAGGAATATCGACCCAATGGCCCGCAAAAAGATTGCACTTATCGGTTCAGGCATGATTGGCGGCACGCTCGCCCACCTCGCCGCGAAGAAAGAAATGGGCGACATCGTCCTGTTCGACATCGCCGAAGGGATGCCGCAGGGCAAAGCGCTCGACCTGTCACAATGCGGCCCGGTTGAAGGGTTCGATGCCAAGATCACCGGCTCCAATGACTATGCCGAGATCGCTGGCGCTGATGTAGTGATCGTGACCGCAGGCGTTCCGCGCAAGCCCGGTATGAGCCGCGATGATTTGCTCGGCATCAACCTGTCGGTTATGAAGTCCGTTGGCGAAGGCATTAAGAACAATTGCCCTGACGCTTTTGTGATCTGCATCACCAACCCGCTGGATGCGATGGTATGGGCGCTGCGCGAATTCTCTGGTCTGCCACATAACAAAGTTGTCGGCATGGCGGGCGTGCTCGACAGCGCACGCTTTGCGACCTTCCTCGCTTGGGAGTTCGATTGCAGCGTGAAAGACGTGAACGCGTTTGTTCTGGGCGGTCACGGCGACACGATGGTTCCTGTAAAAAGCTACACCACGGTGAACGGCATTCCGGTGGACGATTACGCCAAGATCAAGGGTGTGGACTCAGCG
This sequence comes from uncultured Porphyrobacter sp., assembly GCA_964485135.1. Classification (GTDB taxonomy): domain Bacteria; phylum Pseudomonadota; class Alphaproteobacteria; order Sphingomonadales; family Sphingomonadaceae; genus Erythrobacter. Next base: position 347 of record CAZAIG010000080.1, on the reverse strand, counting down.
CGCATTGACGAAATCGTAGACCGCACGCGCAAGGGCGGCGGCGAGATCGTTGGCCTGCTCGGCAATGGCTCGGCCTATTACGCGCCAGCGACATCGGCGATTTCGATGGCCGAGGCGTATCTTGGCGACCAGAAGCGTATCCTCCCATGCGCTTCCTACGTCGAAGGCAAATACGGCCTCGACGGGCTGTATGTTGGCGTTCCGACCGTGATCGGCGCAGGCGGCACCGAGGAAGTGGTCGAAATCGAGCTTTCGGATGAAGAAGCCGCGAACCTCAAAGTCAGCACCGACGCGGTCGAGGAATTGCTCGAAGCGTGTAAAGGTCTGGATAGCTCGCTTGCTTAAAA
>CAZAIG010000079.1:0-11440 GCA_964485135.1 uncultured Porphyrobacter sp. | reverse complement strand
TTATATTGTTCGCATTGGAGGCGATAGGGATGGTTGGTCTCGCCCGATATACGCGCCAAATTGAAGTTAACCGCCTCACCGGTTGCGCGTTCACGAAATTGAAATTCGCGCACGATCAGGCCTTGTGAAATCAGGCTGGAGGTAAGGTCCAGATCATCCAGCATATCCAATGTCGGTGGGTGGAAAGTCGATGCCCGTAAGTCGCAAGGAAGCTCTTCCGCCTTCTCAACAAGCACGACAGGAATACCCTTCTGTGCAAGATATAAGGCCAGCACACTGCCCACTGGGCCAGCGCCCGCAACTACAACGGGCTTCGCATCCATTCCTTTTGTCGATGTCGACAAATTCCGCGCCATTTTCTGTCCTTTGGTAAGCTCAATGCGAAGAGCTTTGGGGAGACGTCGGCGCGATTTCAGCAATGGCCTGAAGTAAGTTCGCCAGTTAAATTCGGTTGAGTATGCGCACTGCTTTATAAAGACAAAGCGAGGAATAGGCCTGCGTTCTTGGGGATGCAAAGCGCGAGCGCCCTCGCTTGACAAGGTGTTGCGGCGAACTCATGATATTCACCAGTTGAATTTCTAACTGGGAAGGGTCTTGATGGCTGAAATGTTGGACTCAGATTCTGAGCAAAGCTGCCACGGCGTACCGATCCGGTCCGTAAGCCGTGCCTTTCAGGCGCTCGAATGCATCAACCGGCTCAATCATCCCACGATCATGGAGATCAAGGAAGATTGCAATTTGCCGTATGCGACCGTCTATCGGATCATCAAATCCTTGATGCATGATGGCTGGATAGAGGTTGAGGAATCGCGCAAGCGGTATCGTCCGGCGCAAAAGGTCTGGTCTCTGGTCTGCGGCTTTCAGACTGAAGACTTGCTGGTTTCGACCGCTCGAAACCATCTTGTACAATTGACCAACGATTTACATTGGCCTGTCACCTTATCAGTTCGCGTCGGCAATAGTATGATGGTTAAGGATTCTACCCATACGATTACGGCGCAGACATTCGCCAATTATTACCCGGGCTATACGCTGCCCATCCTCTCTTGCGGGGCGGGCAAGGCCTATCTCGCCTTTTGTCCAGATGAAGAGCGCGAGACATTGCTGGAGGCAGCGCGGCAATCAACCTCGGATGAGGTTAAATTCAGCCTTCAGATCGTGGAAGAACCGGATTTCCTTACCCGAATTCGGCGCCAAGGCTACGCATCTCATGCCCGTGTCGCGCATAATGATACGCCGGGAAAAACCTCTTCCCTTGCGGTTCCGCTCATTGTCGGCGGCCACTTGGAGGCCACTTTGGCGCTAGTCTATTTTGAAAAGTCCATGACCGAGGCCCAGGCGGTCGAGCGCTATGTCGAACCGCTTAAGCAGGCCGCGTCACGCATATCTGACGAGATGGCATAGAGCCAGTTAGGCTCGTCAAGCCTATCCAACCGCTCACTCATCCAGTCCAGTTGACAGCACCTCCATCATGACTCGAAATTTACGCAGTGAATTTTTTGGTAGAACAGTGTTTGATTGGCGCTAGAGCCTTTATACTCGGTTCCTGTATGGTAGCGTGATGCAACCGACTGTTTCTTAATGCTTTTATGCCCGATCTCGCGGGAGTCGTTTGGCAGGCGTCACAATGTCCAACAGATAGAAGGAAGGCCCATTTTTGATGACCACTCCCAAATCAGCCACAGATAGTTCGGTTTCCGGTCAAGAGCCCGCGATTGAAAATCCCATGCGCAGAGTTGTGCTGGGCGCGCTCGGGAGCAGTGTCGTCCTCGCAGGATGCGCTGGGCGAGGAATGGCTCAAAACGCACCCGCCACAGCCTCGGAAGGGGAGACCTTCAATGCCGCGGACCGGATGCAAGTCTTTCCCAATGGCCAGCTTGACAGCAATGAACCCTGGGTCGCCGATCAACAGGGGAATTTTGATCTAAGCGATCCCCGGCAGGCCAATCTGGCGAAGCTCAAGATGACGAACAATCTTGTCGGCAAGCGGACCTATATTCCGATGTTCGTCCGCTTGATGATTGCGCGCGAGAACGAGCCGGGCGGTGTCTTGATGGGCGCGGCGGGCATGTTTACCTGGCAATTGCAAGTTCCCGATCCAAAGGAATTCCCGGATGCACCCAAGGGCACTGTCCAAATGCGGTCGCATTTCAACTCCGTCTATCTCGATCCCAAGACAATGGAGCCGGTGGAGACACTGTGGAACCCGTTCAAGAAGGTCGAGATGAAGCTACAGGATTTGCTCTTTGCCGAAAACTTCTTGAGCTATCCATTGGGCGGGAGCCTCTTCGTGGAGGAGCCGCAGTTTGCAAATGATCCGCCCGAAGTTCCAAAGATGCCCCAGTTCCAGGACTTTGGCGATGACCTGATGCTCTTTCAGGGGGGCACTTATATGGAGCCGGGCAAGCACCAGCCGCGATTTACCGAGAATATGTGGGTATCAAACCGGGGCGATGTGATGAACCCTGACAAATCGCTGATTGGCATGAAGTACAACTTCACCGGCGTTAACAAGGCGTGGGAAAAGTCGTGGGCCGGATATGATATGAGCGATGAGGATCTGCTCGTTGATTGCGCTGCGGGCAAGAAAGTCCACAGCCTAGACGAGTTACCAAGGGTGCACCGCGAGTTCATTGCAGAGCGCTATCCTGAACGGATGTAGCTCGGCTCCAGCGTTGCAATTTTTGGAGCCGGAGCTCGATCCGGTTCGATAATCCACTTTAGATATCTGACATAATGTCATTGGTGTCCTGGGTTGCTCATCGCAGCCCGGGACATTGTCTATGCTTACGGCGCGCAGTTGATTGAAGCGCAATGCTCGGGTCAGAATCCCTGAAGACTGTTCTTGTGTCGGAATGCGATCCAAAGTGAAATTTAGCAGATGAATTTTCTAGCGAATGGCGTCGTCTGAGATCATTCTTCGACTTAGTCCACGATTATAAGTCGGGCGACACAAGCTCGGAGATGTGACTGCATCGACCTGGATCGGAAGAGCTAGCGATTTGAGTGGCATCATCTCGTGCCGACCGAGCTTCAGGTCCTTGCGGACGAAACGCGATTGCAAGTTTTTTAAAGGGGGAACTTATGAGGGTTTTCGGTTATAAAAGAGTCTTTACTGGTTCGATTTCCATGATGGCGGTCGCAACTTCAATGACTTCCGGTGCGCATGCGCAGGATGCCAGCGTTGAAACTGCGACACAGGCAGAGGATAATGTGACCTCTGGCCAAATCATTGTTACAGCGCGTAAGCGCGATGAAACACTGCTCGAGGTGCCGGTTTCGATCAGCGCGTTCTCGCAAGAGAATCTCGACAAAGCGGGCGCCTCCAATCTGGAGGACATTTCAGCTCTTGCACCGGGATTTGAATTCAACAACTCAAGCCGGGTAACTCCGCTGATCCGGTTTCGCGGTCTTGAAGCCGTTGTTAACACACCCGCATCGCGCACAGGCGCTGTCTTCTGGGATGGTGCCTACATCTCTGATGGTGTGAGCATCCTTCCCCTGTTTGACCTTGATCGGGTCGAAGTGATCAAGGGGCCGCAAAACGCCTTCTTTGGTCGCAACACCTTCTCAGGAGCGGTCAACTTTGTGCCTGCCGAACCCAGTGACATCTGGGAGGGCCGCGTGTCCGGATCGTTCTCGCCCTCAGATGAAAGCAGCAATAACGTAACGGCCGTAATTGGTGGGCCGATTACCGATACTTTGGGTATCCGTGTTGCCGCTATGACTGAACGGGTTGGTGGCGATTATGAATATGGCAATGGCGATCCATGGGGTCGCATCGACACAGACGCCATTATGGGGACTGTTGTATTCGAGCCTTCCTCTTCGCTGAAGGTGAAAGCCAACGCTTTCTATGTCGATTCTAAAGACACTATCTCGCAGGCTTCGCAGCAACCCACCGTGGCGGCAGGTGACTGCACCGGAACTTTCTCGGGTCAGCTGCGTGATGTTGTGACCGGGCAGCTGCTCAACACCTTTACGACGGACTTGTCACAGTCACCTCGCGCGCATTTCTGCGGAGAGTTCCCTGATTTTGATGAGCAATTGCCAGACCTTCCAGCAGCGGGACGGTTCGGTCCTGACTTCGCTACGGTTTTCTTTAGTCCATCAATCGAATCAGCCACGACGGTTCCCGTCGAGCTTTCAGGTCGCAGTGGTTTGAAAGCCCCTGGAGGTTTAGGAGGTCAATACAGTGTCTTCCGCGGAAATCTGGGCCTGACCTATACCTTGGATAACGACGCGACGATTAGCGCAGTCGTCGCTCGCGGTGAGGCGAACAATTACAATATCTTCGACGGCTTTTCGGGAGACTCCTTCCTGCGCGATGTCGTGGGCTTCAACAGCTTTCTGATCGGCTTCGTCCGCTGGACGCGCGATAGCTTCGCTGAGGTGCGGTATGCCTCTGACACGTCAGGGCCACTTCGCTACATGATCGGGCTTAGCTATTATGCGCAAGATCTTGAACAGTCGGATCTGGGTACTCTCTTCGCGCGGAAAACGATCAACGTCGAAGAAGGCGAGAACTACGGGGTCTTCGGTTCGATTGATTATGATATCACGGATCAGCTGACGCTTTCATTGGAAGGTCGTTGGAACAAAGATACGCAGACGATTGTGTTTAACGGGCCGACGGAGATCATGGCGACGGAAACACCGACGGTTGAGAACCAAGAACAGTCGTTCAGTAAGTTCATGCCACGTGTGATCTTGTCCTATCAGCCAACACCTGACCTCAATGTCTATGCCAGCTGGTCTAGCAGCAACATTCAGGGTATTGCGACCAATGCGGACAATTACGGAGCTGCCGTGCCTGGTTCAGGCATCAGCTCTGCGACTGTTGGCCTCTTCACGCCGGTTCAGAAATTGACCGCTTACGAAATTGGCCTCAAGCATGAGGTAAACAATTCGCTCTTCTACTCGATCGCGGGTTACTACTTCGATTGGAAAAATCAGGTCTTTGCTGATCTCAGCCCGAACTTTACGCCGCTCAATCAGGCTGGCGATTCCAGGATTTTGGGTATCGATGCAGAAGCAACATGGAAAGCGACAGATTGGCTGCAGATTTCTGCAAACGCCAATTACAATGACATTGAACTGAACAATTTTGGTGGCGCCGGCTCGATTGCCAATGCGATCCTCGCACCGGGCCTGATTACCGGAGGCGTTCAGATCGATGCTGGTGGCCAGCGTCCCCGTTGGAACCCCGAATTGTCCGGAGGAATCTCTACCGAACTCGATTTGGGTGAGATTTTCAATCATGATCCCGGCGCATTCTTGCGGGTGGATTCCAACTACACCGGCTCCTTCTTCGTCGACAATTTCGAGTTCAACGAAGTCAAAGGTTATTGGCGGTTCAATGCACGCTTAGGTGTGAACATGACTGACAATTTTGCAGTGGAAGTCTACGGCAACAATCTGACCAATGATTTGAGCTGGAATACCGAAGGCGGAGACACGGCCTCTGGTGCGAACCGTCGGGCCCAAGGTATCCTTCCACGCAAACGTGAAGTCGGTTTCCGATTGATTGCCAACTTCTGATCGTATTCGTTAATGACATGGTGGCCGGTCAGTTCATGGAAACGTGAACTGACCGGCTAGTCATTTGAAAGCTATACATTCTTCCTGAGCCCTAGAGTGAGGCGAACAAAAGGTTGAGGAGTAACCTTGCACAAGCTTTTGAAACTGCTTTCGATCTCTGGACTGTTCATGGTCGGGGCCTGTCAGGCCAGCAGCCCAGCAGGACCTGGACCGACGCAAGCCACGGGGTTACAATCACCATCGCCGCTGGCAGAATTGCAAGCTGCTACCATTCTTGATGTCGAGGCGTATCGCCCATCAGTGCGCTTAGCAGGGTGTGGGACACGCAAACTCCCTACAGCTCTTCCTGATGCGGATCTGGCGCAGGCGATTGAGGCAGCGCAAGAGTATTCAGACCAATATGGCGGCATCAGCTTTGCCGTTTTGCATGATGGCGTGCTGCTGCATGAAGCCTATGCACCCAACGTCAATGCGAAGACGCCGACCGTCAGCGCTTCTATGGCCAAATCGGTCTTGGGTATGGTCACCGGGATTGCCATTGAGGAAGGCCTGATCTCTTCGATCGACGATTCCGTGGGGCAATACATTGCCGAGTGGGAATCAGATCCGCGCGGCGAAATGCAAGTGAAGCACTTGCTGACGATGTCGAGTGGTTTGGGTCGCTATGACGGCTTGGCATACCTCGCAGCACAAGATTCAACGCCGATCATCCTTGAAACGCAGCTGGCGCATCCTCCCGGTACTGAATTCGCTTATAGCAATGCGGTCAGTCAGACGCTGGCCATTGTCATTGACCGTCAGGCCCGCGCGAAGGGCTATGATGGCTATGCAGATTTCTTGCAGCAGAAGCTCTGGTGCCCGCTCGGCAATGGGGATGCACTGCTATGGGTTGATCCAGTAGGGATGCCGCGCGCCTATGCTGGATTGCATACGGGCCTGCATGACTGGGCAAGGCTTGGCGAACTCATCCGCAACAAAGGGCGCGCCCATGGCAGGCAGGTAGTTTCGGAGGGTTGGATCGAGCAAATGACCGCTCCCTCGCCCAGCAACCCGCAATACGGGTTCCAGATCTGGCTCGGACACGAATGGACAGCCAAGCGGCGTTACTCGTCGACAGCCAAAGCCACCGTCCCGCATTCAGAGCCCTTCGTCGCAAGCGACATCGCCTATTTCGATGGGTTCGGCGGTCAGCGCGTCTATGTCTTGCCTAGCCAAGGGCTGACCATCGTGCGCACCGGCCTAACCAACATGGAATATGATGATGCGATCATACCCAACTTGCTCGCCCGAGCCGTGGATTGAACCGCTTCGATAAGGCTTTGCTTTGGGAGTATGCAGATGCTTGCGCTCAATGGCAGGCTCATGGTCCCGCGCTAGCACGCCAGATCAGAAATGCCTCGTTAGTCTGACAAGACCAGACTGACAGCACCCTCACGGCTTCCTAGGAGAAAAAACTATTTACAAACGAGCCCTCAATCCTCTAGCAGAATGATACGTTATAACATTGAATTAAGTCGCAGAGTTTAATGTCCGAATTGCTTCAAGCCTCAGCAGCGCTTTCAGCGTCCTCCGATATCCTTCGCGAGGTACTCGATCCTGCATGCAACTTAGCAATTTGGGAGCGGCAGTCTGAGCACGCCTTCGAGATTTTGATTTCGGACGATCTCAAAGATGTGCGGTTTCGGACCGCCCCCATGTCCTTGCGCGAACGCCTGCAAGATAAGCTCAGTGACGCAGGATATGCGGATACAGCCGAGCGAGATGAACTGATCGCTGACATCGCGGTCTTGGCACATCACTATTGTGACATCCTTGGCCTAGCCAAACTTGAAGTCAGGCTTGAAGTCATAACAACCAACTCCTGCCGCAAGTGGCACGCAGACTATGTGAAAGCCCGCTTGATCACGACCTATATCGGGTCCGGAACGCAATGGCTGTGTCAACAGGATGCAGACCGAGTGAAGCAGGGCGACGAGCCTCAGCGCACCAATTCCATGTCACCGGGCGACGTAGGCATCTTCAAAGGCAAGCTCGCTACAAGCTCGCCAGCCATTCACCGCTCGCCTCCGATTGATGGTACGGGCGAAAAGCGTTTGCTACTGGTTCTAAACCCTCACGAGGAGGATTGACGTGGCGGGCACGGCGAAGATCGACCAAGCCGCCATCGGCTTTAGTCTTGTTTGTGTGGTGCATTGCGCTGTCTTGCCACTCGCCGCGATCAGCATGCCGTTTCTAGGACTGTTGGCAGATGCGGAGTGGGTTCACTGGCTCTTCACGTCGTTCTCCATCGCGGCCGCGTTCTTGACGTTTTCCGTTGCGCACAACGCGCGCCAGCCATCATTCTTGGTTCCAGCGCTCGCCGGGATTTCTTTGCTGCTGCTTGCCTTGGTCGCTGAACCATTGGGCTTCAGCGAAACACTTCTGACGGTTTCAGGGGCAATGTTCCTGGCCGGAGCACACCTCTTCCGACTTTTCCGATATCACTAGTTTTGAGTGGATTTTGTCATGCGTATCAATCGACTTCTTGCATCCTCATCTCTTCTCCTTCTTGGAGCAGCCAGTGCTCCCGCATTTGCTGAGGAGGCGGCCGCATCTGAGGCGGCTGATGGGTCGGGTAACGAAATTATCGTGACTGAGCGCCGCGCCTATCGCGGCGATTTTGAGGATCTGGAAACGCCGCAAATCAATCAGGAGATTGGTCAAGAGATCCTGCGCGATATTAACGCGACTGATTTGAACACAGCGCTGGATTTGTCTGCTTCTGTCAGCCGCCAAAACAATTTTGGTGGTCTGTGGAACAGCTTCTCGATCCGTGGGTTTTCGGGCGACATTAACTTGCCCAGCAACTTTCTCGTCAATGGCTTTAACGCCGGACGCGGATTTGGCGGGCCGCGCGATATCTCCGGCATTGAAGCTGTTGAAGTTTTGAAGGGCCCTCGTTCTGCACTCTATGGCCGCGGTGAGCCTGGCGGCACGATCAACCTTGTGACGAAGCGCCCGCAATTCGAAACCTCGGGCTATGTGCAAGTCCAAGGCGGCTCGTTCGATTTTTATCGCGGCGATATCGATCTGCAAACGACACTCGGTGACAATGTCGGTGTTCGTGTCGCTGGTTTCTATGAAGATGCCGGAAGCTTCCGCAATGAGAAAGAAACCGAAAAATTTGGTCTCTATCCATCGGTCCGGGCCGATTTGGGCGAGAACACGAGCATCGTTTATGAGCTGGAATACACTTCGCAGGAATTGCCGCAGGATCGCGGTGTGATCTTCTCGCCCACATTTGGTTTTTCGCCGCGCGAACTGTTCACTGGTGAGCCTGATGCGCTGATCGAAACGGAAGTCTTGGGACATCAGATCGAATTCCAGCATGAATTCAGTGATAATTGGGGTATTCTGATAGGCGGGGGATACCGCGACACCTCGCTAATCGGGGACGCCTATGAGAACAACTTTGGCAGCCGCCAACCCTACCTTGTGGATGGAGAAGCGATTTCGCGTTTCTTCCGCTTTCGCGACTATCAAGCAGAGAACCTCTCTTTGCGGGCAGAGGTATCGGGAGAATTTAACACTGGAGGTATTCGTCACCGGCTGATCGCGGGCGTTGACTATGATCGGTTTGAGAATGATCAGATCGCCAATCGTTTCCGGCAAGCTGGTATTGGCGGTGCGCCGAGCAGCTCGCTTGATCCAGAGACCTATCTGCTGATCTTCGTCGATAATCCGCAATATGGCCAATATCCGCGCCCCAATGCCGCGGCTCAGATTGACCGGTTGGAGACGACCAAGGGTTTCGGCTTTTATGTTCAAGACCAGATTGATCTGACCGATAGCCTTCAAATCCGTTTTGGTGGCCGTTTTGATGATTTCGACCAAGAACTGATCAATCGCCGCGCTGATCCAGCAACGACGGCTGAAGCCTCGACAAACGCATTTTCGCCTCAAGCGGGCATCGTTTATCGCGCAAGCGAGGGCGTCAGCCTCTATGCGACCTATGGCGAGGGCATTCGCCAATTCTCAGGCTCTGACTTTGCCGGTACTTTCTTCGACCCGAACCAATCGACCTCTTTCGAAGCCGGCGTAAAGGTTGATCTCAGCACTGTGTTCCCCGGCGTTCGGGGTTCGGCCAATGCGACCTATTTCGATGTCGACCAAAGCAACATTCTGATCTTCGATTCCGGCCCTGATTCCAATGGCGGTCTTCTGCCAGCAGGCGAAGCGCGCAGCCGTGGTTTTGAATTTGATGCCAATGCGGGCTTCGATAGTGGCCTCAGCATCTGGCTTTCTTATGCCTATACAGATGCAGAATATCGCAACAGCGGCACCGACACGGGCACGTTCACGACTTTTGAGGCGGGCGAGCCATTGATCAACTCACCCGACCATCAGTTGAGCGTGCAAGTATCGCAGAGCTTTGATATTGCCGAACGCGGCGCACAATTCGGCGCTGGCGTGCTTTATGTTGGTGAGCGCAATGGTGAAGTGGGCGGCGACTTTGATTTGCCGGATTACACCACTGTTCGTCTGTTCGGCGAAGTTGAGATTGTTGAGAATATTGCGCTTCGGTTGGATGTCGACAATCTGTTCGATGAGACATTCTACACTGATTCATTCGCCAGCGTATGGGTTCAGCCAGGCGCGCCGCGCACATTCCGCGTGTCCGGCCGCTTCAGCTTCTGATTGGAGAGGTTAGCTAAGATGACATCGCCGTTGGAGGCTCGCTCGCTTTCTCTGGTTCGCGAGGGAAATACCGTCTTGGACGGTGTTTCCTTTGCCGTTGAGCAGGGCGAAATCTTCGCGCTGCTTGGTGGTAATGGGGCGGGCAAATCGAGCACCTTGCTCACCTTTCTCGGTTTCCTCGAAGCATCAGGCGGTGAGGTTCTGGTAAATGGCCAAAGCGTAGGAAGCGATGTGGCTGCTGCGCGGAACGCGATTGCCTATCTGCCCGAAGCCGCGTCGCTCTATGGGCATATGACCGCCTATGAGAACTTGGACTATTTTCTCGATCTTGCCGGAAAATCGGCGAGCAAGGAAGAGATCGACGTAGCTCTGGAACGGGTGGCGCTGCCGCATGAGGCACGCACCCGCCGACTGCAATCTTACTCAAAGGGCATGCGTCAAAAGACTGCCATTGCTCTCGCCTTGCTCCGTGAGACGCCGATCCTGCTGCTGGACGAGCCAACTTCTGGCCTTGATCCGGTCGCGATCGACGAGTTCCACGACCTTGTGAAGGCGCTGGCTGAAGGCGGTCAGACCGTCTTGATGGTGACCCATGATGTCTATGGCGCTTGTCAGGTAGCAGACCGGGTCGGTCTGCTCAGGCACGGTAAGCTGGTGGGTAGCTTCGCCGCCGAGAATGGTGAGCGGATCGACACTGAAACGGTTCACGCCGCATTCGCCGGTCGCCCCCATTCTCAATCGGATGCAGTATGAGCACTATCATACGGATTGCTCGTGAGGAGTGGCGGCTTTGGCTGCGCTCCAAGGTCGTGGTCGCAGCAGCATTGATTGTCGCAGTGCTTTTGGCGACCACAAGCGTGCTTACCGTCAATCGCATCGCGGCAGAGCAATCTCAGCGTCTCGAGCAACAAGTCGCAGCCGAAGAAACGTTCTTCTCTCAACCGGATCGGCACCCGCACCGGATGGTCCACTACGGTCACTACGCATTTCGCCCTCCGCCGCCACTTGCGGTGTTCGAGCCGGGTGTTGATGCGGTGACCGGGCAATCGATCTTTCTGGAAGGGCATCGCCAGAACACGGCAATGTTTGCAGATACCAAAGCCGCGGCTGACCTTGGCGGATTTGCATCGCTGACCCCTGCGAGCCTCTATCAGCTGCTTCTGCCACTCCTTCTCATTGTGCTTGGTCACGCGATGTTCTTGCGCGAACGCGAAAGCGGCAC
>CAZAIG010000078.1:0-11484 GCA_964485135.1 uncultured Porphyrobacter sp. | reverse complement strand
CCAAATGGATCGAGGGGTGGCAGAAACGCGGCTGGGTCAATGCCAGCAAGAAACCGGTTCGAAATGCTGATCTTTGGCATGAGCTGATTGAAAAGTCAGCCCAGCATCAGGTGCACTGGAATTGGGTGCGCGGTCATGATGGCCACCCGGACAATGAACGCGTCGACAAGCTTGCCAGCGATGCAGCCGAGGAACAAATGCGCGCATTAGCCGAAGCTGAAAACGAATAGACCCCAATACGAATTGAGCCGAACTCCCACAGGAACCCGGCTCAAATATCATCAAAGCACGTCCGGCTTAGCTCTTGTCGACTGTCTTTGCGCCGGGGCCATTTTTCTGAATCGATTCAATCGCATTCTTTGCGCTCGATTTTGACGAATAGCCCTGTGTCGAGAACATGATCTCGTCATTGTATTTAAAGCGCACGCGGAACTCGCCCGCTTTGTCTTTGTAGATTTCAAAATGGTGACCCATCGTAATTCTCCCTCTTAAGTGATGAGTTTACAATTGCAGATTTTTGCTCCGCTGGCTAGCCAAAGCGGGCAGGAGAATAGCGATGGTTACAAATGTTAACTGTCATTTTATCAGTAACTTGCCCCAATAATTGCTGTGCCATGAACCGTGCGGCCGCTGGCGCGGTTTGAATGCCAAATCCACCCTGCCCCGCGAACCAAGCGAATGCTGGTTGATTCGTATCGCGTCCATAGACAGGCAAGCGATCAGGCGCGAAACTCCGCAAGCCAGCCCAGCGCCGCTCAACCTTTTCGACCCTCCATTCCATCACTGACGCAAACCGCTCAATCGCAATGGCGACATCCATCTCCTCCGGCGCGGCATCGCAGGGTTCGCTTGGCGTTTCATCATGCGGGCTGAGCCAGATGCGGCCATTGTCAGGTTTGAAGTAAAATCCGCCATTGATATCGAGGACAAGCGGAAGAGTATCGGGAACCTCACCCGATACGCGCAGCTGTGCAACCGTGCGGCGCATTGGCTCAATGCCGATTGGGTGAACACCGGCGATCTCGGCCACGGGATCAGCCCAAGCCCCCGCAGCATTAATCAGTGTGGCAGCACGATGACTCGCGCCACTGTGCGTACCGATATGCCAAACGCCATTTGCAAAGCGGGCTGATACTAGCTGCGAACGGCAGGCAAGCTTAGCGCCTGCTTTGCTGCCCGCCCTCAAATAATGCTGATGAAGCCCAGCGACATCAATATCGGCACAAGCAGATTCCCGCACAGCGTGCTGCCATTCGTCGCGCAGATTAGGGATCAATGCCTCAATCTCGCCCCTTCCCAAACGCTCCAGGGTCGCCCCTGCTTCAGCGAATGTATCGAAGAAACTTTCCAGCGCGGGCAAATCACTTTCGCGCGCCAGATGCACCGCGCCGCGCTGGGTAAGGAAGCCGTGTTCGCGCAGATATGGTCCCGATGCCAAGGTCAGCGGAACCACGTCTGTTCCGCCGTAGCATTCATCCCAAAAGGCAGCTGAGCGCCCAGTCGAATGGTACCCGGGCGTATCCTCTGCTTCTAGCACAAGCACGCTTGCATACGGAGCAAGCTCTGCTGCTAGGCTGGCACCAGCCATACCCGCGCCGACAATGGCAAAATCGTAGATCGGATCGTTCACGAGACTTCGCTATTGCTCCTAATTGGAGCAACCCGGTCTAGAAATTCGCGGATTGCATCGCGAAGCTTTCCGCGCACTTCATCCACTTCGCGCAATATTTCGTGGCGCGCTTCAAAGCCAAATGTCAGCAGTTCAGAATTTGGGAAACGTTCTGCTGCCTTCAAACAGGATTTGTGGCTCACCAATTTGTCATTGAAGGTCGACGCGATGAAAATTGGCGTCTTCACCGCTTCCATGACGCCTGATGCCTCTATCACCGCAATCGATGCATAGGCACGCTCGACCCAGCCCCAACTGCCCGGCCCCATGACTAGCTGTGAACGGGTATCTCTCCAGAAAATCTCATCCGCGTAGCGATCATCATCATGCGTCAGCAGTAGCTTGCGGTGCTTGGGAAGCTCTCCGGGTTTTTCGCTCCATTTCCACGCCGGACGCTTTGGACTGCCCAACTGCAGCATCACTTTGGCTGCACCATGCAACACGTTGAGCGGCAAGCGCGGCCCCACCATCCGCAGCATGGGCGCGATCAATATCGCCGCATCTGGATCGACACGTTTTTCCACCATGGCCCGCGCAATCAAATGCCCACCCATAGAATGCGCGGCAAGAATATGAGGCCCGGGCGTCTCCTTCACCCAAGCACTCCAGATCGCCTCAAGGTCATCGAGCCAAACAGAAAAGTCAGAGATATGCCCAGTGATCGGATCATCGCCCAATCGTCCAGAGCCGGCTTGCCCGCGCCAATCGCCCGCAGTGACGCGCCAGCCATCGCGATGCCATTCCTCCAGCGTCTCAAGGTACTTTTCGTAATTGTCGCCGCGTCCGGGAAAAAACAGAATGGAACCGCGCTGGGGATTTGCATCAAGCGCTGACCAGTCAATCCGCCGGATAGAGTGGCCATCTTGCGCCATCCAAGTGCTCTCTGCCGCATGCGGCGGAATAGCACGCCGATCAATCGGTTCGCCAAGCTTCGCTGCGCTCGATTGGATTGCATCCGCCATTACAAGCATGTTCCCTTGGTTACTATTTAGTAAGCGATACACTCTAGCAACGCCTCAACAAGTGAAAATAGGTTTTCGCGTAAGGGGCAATAAATTGTACGATATCCTCCAATACATCCTGCTAGGCGGTTTAGCCTGTGCGCTGCTTTACGCAGCCTTCACCGACATTAAGAGTCGGACCATCTCCAACGTGCTCAATGGCGGTATCGCTTTGGCGGCCCCTGCATTCTGGTGGGCGAGCGGTGTCGAGCTTTGGCCGGGCGTGGCCATGCACATTGGAATTGCATTTGCCACCTTTGCAGTGACAGCGGGATTGTTCGCTATTCGCATGATGGGCGGCGGAGATGTGAAATTGCTAACCGCGCTTGCTCTGTGGATTGAGCCGACTTGGTTCCTTCAGTTGATTATCATTATGGCACTGGCCGGCGGCGTGCTTACGGTCACCATGGGCGCCTATCACATCATGAAAAGGCAGCGCGATAAGCTAGCCATCCCATACGGGGTTGCCATAGCATTTGCCGGCCTTTGGATCCTTTCGATCCACTATTTGCCAAGTGTTGCCAGCACAAACGCCACTGGGTGAACCTGATTTTAACCAATCAAACCTAAACCTCCAAAACAGATACCCGCCCGTCACATTTGGGGCCGAACGAAGGGGCTAGATTAGCCATGGATAGGAAGAAAATTGTATTGCTGCTGGGTGCTTTGATCATTGCGGTCGGCACGGCGTTTGCTGCCCGGACTATGTTCGCTGGTGGTGCTGCGCCCGAAGCGGAAGCAGCGCCAGTCCCAACCGGACCGAAAGTTCTCGTGGCCAATCGCGCTTTGCCAACCGGCACAATCATCACTGCTGATGCAATGGGCTATCAGCAATGGCCCGAAGAATTGGTGCAGGATGCCTATTTCCTTGATGGTGAATCCGATATCTCGAAATTACTCGGTACAGTCGTGCGTCACCCAATCACCGCTGGTGAGCCGGTAACGCAAGGGTCTCTCGTAAGTCCTGGCGATCGCGGCTTTCTGGCTGCGGCGCTTGGCCCCGGCATGCGCGCTGTTACGGTGCCAGTATCCGCTAAGACCGGTGTTGCGGGCTTCGTATTTCCAGGTGACCGGGTCGATATTGTGCTTACCCAAAGCGTTAAGGGTGCAGAAGGTCAACCGCTGAAAGCAGCAGAAACCGTGCTTCGCAATCTGCGCGTCTTGGCGACCGACCAACGCACAGGCCAAACCACAAATGAAGACGGCAAGACTGTTGTTCGCGCCTTCCGCACAGTCACTTTGGAAGTGACACCAAAGCTGGCCGAAAAAGTTGCCGTTGCGCAAACAATCGGCACGCTCAGCCTTGCATTGCGCTCAATCGCTGACAATCAGGCAGAATTGGAGCGCGCGATCGCATCAGGTGATGTGAACATCCCAGAAAACGCAACCAAGGAAGAAGAAGAGAAAATTCTTGCTGCGGCGATGAGCCGTCCCGTTGACAAAGGGACAACATTCTCAACAGGCGGCGATGTTTCGCGTTTCCAACGCAAAACAATCCCACCACAAAAGAAAGCGAAGCAAGCCCCAGCTCCGGTCGTTCGCACACCGGCAGCAGTGGGTGTTCCCGCAAAAGTCAACGGCACGCCGGTTAACACCGGACCATCAGTTCGCGTGACCCGCGGCAAGAAAACCACTCAAGTACCTGTGGGCTCAGGGGTCGTTGCAAACAACATGCTTCAGCAGGGTGCAGGCAACGTGTCCAATGCTGGCCAAACAGTGCCAGTCGCTGGCGCAATGCTGGCAAGATAGGGGGCCGAGATGGCGACTCAAGATAGTTTTTCCGCCGTGAATTCGGCCAATCGGTTCCAATCAAGGGGCAAGACCATGAAACGCAGTCTTACTGCAAAAATGTTGCTCGCCAGCATGGCAGTTCTGCCGCTGACAAGTGTACCAATGACGAGCGTGAATGCGCAGTCGATCAATCGCCCGTCGCAAGACGTTGTGATTTCGATCGGCCGCGGTGAGCTTGTCTCTATTCCTGGCAACATGGCTGATGTTTTTGTCGCTGATGACAGGATCGCAGACGTTCAGGTTAAGTCACAGCGCCAACTCTACGTCTTTGGCAAGCAAGGAGGCGAAACCACTATCTACGCCAGCAATCGTGCAGGTGATGTGATTTGGTCGGCCAACGTGCGTGTAGGCAACAATATTGGCAGCGTCGATCAAATGCTGGCTTTGGCGATGCCAGAGGCAAATGTGGCAGTAGCCACAATGGGCACTGGCACGGTTTTGCTGACCGGCACCGTTAAAGCACCCGAAGACGCAGCCGAAGCAGAACGCCTTGTTCAAGCATTCCTTGGTGATGACACAAATGTCATCACGCGTCTGAAGACGGCAACGCCGCTGCAAGTGAACTTGCAAGTACGCTTTGCCGAGGTGAGCCGTTCATTGGTTCGTACAATGGGATCAAACTTGACCTCTGGCGATCTTACAAACGGTTTCCAATTTGGTATTGGATCAGGCCGCGGTGCTGCTGTCCAATACAGTCCGGGCGGCCCCGCTGGTGTCAATGTAACTGAAGGTGCTGAAGGCACGACGGTCATTAACACAGCCGGCGGAACAACAGCTGCATTTTTGGGCAAGTTCCTTGGTCTGGACCTTGTGAACACTTTGGATTTGGCTGAAACGCAAGGTTTGGCGACAACCCTATCGACGCCAAATCTCACCGCGCTTTCAGGCGAGACCGCTGACTTCCTTGCTGGCGGTGAAGTGCCTATCCCAACCAGCCAAGGCTTGGGCGCTACTTCGGTGCAATATCGTCAGTTTGGTGTCAGCCTGACTTACACGCCTACGGTTCTGGCCAATGGCCGTATTTCGCTACGCGTTCGGCCAGAAATCTCCGAATTGTCCAATGCGGGCGCGGTTGAGATTGATGGTTTCTCCATTCCGTCCTTCACAACGCGGCGCGCAGAAACGACCGTCGAATTGGGCTCGGGTCAGAGCTTTATGATCGCTGGCCTGATGAGCAACAATTCGCGCAAGACCTTGTCAAAGACGCCAGGTGCAGGTGACCTTCCTATTTTGGGGAATCTGTTCCGTTCACGGTCTTTCAACAAGGGCGAAACCGAGCTGGTGATCGTGGTCACACCGTATCTGGTGAAACCTGTCAATGCGAACGACATTGTCTTGCCGACCGACGGTTTCCGCAATGCAAACGAAGCACAGCAATTGATTGGGTTTCGGGATCATGCCGGGCAATCGGGTAAGAAACGCCCTGGTCCAACCAGCGTGACCTCTTCTGGTCAGGCCCCTGAGGTTAGCACAATCGATACCGAAAATGTGCTTCCCGGTCAGCCCTCTAAGAAAGAGCGGCAAGCTGGGGGCAAATCCAATCCCAAGGATCGCCGCGCTGAAACGCCGGCTCCTGGCTTTAGCCTTTAATCGTGAGGAAGGTGAATACAATGCCCTTTGCAAATCACAGCAAGCTTACAAAAGCTCCGGCGATTGCCCTTGCTCTGACACTTGGCCTTTCAGTCGCCGCCTGTGGCGGCATGCCGAGCAATCAGTCACTTTATTCGGTTAAACAACCGGTTGTAGAGCGTAACAACTACACCTTTGATGTGCGCTCCGCTCAAAGCGGCCTAAGCATTTCGGAACAACAGCGTGTAGCCGCATGGTTTGAAACTATGAAGCTTGGCTATGGGGACCGCGTTTCGATTGACGATCCAATGGCCAGCAAAGCCACACAAGACGCAATCAGCGCGTTAGCCGCCCGCCACGGTGTTATAGTCGATCAGGGTGCACCAGTGACACAGGGCTATGTCCAGCCCGGTAACGCTCGCATCGTTCTGACCCGTTCTAGCGCATCAGTACCTGGTTGTCCTGATTGGAGCGAAAGCTCTGATTTTTCCTACAAAAATGGCACTCCCAAAGGATACGGATGCGCTACCAATAGCAATTTGGCTGCAATGGTCGCGAACCCAGAAGACCTAATCGAAGGTCAAAGCGGTACTGGTGAAACTGTCATTATGAGCGGCACCAAAGCCATCGATAGTTTCCGTGAGCGCGCACCGTCAGGCAATGGCGGCGACATAAGCGGCGGCGGCGGCGGCGGCGGCGGAACAGGAGGTAACTGAACATGAATGCTCCTTGGAAGTCTGGCATGCCAGGAAATCGCGACGCATTTGCAGCCTATATTTGCGACGATGCCGCACTGGACGTGCTACGTCCGGTCGTGATCGAGCTGGGTTGGCAACCTGAAAAGTGCAACAAAGGCGGATTGCGCAATGCGATCCAATCGTTGTCTGTCAGCGCGAGCCCGAACATTCTCTTGGTTGATCTTTCCGAAAGCGGTGACCCGCTGAACGACATCAATGCGCTTGCAGAAGTGTGTGAGCCAGGAACCGTTGTGATCGCAGTTGGTCAAGTCAATGATGTTCGGCTTTACCGCGATCTACTCGCCAGCGGCATCCACGACTATCTGCTCAAACCGCTTTCAGCAGGCCAAGTGCGCGATTCGCTTAATGCAGCGCAGGCAGTCTTCGCCGCGCCGAAAAATGCAGAAGGCGAAGCGATTCAAAACCACATCTCAACCGCCGTCGTTGGGACGCGCGGCGGAACAGGTGCTTCAACATTGGCAACATCGCTCGCATGGCTGTTCAGCACTGAACACAATGCCGCTACTGCTCTGCTAGATCTAGACGTGCACTTCGGCACTGACGCGCTTGCTCTGGACTTAGAGCCCGGCCGCGGCCTTACCGATGCGATCGACAATCCCAGCCGGATTGATGGCCTGTTCATAGAACGTGCGATGATCCGCGCGAACGACAAGCTGTCGATCCTGTCTGCAGAGGCTCCAATCAACTCGCCGTTGATGACAGATGGCGCTGCATTTGTTCAGCTTGAGGAAGAATTCCGCCAAGCCTTCGAAATGACGGTAATCGATTTGCCGCGCAACATGCTGATCAACTTTCCCCAAGTGCTAGGGGATGTGAATGTGGTGTTGCTTGCGACAGATATGACGCTGGCTTCTGCCCGCGACACAATCCGTATCTTGAGTTGGTTGAAAGCGAATGCTGCGCACGCGCATCCTCTGATCGTCGCGAACAAAGTCCAATCGGGCATCGCAGAAATCAGCAAGGCGGATTTCGAAGCATCGATTGAACGTCCGATTGACTTCACAATCCCCTACGACGCCAAAGCTGCTGCCAACTCAGCCAAATTGGGCCAGACATTTGTCGAAGCCAACAAAACAAGCAAAGCCTCAGCCGTTATCAAACAGCTTGGCGAGCATGTGATGGGAGCAACCGAAGAAGACCTTGCTGAGGCTACGCAAGAGAAGAAGTCGTTGCTTGGCAATTTCGATCTCAAATCACTGCTGGTGAAGAAAGACAAATCCGGCAAAAAGCCAAAAGCTGCTGCAGAAACAGCCGAGTAACAGTCTGCATGTCACGTCTGCCAATGCGCGCAGACGGGCACTGCAACCTGATTGATAGAACGTATGAAAGGCGACAATAAGCGATGAGCATGATCCAAGCTTTGCTTGTTGGGGGCGGTTTATTTGCGATTCTCGTGATCGCATATTTGCTACTCAGCGGAACGTCGCCAGCCAAAGAAGGTCAGCGGCGACTAGAACAGCTGCGTTATCGTCATTCAGAAAGCACTGACACTAAGGTTGAGTCGCAGCTGAAGAAAGCCATTGCTGCCCGCAAACCCAAAGCGCACAAGGTTGCTGGCGCTGCGTCAAGAACCGAAGCGCTGGCTGTTCGGCTTGACCGGACAGGCAAAGACTGGACGGTACAGCAGTATCTCTACGCCACTATCGGCCTTGCTCTTTTCATTGCTGTTCTGTGCTACCTTAAGTCAGGTGCTCTGCTACTATCTCTTGGTATTGGCACGCTCATTGGTGCGGGTATTCCTCACTTGGTGGTCGGCTTTTTCATTAAGAGGCGGACAGGTGCATTCAACGAGAAGTTTCCCGATGCGATCGAACTTTTGGTTAGGGGCCTGCGCTCAGGTCTACCCGTAACCGAAACGCTCGCGGTCGTATCAAGCGAAGTACCCGGCCCGGTAGGGGTTGAGTTTAAGGGCATTGTCGAACGGATCAAAATTGGCCGGACAATGGATGAAAGCTTGCAAGAAACAGCCGACCGTCTTGGCATTCCTGAATTCAATTTCTTCTGCATCACGCTGGCCATTCAGCGCGAAACAGGCGGTAACTTGGCCGAAACGCTCTCAAACCTTGCAGATGTTTTGCGCAAGCGGATGCAAATGAAGCTCAAGATTCGGGCGATGAGTTCCGAATCGAAAGCTTCCGCCTACATTGTTGGCTCTCTTCCATTTATCGTCTTCGGCATGATTTATTGGATCAACCCAAACTACTTGGGCGGCTTCTTCACCGATGACCGTTTGATCGCGATCGGCCTAGGCGGAGCAGTTTGGATGTCCATCGGCGCCTTCATCATGGCCAAAATGGTCAACTTTGAGATTTGAGCGAGGATTAGGCGACATGATCAACAGCCAACCTGGCCCAACACTTCTTGGTTTCGACGTCATTCTCGTCGGCACTATGCTTGCTGGCATTGCTGCTTTTGCAATGATCTTAGCGATCTACGCTGCCGTGACGGTGAAAGATCCGATGGCTAAGCGGCTCAAAACTCTGGCGGAACGCCGTGAGGAACTGAAAGCCGGTATTGTGACAGCAAGCGCGAAGAAACGCGCCAGCCTGGTCCGCAAAACCGATACGACCGATGCGATGAAGGAAAAGCTGGAGGGGATGAAAGTCCTCCAGCAAAGCCAAATCTCAGACATCGAGCAAAAGCTCGCTTACGCCGGATATCGCAACAAAGAACTGGCCGTCATTGTCATCACTTTGCGCATGATCTTGCCGCTCGTTTTCGGCGGTTTGGCCTTCACCCTGATTTACCTCGTAGACTATTTCCCCGAATGGGGAGGCATAAAGCGCGTTGGCGCACTGAGCGCAGCTGTTTTTGCCGGCTATAAAGGCCCAGAGATCTTCCTTTCTAACAAGGCAAGCAAGCGCACTAAGGAAATCCAAAAAGGGCTTCCCGATGCGCTGGACCTTCTGGTGATTTGCGCCGAAGCAGGTCTTACCGTCGATGCCTCCTTTAACCGAGTGGCAAAGGAATTGGGCCGCGCCTATCCTGAATTGGGCGACGAGTTTGCGCTCACCGCGATTGAACTGTCCTTCCTCAATGACCGGAAGACCGCATTCGACAATCTGGCGTACCGCGTCGATCTGGATGCTGTGCGCGGTGTGGTGACGACTATGGTCCAAACCGAAAGATACGGTACGCCGCTAGCCTCTGCATTGCGTGTTCTTTCCGCTGAATTCCGTAACGAGCGGATGATGCGAGCAGAAGAGAAAGCCGCGCGTTTGCCGGCGATCATGACCGTGCCGCTGATCCTGTTCATCCTGCCGGTGCTGTTCATCGTGATCCTTGGCCCTGCGGCTTGCTCGATCTCGGATGCCTTTGCCGACGACGGACCGGCCAGCGGTTAATCCGGCCAAGACGCATACAAGCTAGTCCATTGCTTAGGATACTAGCGGTTGTGAAAGGGGCGAAGGCATGATCTTCGTCCCTTTTTCAATGCGGCAATAACGGTGCGCTATCGCTGCATTTGCGCGGTGTTCACAGCATCAAACACTCGGTCCAAAATTGAACTGAATTGCGCCCGTTCATCAGGATCAAGCACCGCGAAAATATCTGCCTCCATCGCGCGGGCCAGCGGCATTACTTCGCTGTGAATGCTCTTCCCCTCTTTTGTCAGAGCCAGCAGATGCGAGCGCCCATCACTCGCATTGGGTTCGCGTTCGATAAGCCCACGATCAGCAAGCACTTTACAAGCACGATTGACCGCGACCTTATCCATCAAAGTCGCCTCTGTCAGCTTGCGCTGGGTTGCTGTGCCAATATCGCCAAGCACTGCCATCACGCGCCATTCGGCAATCTTTAATCCAAAACGCGCTTGATAGCGTTCGGCAATCAGGCTGCTTACCGCATTGGAGGTAACCGACAGCTGATAGGGCAGGAACTGCGCCAGCCCATCCTTGCTTTGCCGGTTCCCATTGTGGTTTGAATTCGCCATGGGCGGACCCTAACCTGCCAAGACCGCTTTGCAAGTTTCAGCGCTTCCAATTACCGTATTCCGTAATATTTGTTCATTCCGCAAACACTCATGCGACACATACTCACTCATAACCGGGTTCGTCCCACCACGGGTAAAAGTCCGGCATATCGCTAGACACTTTACCGGGATAGCTTGGCTCGCGCTTTTCAAGAAAGCTCGCGATACCCTCTTTCGCATCCACACCGCGCGACAGCGTATAGATCGCCTTGCTATCGATCCGGTGCGCCATCATCGGATGCTCGGTATTAGAAAGCCGCCACATCATCGCCCGCGTCATCGCGACGGACAAAGCAGAAGTGTTATCGGCAATCTCGCGCGCGAGCTTGCGGGCTTCGTCCATCAGATCGCCGGGCGCATGGATCGAACGCACCAGCCCGCCTGCCTTGGCTTCCTCGGCATCAAAGACCCGGCCAGAATAGCACCATTCAAGCGCCTGACTAATGCCGACGATTTTGGGCAGGAACCAGCTAGAACATGCCTCTGGCACAATACCCCGCCGGGCAAAGACAAAACCGTATCGTGCTGTGTCAGAGGCAAGGCGAATATCCATCGCCAATTGCATCGTCGCGCCAACTCCCACAGCGACACCATTACAGGCCGAGATCAAAGGCTTTGTCGATTGGAAAAGCCGCAAGGTCAGCATACCGCCCCCATCCCGGACGAGCGGATCAGACAAATCTGTAACCTCCTCGCCGCTCGAAAAAATCTGCCCTCCGCCTTCTG
>CAZAIG010000077.1:0-11509 GCA_964485135.1 uncultured Porphyrobacter sp. | reverse complement strand
GTAGCTATGTATGGACGGGATAACCGCTGAAAGCATCTAAGCGGGAAGCCTCCCTTGAGATAAGGTATCATCGAACCGTCATAGACCATGACGTTGATAGGCCAGGTGTGGAAGCGCAGTAATGCGTGTAGCTAACTGGTCCTAATAGTTCTGTTCGCGCTTGTAGAATCTGCATCATCAATGACAGTCCTGCATCGCCCATTTGGGTGATCGCAAGTCTGGTTGATGAGAAGAATTTCTCAAGCCAGATACGCCCAAGAACACTGAACGCTTGCAAAGCAAGCACGGTGCATCGATTTAAACCCAGTATAACGCACAAGCTTCATTGCTTGGTGGTCATAGCGTCTGTGACCCACCCGATCCCATCTCGAACTCGGCCGTGAAACCGGATAGCGCCGATGGTACTATGTCTTAAGGCATGGAAGAGTAGGTCGCCGCCAGGCATTGCAGCTTGTGCGTGTTACAGGGTAAAAACCCATTCATAAGTCAAAGGGCTGATCCGACAGGACAGCCCTTTTGGCGTCTTTAGGGATCGTGCTCTACAGACGCAGCTCGGTATCGCGGGGTGGAGCAGTCCGGTAGCTCGTCAGGCTCATAACCTGAAGGTCGTTGGTTCAAATCCAACCCCCGCAACCAGCTTTTTTTCTTAGGTCACAGCAGCCCAACAGTCGCTTGATGAGTGACCGAGAGGGACGGTATTGCGTCCTGCCCCGGCAGGTCAGGCGCTTGCGCTCGGTTTGATTTCAAGCAGCGCCAACAGACCTCCTCGGTAGAAAGCAATCGATATGAATTTCATTTGTAGGCGCGCGGTCGCGAAAAGGTTGCTAACGCCTTGTTTGTTCCACTGACTGCGCTGTTGGCCCCTATACGAGGGTCATCTGTGCATGCCTCATCCACCTTTGGCCAGATGTGCGCGCTTTGGGGGTGGCATCCGCCTAGTTCTGGCGGATTTTGTCCAGAAATTCCTGGGCTTGCTGGCGGAGCGTCGCAGCCTGTGTCTCCAAGTCAGTCGAGCTGGCAAGCACCTGTGTCGCGGCTGTTCCTGTTGAAATGGACAGCGTGCGCACTTCATCAATATTGCTTGAGACCCGCTCGGATCCCCGCGCCGCCAGATCGATGCTACGTGCAAGGTCCTGACCCGCAACGGACTGCTCATCCACCGCCGACGCAATGGAGACCGAGGTGCTTTCAAGCTGCTCAATCTGTTCGGCAATTTTGCGTAAGGCGCTAACGCTGGCTCCGGTTGTATCCTGCATGGCGCGAATTTGTTCAGCGACCTGATCGGTTGCTCGGCTTGTTTGCATGGCCAATTCTTTCACTTCGGATGCCACGACTGCAAAACCGCGGCCAGCTTCGCCGCCGCGGGCCGCCTCAATCGAGGCGTTGAGCGCGAGCAGATTGGTGCGCTGTGCGATGGTGTGAATGAGCTCGACAATCTCTCCAACCTGTTCGGCCGAGGCTGACAAGTTGGAAATTGTCCTATCTGCTTCGTTCGCCGATCCGGTCGCCTTGCGAGCTAAATTTGCTGAAGATGCCGCTTGGCGGCTGATCTCGCCTATGGACATGGCAAACTGATCGCTAGCGGCCGCAGCAGCGGTCGCGCCCGCATTGGCCTCCTCGATTGAGGTCGCGACTTCACCGGTTTGCCGGCTTGTTTCGTCTGCGGCCTCGGCCATGGTCGCTGCAGTGCTTTGGAGCTGACTAGAGGCTGAGGCGACGCCGCTGACAACTTCGCCTACGGTGCGTTCGAACTGTGCCGCTAACTCGGCCAGCATAGTATCTCTTTGCGTTTTTTGTTCGTCCCGCTCTCGTTGCAACTCGGCCTGCTGAGCCATTTCTTCATCGGCTTGGTCGGTGCGTTCTTTGGCCCATAATCGGAGCATTCGCGCAGCCTTTCGAAATTCGATCATGGCGCGGGCCATTTCGCCGACTTCATCCTTGCGGCCGGCTCCTGAAATTTCGAAGTCTTCAGAACCCGTGGTAAGAGTAGTCATACCGTTGGTGATTGCGCTAATTTTGGATGCGAAATCGCGGACCAAAAAACGGAAACTGATGGTGACGGATAGGAGTGCGAGAAACAACAACCCTGCGACGACACCCATCAAAGTGTAGAAGAACTCAAGGCCGACATTTTCATAGGCGTCCATTCCCTTGATGAGATCCGCCTCTAGCGTATGTGTTTTATCAACTAGTGCATCAGCATCACGAAATACATCGCCGGCAGACTGAGTGGCTCTGCTGCTTGCTGTATCCGCGCCAGCCCGTTCGATCTGCTGGCGAAAATCTTGCAGTGCAATTGCTGTTTCATCGACTTTGCCGACATGGGTTTCAAGATGTTCGCGGGCGACCTTTTCAATAAAGCCAAGCTGCTCATCAGCCAGTGCAAGCGATGTCTGAGCCTGATCCAGACCGCTTTTCTCATCACCTAATATGGCGCGTGATGCGCTATACCGCGCGTCGCTGACACTGGCGGTCAGGTTGGCAGATTTAAGCACCGCGGCTTCGATTTCGCTCGAAACCATATAGCGGTCATATATGCGCGAAAGACCTAGGCCGAGCACAAGGCTGACGACCAACAAGAAACCTCCGAAAACGCCAAATGTCGCTTTCAACTTCTGCGCGAGCTTCAGATCGTTAAACCATCGCGTCAGCTTGAATGTGTCATCTTCTATGCGCATTGCAATTCCCTGCCCTCGCCCAATTCACAAAAGGACGCTGCAAGGGATAAGGGAACTTCAATAATTTATAGTTAATGCTTCGTTTACTGTGTTCCGAAGGTGTTCCCGCAAAAGCAAGAACTGACCGCTATTCAGCCGGGATGCGGTCGGATAACTTGTTTGCTGGAACCGGTTCGAAAATGCCTGGCCGTTCGGTTGACGGGACGAACATTTGGGTGCGGCCTACAACTGTTTCTCCCGCGCCGAGCATCAAAAAGCCATCAGGCTCTAGCGCTTCATACAGCCGTTCGAATGCTCTTTGGCGTATGACTGGGTCGAAGTAGAGCAGCACATTGCGGCATAAGATCAGATCGAATTTACTGCGGCCCAAAGGCCGATCGATCAGATTGTGTACGACAAAGCGCGTGGCTGATGCGATTTCTCGCGATAGCTGCCACCCGCAAGGCGTCTTAGAAAAATATGCCAGCAATTGGTCAATCCCCAATCCGCGTTGCACGTCAAACTGGCTGAATATGGCGCGTTTTGCCGCTGCAATGGCCGTATGTGAAACGTCGGTGCCCAGAACCGAAATCGACCAGTCTTGCCATTGTTGGGACTTGGCAGCGAACTCCATTGCAAGCGAATGGGCCTCTTGACCGGTCGAGCATCCCGCACTCCAAATTTCCAAGCGCCGTGTTTGCTCCCGCCGCTTGGCCAATTCGGGCAAAATGTCGCTTAGTAATTGGTCAAAAGTTGACCGGTCTCTGAAAAAGTAGGTCTCATTGTTTACCAAGGCATCGACGATGTCCTGCGCCAGAATTTTGTCGTTAGATGTCGCCAATCGGCAAATCAGCTCTTCGACCGTGCTAAGATTATGATTGACGCAAACTTCGCTAAGCGCGCTCTCAACGCGCCATTTGCGGCTTTCAGTGAGTTGTTGGCCGGTTTGCGCGAACAAGAGATCTTCGATGATCGTCAGAGCGGCTTCTTTCACCGCCATGCAGCCGCTCCAGCGCAGTTAGCGATGGCCGCTGCAAGTTCCAACGGCGGAAGGCATTTGTCGGCAAGACCAGCATTGGCAATAGCGCCAGGCATGCCCCACACTGCAGAAGTTTGCGCGTCCTGCACCAGCAGGCTTCCACCCGACAGAACCAGATCTTTCGCGCCTTCTAAACCGTCGCGGCCCATGCCGGATAGAATAACGCCCAAAACATGCCCATCATAGACGCGAGTAAGGCTAGTGAGCATTGGATCAACCGACGGCAGGCAATTCGATGGCACTGCCTCAGATGAAACTTTGGCGTAGGTTTGATCGCCTGCTTGGACGAATTCCATATGGCCTTCGCCGGTCGCGATAAGGATTTCGCCAGGAGAAACGATGGTCCCTTCTTCAGCAACTCTCGTTTTTCTTCCTGATACAGATTCAATTTGGTGTGCAAATGTCGCTATGAAATTGGTGGGCAAATGCTGCGTTATAGCGATTGGCAATGCCATTTTTGCGGGCAACGCCTTAAGGATCAGATTGAGCGCATGGATACCGCCAGTGGAAGCGCCGAAAGCCACAATCTTGGGTCTCTTGCTTAATTGGCTACCCCGGCGAGCGAGAGCGGACTTCTGGTTCTTTTTACGCGCGTTCGTTTCGTCCGAGGGTTCGCCATCAATGCCGCCTAGCGCCTTGATCTTTTCCAGCAAGAGAGTTTTGTAAGCCTCGTCAAATCCACCGGAACGCGGCTTTAGCATTGTGTCTGCTGCACCATTGGCCAATGCAGCGAGTGTGTGCTCTGCGCCTTTCTGTGCCAATGACGATACGACCAAAACCTGCACACCGCGATGGGTTTCGAGCATTTTCGGCAAAGCATCAAGGCCGCCCATGCCGGGCATCTCAAGATCGAGCAGGATCACGTCGATGTCTTGGGCTTCTAGCAATTGCAATGCGGCTTCGGCTGAGTTTGCTTTTGCAGCTATTTTGAGTGCCGGATCGCTGTCGATCATCCGAGCAAAGACTGTACGGACAGTGAGCGAGTCATCGACAATCATAACGTTGATTGTCGAGCCGGCCGGATTTGCGGTGCTCATGGCCAATTTGGTGGGTATGCGTTGGGGCTTCATTGCAGCTATTTTTACGAAAATCCAACCAGTTGGAGTTTCATCTGCAATGTTTCATGATCAAACGGTTTCATCACATATTCGTCTGCACCTGCATCAATCGCTTCGCGGATGTGTGCAACGTCATTTTCGGTCGTGCAGAAAATGACCTTCGGGACATCACCGCCGGGCCGGGATCGAAGCTCAGCGATAAATTCAATGCCATTCATTACCGGCATGTTCCAGTCGAGCAGAATGACATCGGGTATTGCTGCAAGGCATTGCTCAAAGCCGTCTTTGCCGTTCTCTGCCTCGGTAACGGTAAAGTCGAGCGATTCGAGAATATGCCGGGAAACCTTGCGAATGACGCGTGAATCATCGACGATAAGAGCTATAGGCATAATAGGATCCTGAGTTTCTAAGTTCTGAGCTATCGCGATAAAGTAACTTTTGAACTAAGCTGCGCATCGCATTTTCTCTATGAAGGCAAGTATTTGGGCGGGGTTTAGGACAAGCACCGGACCTGCGTCGGTCTCGGCCATGCCCTCTGCGAATTCGGACCAGATGTCTCCAAAACCGCCGCTTATCTGCACAGGCTCGCTCGCCATCATGGCAACATCGCGAACTTCATCGACGCGAAGGGCGTAAGAATGGGCACCTGCTTGCACCGCGACGGCGCGGCTATCGGTGCTGAAATCCTCTGGATTCTCGCCTGCGATTGCGCGGCAATCTAGGACGGTCAATGCCTGGCTGCGCAGCGTGGTAAGGCCGAGTATATGGGGCGGTGCGCGCGGGATGGGAGTGATAGCTTGGACCTCAATCACGGTTTCCACGTCGCTCGCCCGGAAAGCGCAAGGTCTGTCGGCAATCTGCGCTAAGATTAGAATTTCATTCATTGTGCATCTCCGCCTACCACTTGTTTGGGGGCGGCGTTGCGCAAGGCTTTGAGCAAGCCGTGCCTGTCATACCGGTAGATGGAGTGCTCTCGCACGCTTTCTTCGACCGAAGCATCGGGGGCGCTGCGCAAATGGATGACATGCGTATTGGTCGCATCGGCTGATTGCTCTTTGGCGTCCAAAGCCACAGAGATGTCGGCCTTGTCGCTTTCATAGGCCACATCATATCCCGCGCTGATGACTAGCGGAGCCAGGATATTTCGTGACCAATCGTTGTCTGGCAGGCTGCAAATAAGCGACCGTTTTGGTGCTGCATTAGCGCCGTAGGCTTGGAACAGGGCATGCCCATCCAGCAGGCCGACACATTGATCTTCGACCAATACCAATCCTTCGATCAGGGGATCATTGTCGCAGCGGCTAATATCGCTGGGCAAGGTGAGGGCATCGTCAACATCGCTGACGGCATACAGCAGCTCATTGTCTCCATCGCTCAGGTTCAGGAAGCGCGCTTTGCTGGCCGTTATGGGATGATCGGGTAGGCCGGTCACGGGCAGGATTTGGCCGTCAATCACTGCGCTTGCGCTACTCGAAGAAAGCTCAATTGCGTCAGGCCTGATCGTTTCAATACGCTTGATCAGTTCGAGTCGAGCCGCCATCCGCTTTCCGTCATGACCGGTAAACAGCATGACTTCCATCTGGCCGACATCATCTTCTTTGTCCTGCTGAGGCAGCAACAAATCAATCCGGTTTCGACCATCACCAACAAGGTCATGCGCAATGGCGATCTGCGGCAAATCAAGCAATAGGATCGGCTGCCCATCGTCAAGCAAAGCAATGCCAGAATAGCAGCGCGCCTCTAAAAGGGCCGGCGGCAGCGGCTTTACAACAATGTCGCCAATATTGTGGATACGGTCGACTGACAGCGCAAAGGCATCCCCTTTGGCAAGCCGTAGCAGAATGTAGGTTTGATTCTGTTGCTCGTGTGCAGCCTCCAGACCTAACACATCCGAAAGCGATAGGCAGGGCACTCGTTGGCCACGCATAGTGACAAGCGCGGCATTGCCCATCTGCGTGTAATCCAGTCCTTCGCCTGATCCGTAGTCAACTTCTTCGACGTAGGATTGGGGGATGGCGAATTGCTGGCCCGCGGCCTCTACTGTTAAGCCGCCGATAATGCTCAGTGTGAGCGGAATATGCAGAAAGATTGATGTGCCTTGGCCCGCGGTGCTGTTGGCTTCGATCCAGCCTCCAACGCGCTCAAGATTATCGCGTACAACATCAAGGCCAACACCGCGGCCAGAGATATTGCTTACCTGCGAAGCTGTAGAAAGGCCCGGTTCAAAGACCAATTGATGGATCGCATGGCTATCCATCGCATCGCGCTGCTTTTGGGTAATGAGGCCATTGGCTAGCGCCTTACGCGCGATATTTTCTTCATCGAGGCCGCAGCCATCATCAGAAATTACAATTGTTATCCGGTTGCCAGTTTGGCGAGCTGCGATGCGCAGAAAGCTAACTGGATCTTTGTCGCATTCGATTCGCTTCGCCGGACTTTCAATACCGTGATCAAGCGAATTGCGGATAATGTGGGTGATAGGGTCGCGGATCACCTCGATCACTTCTCTGTCGAGTTCGACATCGCCGCCCTCAATATCGAGAAGCACCTGCTTGCCAAGCTCCTGCGAAAGATCGCGGACTAGGCGCGGGATGGTGTTGAACAGCTGCTCGACCCGCTGCATTCGCATCCGGGTGATCGCATCGCGAACATCATTGAGGATAGCGGTTAGGCGTTCAAACGGGCCGTCAATTGCTGGTTGATTGCCAGTTTGTTTCAACCGGTGCGCCAGATCATTGCGCGCCAGAACCATATCGCTGACGCCGCTCATTACGCGGTCCAAAAGATCGACGGGCAAGCGAATAGAGCGAGGCGAGGTCGCAGCAGAGCCCGGCTTACCATCGGACTTCGGAGCGATTATTGTTGGGGCTTCGCCTGCGCTGTCTTGATCTAAAGCAGCGATAAGTTCGAGCTCTTTGCCTTCTGGAAACTCTTCGCCCGCCTCAATCGCGGAAACCATCGCGCAAATGCAATCGATGATCGCCAGGATAGTGGAGACAAGATGCTTGTTTGTTTCGCGGTGTCCAGCCCGCACATCAGCCAAAGCGTCTTCGGCCGCATGGCTGAGCCGTTCCAACCGAGGAAAATCGAAGAACCCGCAATTGCCTTTGACTGTATGGACAAAGCGAAAGATTGCATCGAGACGCGTCTTATCCCCTGGATTCGCTTCCCAAGCGATAATCTCGCTCTCGATAGCCTCCATCATATCGCGCGTTTCGGCGATAAAATCGGTTAGCAAATCATCCATCACTGCGTGATCTCTGGCATCGCCGGTACCTTCTGAAACGATCTCTTGCCGACTTATGAGCGATCTTGGTTAACGAAATGTCACCAAGATGATTATGAAAGACACTGAAAAGCGACCTCAGAAGCCGGTTTGCCTTGCCCGTTGGCCCCACTCCGTGCGATAGGTTTTCAAGAGCGAAAACAGTTTCAAGGAGAGCCGGCCATGGCAACTCAACTCAAACCGAATGTCGAATGCACCGCGGAAGAATGGCAGGCGCGGCTGGATCTGGCGGCATGCTACCGGATTTTCGATCTGATGGGTTGGTCAGAATCGATCTACAACCACATCTCGTTGAAAGTGCCGGGAGAGGAAGACACCTTCCTCATTAACCCATTTGGTCTGCTCTATGACGAAGTGACAGCGAGCAATCTGGTCAAGATTGACGTGGAAGGAAACAACGTTGGCCCATCGCAATATATGGTCAACAAAGCTGGGTTTACCCAGCACGCCTATTTCCATAAAAACTTAGGCGAGCGTGCCGATGCGATCTGTCATGTCCACACAACTGAAACTATGGCTGTTTGCAGCCATAAGGACGGCCTTCTGCCCACGAACTTCTATGCTTGTAATTTCCAAAACCAGATCGGCTATCACGATTTTGAAGGGGTGACGGTTCGCGAAGAGGAAGGCGAGCGTCTGGTCGAGAACCTTGGCGATCACACGATTTTGATGCTGCGCAATCACGGCCCGGTTGTGATGGACAAAACCATTCAAGGCATGTTCGTGAAGATGTGGGCTTTGCAGCGCGCTTGTGAAATTCAGATTGCGACGCTTGGCATGGGCAATCCCAACGTCGTCCCGCAAGAAGTGGTCGACGTGCATCAACGCGATCTTTCAGTTATGCAAAACCAAGGTGGCTCGGGCGTGTTCGACTTTGAAGCTTGGAAACGCAAGGTCGACAAAATCGATACCAGCTGGCGCGACTAAAGCCTGCGATTAGGGGCAATTTATGCCGCGCATGACCGTCAATGAACGGCCGCTTGAATTTGACATGGACGGCAAGACCCCGCTGCTGTGGGCGCTTCGTGATGCTGCCAATCTAACCGGCACCAAATATGGCTGCGGCAATGGCGATTGCGGCGCTTGTATGGTGATGGTCGATGGCGCAGCTTTGCGAAGCTGCCTGATCACGATTGACGAGGCGGAAGGGCGCTTCATCACTACGATTGAGGGGCTTTCGCGCGATCGCTCTGATCCAGTGCAGCAAGCAATGGTGGCGGAACAAGCCATTCAATGCGGGTTCTGCACGCCGGGTATTGTCATGGCGGCAGCAGCTCTCATCAAACGCAATGCTGAACCCAGCAAGGAAGAGATTGAGGCAGCGATCCCCAATCTGTGCCGCTGCGGCGTTTACCCGCGTCTTGTCCGCGCGATTGAACGGGCAGGGCGGGTCGCACGCAGGCAGGAAACGATCAGCGCTGCACCCGCACCCGGTATAAGCAGCGAGGATGCCGCCGAAGCAGTACCCGCTTTGCGCCCCATTGCCCCTTCGCAACAAACAGCGCCTGACGATGCAGATGACGAAGGTACCCAAACGCGCATCACGCCATTGCCAGAGGCGACGCCTTCTGAACCTAATAGTGAAGCTAAGCCCGGCGCCCAGCCTGAATAGGTGGGTTTAGGGGAACCACTTTTCAAAGGAACACGATTTATGAAAGCGACAATTTGGCACAATCCCAAATGCGGGACTTCTCGCAAAACTCTGGCCATCTTGGAAGAGGCAGCCGGTGTTGATGTGACCGTTGTTGAGTATTTGAAACAGGCTCCGACGGCTGACAAACTTCGCCAGCTTTATGCAGATGCCGGAATTACGCCTGCTAAAGGTCTGCGGATACGCGGCACTGATGCTAAAGAGCGCGGTCTGCCTGATGCTGATGAGGGCGCGATCTTAGCAGCTATGGCCGAAGAACCGATCTTGATCGAGCGGCCATTGGTGGAAACGGATAAGGGCGTGCGCCTTTGCCGCCCGCAAGATGTCGTTCAAGAGATCTTATGACGAAATTTTAGGGGCGATCCGTGGTTAGCTGGCTATCAGCTTGCAAAGTCACCCAGCCATAGACCAGCACCAAAACGCATAGGGCGATGACAAGGCCGAAACCGGCTCTCTCATTGAGATTGTAGAGCCCCACGCCCAGCGCAGGCGCGTAGATAAAGCTTGCTCCGGCAACAGAGGCGACAACGCCGCTCGCTTGGCCCTGTTCGGCCCGCGAGACAGCCAGCGATGTGCCCGCCGTGGTGCCGGGACGGAAAAGGCCAAAGCCTAGCGATGCGACGGAATATCCCAGCGCAATGCTGTATAGCTCACCTGCCGCAGCCAAAATGCCTGTGCCGAGTGCTGCGACCGCCATACCCGATAATGTCGCGGCCCTAGGCCCTAATTTTAGGCGGGGGATCAGACCCCATTGTGCGAGCAGAGTGGCCATCGCGCCCAGCACCAGGACCAGTGTAATTGAACCGGCGGCCTCTTGCGGCGTGTCGGCATATCCGGCGCGGTCAATCACTAGGAAGCCGATCAGCCCCATGATCATCGCTTGCGCATGACCGCCAACCAGCCCGGCTACCACCCATGGGCGCAAACGCGGGTCCAACCAGCGTAGTTTCTTGATGGGAGGCTGCGCAGGTTCCGAATTCGCTTCAGCATCATCGCCATCCATTTCTTCTTCCGGCGTATCGCTTGAAGCACCGGCGTAAGGTGCATCGAAAGCGCGTCCTTTGGCGGCGAATTGCGGCACATCATCGGGTAGGCGCAAACGCAGCAGGATCAATGCAATGAAAGCGATGGCGGCAAAGACGAAGAACGGGCCAGAAAGACCAACTAACGGTAAAACCATAAGCGGGGCGAGCGCCGGGCCAAGAACTGTGCCGACCCCAAAGCTAGAGGCGACCAATGATAGCGCCTGCGTACGCTGCGATCTTGGCGTGCGCGACGCGACATAGGCCTGCACGGCGGGCGGCGCGGCGCTGCCAAATCCGCCGAATAGGCTGCGCGCAGCGGCAAAGGCCAGCAGCGCCCAAAACGCCGACAAAACCCCCGTTAAGCCTGCCCATAGGGCAAGCCCGCATAAAGTCATGGAGACGACAAAGCCGCCCAATCCCAGCGCCATCATCGCTTTGCGTCCGCGCTGATCCGACCGCCTTGCCCAAAACGGAGCACACACCACCCACAAAAGGGCTGACCAGCTATAGGCTAGGCTGATCCATACATCATTCACGCCCAATGAACGGCCAATCGACGGCATGACTGATTGCATGGCTGTATTGCCCGCCGCAGTCACCAACATCACTGTGAACAGCAATGCCATGCGCTCACCCGAAATCGGATTGTGCATGCCTTGCGCTGCGGGAAAGGGAGAGCCGGTGCTTGCCATAGGACCTACGCGCTAGGCTAGCTGCTGAGCCTTTGCAATGCGGGGGCGAACACTGGGCCGAACACTGGGCCACCCCTTCCGATCATTAGGGAAGCCTGCGC
>CAZAIG010000076.1:9426-11568 GCA_964485135.1 uncultured Porphyrobacter sp. | reverse complement strand
TTGGGCAGTCCGGGTGCGAATTGCAGTACATCGGGAGTGGCAATGGGGCCGATTTCTTTGCGCACCCATTGGACAAGCTCGGCGCGCAATTCAGCATTGTCATCAGTGCCGACATTGGTGGTGACATAGGCGTAAATGCCTTGTCCCTTCACATCATGCGGCATGCCCACGACGGCGGCTTCGGCAACCTTGGGATGGAGCACCAGCGCGCTTTCGACCTCGGCAGTGCCCATGCGGTGGCCCGAGACATTGATCACATCGTCAATCCGTCCGGTAATCCAGTGATAGCCATCTTCATCGCGGCGCGCGCCATCGCCGGTGAAGTAATAGCCGGGATATTGGCTGAAATAGGTATCAAAAAAGCGCTGATGATCGCCATAAACCGTGCGCATTTGCCCCGGCCAGCTGTCGGTGATGACAAGCGCGCCCGAGGTTGCTCCATCGAGCATTGTGCCTTTTTCAGGATCAACCAAAGCAGGTTTCACCCCGAACATGGGCTTGGTCGCGCTGCCGGGTTTGAGGTCCGTTGCGCCAGGCAAAGGCGTGATCATCGCGCCGCCCGTCTCGGTCTGCCACCACGTGTCGACAATCGGACAGCGCCGCTCGCCAATCACGC
Source organism: uncultured Porphyrobacter sp. (assembly GCA_964485135.1). Taxonomy (GTDB): domain Bacteria; phylum Pseudomonadota; class Alphaproteobacteria; order Sphingomonadales; family Sphingomonadaceae; genus Erythrobacter. The sequence goes on along the minus strand of CAZAIG010000076.1, from coordinate 10,952 downwards.
GGTGATACCAATCCCATGCTTCGGGATTGATCGGCTCGCCCACGCTTCCCAGAATGCGCAAGGATGACCGGTCGCAGCGCGTCACATAATCATCGCCCTCGCGCATCAGCGCGCGCAGAGCCGTGGGCGCGGCGTAAAATGCCTCGACCTTGTATTTCTCGACCACCTGCCAGAAGCGTGATGCATCAGGGAAGTTCGGCACGCCTTCGAACATCACTTGGGTCGCGCCATTCAAAAGCGGGCCGTAGACGACATAGCTGTGCCCTGTGACCCAGCCCACATCGGCGGCACACCAATAGATATCGCCGGGTGAGTGGTCGAAGACATATTCATGAGTCATGCTCGCCCACACGCCATAGCCGCCGGTGGTGTGGAGCACGCCTTTGGGCTTACCGGTGGAGCCGGAGGTGTAGAGTATGAAGAGCGGGTCTTCCGCATCCATCACCTCGGGTTCGCACGTATCGGGCTGGCCGGCGATCGCATCGGCCCAACTCACATCGCGCCCTTCTACTATGGGCACATCGGCGCCGGTTCGCTCAAGCACGATGACGGTTTCAACGCTCGCTTTTTCGCAGGCTGCATCGACATTGGCTTTCAAGGGGATCGGCTTGCCGCCGCGCAGCCCCTCATCCGCGGTGAGCACGATGGTCGACCCGCAATCTGTAATCCGGCCAGCCAGCGCTTCGGGTGAGAAGCCAGCGAAGACAACCGAGTGGATTGCGCCAATCCGAGCGCATGCGAGCATCGCCACCGCGGCCTCGGGAACCATCGGCAGATAGATCGTAACTCGGTCGCCTTTTGTGACGCCCTGAGCCTTCAGAGCATTGGCAAAGCGGCAAACATCGCCGTGCAATTCGGTATAGGTGATGGTGCGATCAGCTTCGGATGGATCATCTGGCTCCCAATAGATCGCGACGCTATCACCGCGTGTCGCCAGATGGCGGTCCAGCGCATTGGCGCAAAGGTTCAGCTGGCCTTCTTCGAACCAGCGGATGTGAAAGTCATCCTTGTCATAGGACGTATCTTTGACGGTCTCGAACGGGCGGATCCAGTCAATACGCTGTGCCTCTTCGCGCCAGAAACCGTCTACATCCTCAATCGAACGAGTGTATTTCGTGGCATAGGTCTCCGCATCAATCTTAGCCTTGGCAGCCCATTCGTCGGGAACGGGAAACAGCGCGTCGCTCATTCGAAATTCTCCCAAATTTGTGAAGGAGAACCTAGTGCAGGACGCAGTACGATGAAAGCAGAAAGCGCTAGCCGTTGGCACCAAATTTGCTGGTAAATCCATCGGTATCGCCAGCGCTCAGATGCTTTGCTTGCTCAACCCAATTGTCGCGTGTGATGCGCCCCTCAAAGCGGCCAAGTGTCGCGTCCACACGGGCGATCTCTGCATCGTCCCAGCTGGCGATCTGAGCGAAAGAGGTGATGCCTTGCTCGTTCAAAAGCGCGGCGAGTTTCGGGCCGAGCCCCTTAATCTGGGTTAAATCATCGCCGCTGGATGTTGGTGCTGCTGGAGCGGGAGC
>CAZAIG010000076.1:6658-9326 GCA_964485135.1 uncultured Porphyrobacter sp. | reverse complement strand
GCAGGCGTTTCGGCCTTGGGCACGTCTTCTACGCCCGCGCTTTTCACAGGCGCATCGATCAACGCCTGATTGCGCTTTGCAGTATCGGCATCATCATCCAGCACATCCTTGCTGATCTTTACCGAGGTTTTGCGGCTGGCTTTAAACGCAAACCACGCGGCCGCAATTCCGATCAGGAACGCAGCCAGAATATAGGGCCAGTAGGCGAGGATGAGCTCAGGCATTATTCTTCGCTTTCATTGTCAGTTTTGTCTTTGCTAGCACCGGTATCCGACTGCCTAATGGATAGGACATCCGCACCCCATATCAGCCAACCTGCGCCAACTCCAATAGCATAGGCGGCAAGCGACAAGACAAGGATCTCTGACCAGATGGGCATAGCTATCTTGGCCCCGGCGTATCGACAGGCGTTGGGCGCAACTGGCGGGTGGCCACAACAGAAAATTCGATGCGGCGATTGGCGGGGTCTTCGCTCGAAAGCCCCTCAATCGGGCGCGATGATCCCAATCCGCTGGCGCGCAATGCGCTTTGCGGAATGCCGCGCGCCTGCAGAGCTTGCTGGACCGCGGTAGCTCGATCGCGCGATAGGGTGAGATTGTCCGCTTCTGGACCGCTGGCATCAGTGTGTCCCGTGATCGCTATGATGGAACCGAGGCACGGTTTGAGAGCAGCGGACACCTCGTCCAGCAATGGTTCGCTGGCAGAGAGAATGTCGCTGCTGGATTCCTCAAAACGAATTGAGCGCGCTGATAGCAATTCCTGCACATCGTCTTCGCAGTGATTGGCTGACATAGGCAAAGCGCCGCCTGCCATCACCGAACCATCGGCCCAGCTCACTCCGCCGACGCCGGGGATGTTGCCAACCGCTTTGGCTGCGGCATCGCGGGTGCCTTCATCCAGTGCCTCACCGCCGGAAAGAACGGGATGGCGCGTGGGCCAAGCATAACGTGTGACAAATCGTGTTTTGACCGCGTCTGCGCCCACTGCTGACAAGCTTTCATTGGCCTGTGATGCCAAGTTTTCGGAAAAGGCACGATCGCTAATGCGCGCACCGGTGATCGCCAATGAGCATACGAAAAGAGCGCCGGCAAAAATCGCAGTTTTTGGACCAATAGCCATGGCCAGTGCTTTAACCGCAAGTGGACGGCAAAGGAAAGAGCGATCAGCCTCCGCTGCGCGTGTCTTCCAGCGATCCGGCGACTTCGGTAAGCTTCACAAATTCCTCGCGCCAGAAGTTCTTTGTCCGGCCCGAGCTAGCGAGCTGTTTGACATCGCCAAAATCAAAGTCCCGCATTAGCTCATCACCGCGTAAAAGCTGTCCAAAGGCAGCCACTGATGCGGCAAAGGCAAAGTCACCGCGTGGGGCCTTGGCATTCGCAATATCGCTGCTGGTCACGACATAATCGATGAGTTTGGATGTGTCAGAGCCGGGCAGCTTATAGCGCAGCTTGACATGAGCGGCCTCCGCTATGCGGCGTGTCGCGGCCTCTGCGATCTTGTTTTCATAGCGGCGCGGCGCGATCCAGCCTTTCTTGCCCGCTGGCACAACTTCATAAATTGCGGTCACCTGATGGCCTGCGCCTATGTCGCCTGCATCGACTTTGTCATTGTCGAAATCCTGTTCGCGAAGCGCGCGGTTTTCATAGCCAACTAGCCGGTATTGGCTGATGATCGCGGGGTTAAATTCAACTTGGATCTTCACATCCTTGGCGATGGTGAAGAGGGTCGATTGCATTTCATCGCCTAGCACTTTTTTCGCTTCAAGCGCGCTGTCGATATAGGCGTAATTGCCGTTTCCGTGGTCAGCGATCCGCTCCATCATCGCATCGTTCAAATTGCCCGTGCCAAAGCCGAGCGTGGTGAGCGTAATGCCTTTGTCCCGCTTACTCTTGACCAGATCCACAAGCGCATCGCGGCTGCGGATACCAACGTTAAAGTCGCCGTCCGTGGCCAAGATAACGCGGTTTACGCCGCCGCGAATAAAATTGTCTTCGGCGATTTGATAAGCAAGCTGAATGCCTGCTCCGCCAGCAGTGGAGCCGCCTGCCCTGAGATCATTGAGCGCGCGCCGGATCGCTTTGGTATCATTGGTCGGTTCAAGCACCATGCCAGCCGCGCCAGCATAGACGACGATGGAAACGCGGTCTTGCTTACCCAATTCGCCCGCCAAACCGGATAATGCAGTTTTGACAAGCGGAAGCTTGTCCGCCCGGCCCATCGAGCCTGAGACATCCATCAAGAACACAAGGTTGGCAGGTGGGCGCTCGGCGCGCGGCAAATCATATCCGCGCAGGCCAATACGCATCAAATATGTGTCATTGTTCCACGGCGTTGTTGCAACATCGGTGGTGACGCTAAACGGCTGCGAGCGGTCCTCTGGCTTGGCATAGTCATAGCGGAAATAATTGATCATTTCCTCTGTGCGGACCGCTGCTTTGGGCGGCACGCGCCCTTGGGAAAGGAAGCGCCGCGTATTGGCATAGGCACCTGTGTCAACGTCTACGCTGAATGTGCTGACAGGCTCGCTCGACACCATCTTAACGGGCGAGACTTCCTCCCCGTCATATTGCTCACGGGATGGGTCGGACGGGACGATCACCGGGGGAATGCCGATCACTCCGGGAGAAGGGCGGCGTGATGCATAGGCTTTTCCGCGGGCGACACCTGT
>CAZAIG010000076.1:0-6558 GCA_964485135.1 uncultured Porphyrobacter sp. | reverse complement strand
GCCGCACTGGCTACAATCCGCATATTGCGCATCACCACTTCTCCCTATCCCACACCATCGCGTAATCATTGGCAAAATCGTTGAACGCTGTCTGAATAGGCTTGGAAGGATAATGAAAGTTTCCGGGCAATCAACTCGCCGGACCGCCGATATTCTTGCGGAACAACACGCGGTCTTCCTCACCAAATCCGCGTTTCCAAATGACATAACCATAGGTTGCGAGAATGGCAGGAATGCCAAGGATCAGCTCCAGCCATTCAGGGAGCAAAGTTGCAATGAACCCGACTGCCAATGCAGGAGCCGCAGCCACTGCCAACGCCTTGCGCCAATTGCTTACCGGTGCACCTAGAAGGGTGTTGAGGAAACGCGCCTTCACAATGCTGGAAGTGCCCAGTGCGATTAGCAGCGCCAAGGCCGCGCCAGCGGCTTTGAACCCATCCCCAAGCTGCCAAATTTCGGCCATTGCGATGAAAGCGATGGTGAGTGCGGTCTGAAGACCGATCACGCCTGATGAAATCAGCAAATTGCGTTTGCGCGCCATATAGACCAGCACGCTTTCCGATACGACTGCCATGCTCGCGGCGACTTCTGCAGCAAGCAATAAAGCCAGCGCGCCGGTGCCACCCACGATCGCCGGACCGCCAAGCCCCATCACCGCTTCACCCGGGATGGCAAGCGCCAGTGCGATACCCGCTTGCAAAGCGATGATCCAAAAGCCCACTTGCCGGATTTGTGCGGCAATCGCAGCGTAATTCTTGTTCTTTAAGTTTTTGGTGATGACCGGCGATAGGATCGGCTCAAAACTGGATTTAAGCTTTTGCGGCAGGCTGGCGATTTCCTTGGCAAAAAAGTAAATACCCACAGCGACTTCGGTCGTGAATATGCCAAGCAAGATAAGATCAATCAGGCGTGTTCCGCGCTCAATCACATCGGCGCCAACTAGCGGCAAAGCACGCCAGCCCATATCCAGCATGTAGCGGCGGTCGGGCCTCCATCCCACGGGTAGGCCATAAGTGCGCAGGAATGACCAAGCCGCTGTCGCTAGCCCAGCGTAGATCGCCAGGGTGAAGGCTATCGCCAGTCCGCCCTCGCGCAGCCAAGGCATATCGGCAAACAGGTACGGCAAGTAAAAGCACGCGCCCGCCAGAATGCTCTTGGTCCACGGCTCCACTATCGCCCTGGCGCGAACGGTCGTCGCGATATCGTATTTATACGCCTGCGCAGCCAGCAAAATCTCTGTCAGTGCAAACGCAGGAATGGCGGCGATCATGATCAGGTCGACCGGACCGTTCATGCCGTTGGGAAACAGAACGCTCGGAAAAATCAGCAGAATGATGGCAATGACACTGGAAAGAACCAGCGAGGTCGACATGCCATCGAAAACGAGATTGGTTTTTAGCTTCTCGCTTTCCGGCCCCTCTGTCGTTACCCCTTCGGTTAAGCGCTGCGCCAGCCCGCGTTTTTCGCCCAAAGCGCAGATTAGCGCGATGATCTCAATAACCACAAAGGCAAAGGCGAAACGCCCCATCTCCTCCACGCCGTAAAGCCGGTAGCCGATGAACAGGAACGGCGCATTGCCCAGCAGCCGCACGACAAAGCCCATGGTGTTGGTGCGGCCGCCTTTGGCAAGCGTTTGCAAGTCATCGCTCGCAGAACTTGCCGGCTGCTTGCTCATGCAGGTTCGCCTTGTTCAGCGGTCAGCGGGCGGGCGAGCAATTGCGCAACGACTGTGGCAGGTTCCGCGCTCTCCAAGATGGCGTGAACGGCGGCCACAATAGGCATGGCGATCTGCTTTTCCTGCGCCAGAGCATGGAGAACGGGCGCGGTGTGCGCGCCTTCTGCGACAGTGCGCCGGTCGGCCATCAATTGCGCCGCCGACCCGCCTTCGCCCAGAGCTTTACCAAGCGAGAAATTGCGGCTCGATGTGCTGGAGCATGTCAGGACCAGATCGCCCAATCCGCAAAGGCCCGCCAATGTTTCTGCCCGTGCGCCCATCGCTGCGCCAAAGCGCAGCATTTCAGCATAGCCGCGCGCGATCAACGCTGCCCGCGCATTCTGACCAAGGCCAAGTCCGTCAACCACACCGCAGGCTATTGCCAGCACGTTTTTGATGGAACCGCCAATCTCTGCGCCGGTAACATCATCGCTGTAATAAGGGCGGAATGCTGGGCGAGCGATTGTGCTTGATATGCGCTCCCATTGCGTTTCACCGCCGCCACAAGCCAGAGTGACCGCAGTGGGCAAACCGCTGGCAACCTCGTGTGCGAAGGTTGGCCCGGATAAAACGGCAATATCGCTTTTGGGAGAGGCTGCTTTGGCGACTTCATTCATCAAACGGCCTGTGCCCGCCTCAATCCCCTTGGAACACAGCAAGAGATCACGCGGTTCAAACGCGAGACCGGCCAAGACCTGCCCTAGATGCTGCGCCGGAGTGACCGCCAAAATGCAGTCTACCCCTTCAAAATCAGCGGTGTTTTGCGTGGCTGTGATGTTTGATGATAAAGTTGCTGAGGGCAGGTAGAGGCTGTTGGTGTGATGGGCGTTGATCTCTTCAACCAGTTCTTCTTCCAGCGCCCAGAGCAAGATTTGTGATCCATCGCTGCTGAGCATTTGGGCAAGCGCTGTGCCCCATGCGCCCGCGCCCAAAACGCCGATAGTGGCCCTTTCGCTCATGCTTTTACTCCGGCTCCTGGCGCGATTTGAGCATGAGGATCAAGCGGCCAGCGAGGCCGCGCCTTAAAGTCCAGCGGATCACTTTGTCCCATTGATAGGCGCTCACAGCCAGCCCAAGCGATCATAGCAGCATTGTCCGTGCACAGCGCCATAGGCGGCGCGGAGAAACGCATATCATGATCAGCAGCAAGTCCTTCCAAAGCGCTGCGAATGGCTGCATTCGCAGCAACGCCGCCAGCAACAACAAGTGCAGGTGCTTGATTTGATTTCAGTGCTTTGCGCAGGCGGTCTAATAAGCAATCGATAGCCGCCGCCTGAAAGCTCGCGGCCAGATCAGCATCGCAGTGCTCGCCCGTCTCATACGCTCTGAAGACCGCGCTTTTCAGGCCAGCGAATGAGAAATGCGGTTCCTTCGATCCCTTAAGCGGACGGGGTAAAGACACAGCCGCCGGATCGCCCGCCAATGCAAGTTTTTCGAGCGCAGGGCCGCCGGGATATCCCAAACCCAGCACTTTGGCGCTTTTGTCAAAAGCCTCGCCCAGCGCATCGTCAATCGTTGTGGCAAGGCGGCGATATTCACCGACCCCTTCGACCAGCAGGATTTGACAATGCCCGCCCGACACCAAAAGCAGCATATAAGGAAATTCGAGATCAGCATCGGCAAGGCGCGGCGATAATGCGTGCCCTTCCAAATGGTTGATCGCGAGTAGCGGTGTATCTGATGCCATCGCTAGCGCCTTTGCGCTCACCAGCCCAACCATCACTCCGCCGATCAAGCCGGGGCCAGCGGTTGCCGCAATCGCATCACAATCTGCTAAACTCGCACCCGCATCGCGCATTACTTTATCAAGCATAGGGGCAAGCCGCTGTGCATGCGCGCGGGCTGCAATCTCTGGAACCACACCGCCATAAGGCGCGTGCTCCTCCTCCTGGCTGGCGATTTGCTCAGCGTGGATCACGCGATCTGTTCCCACCAGCGCGACGGCTGTTTCATCACAGCTCGATTCTATGCCCAAAACAAGGCCCATATCTCTTTCCCTTAAGGCTTTGCGAGGCTAGGGCAAGACAGCCATGTCAAACTCGTCACCTTCATACCCGATTATTCGTCTGGGCACGCGCAAATCTCCGCTTGCTATGGCGCAGGCCCACGAAGTCCGCGCACGCCTGTGTGCAGCGCATGATTGGCCAGAAGAGGCCGTTGAGCTTGTCCGCGTAGAAGCAAGCGGCGATAAGGTTCAGGATCGGCCCTTATCGGAAATCGGCGGCAAAGCGCTGTGGACCAAAGAGCTGGATCGATGGCTGTTCGAAGGGAAAATCGATGCCAGCGTGCATTCGGCCAAGGATGTGGAAACGCTGCGTCCGGCTGAACTCACCTTTGCCGCTGTGCTGCCGCGCGCTGATCGGCGCGATTGTTTGGTCGGAGCGAGCGCGATTGCTGATTTACCGCAGGGCGCGGTTGTCGGGACGAGCGCTCCCAGACGCGCTGCGCAATTGCTCCATCTGCGGCCTGATTGCAAAGTGGTGATGTTCCGCGGCAATGTTGCGACGCGGCTTGCCAAGTTGGATGCTGGCGAGGCCGATGCGACTTTCCTTGCCGCTGCAGGATTGGAGCGTTTGGGCAGGAGCGATGTTGGTAATCCGCTTGCCGCCGATGAATGGCTTCCGGCAGCGGCGCAGGGCGCGATTGTGGTTGAAACCAAAGCAGGCAGCAATGCTGCGGCTCAGCTTGCTGCGCTTGACGATACCGCAACCCGCGCGGAGTTAATGGTGGAGCGGCGCATTCTGGCAGCGCTCGGCGGAACATGCCACAGCCCGATTGCGATACTGTGCAAGAATGACGGCGGCACGCTTTCGGTCAGCGCCAGCATTTTCAGCGAAAACGGCAAAGAGCGCGTCGATGGTGCGGCCACTTTTGAGGCAGATGACGAAGAAGCGGCTAAAGGCTTGGCGCAGGATATGCTTGGCCGCGCATCCCCTGCGATCCTGCAGCATTTTAACGGCCAGCCATGACCCGCATTATCGCGATCCGTCCTGAGCCGGGTCTGAGTGAAACGCTGGAACTGGCGCGCGACATGGGTATTGAGGCGCAAGGTCTTGCTCTGTCTCGTGCGCTTCCCTGCGATTGGGATGCGCCGAGCGCTGACCCTTTCGATGCGATTCTCGCAGGCAGTGCGAATGCGTTTCGCCATAGCGGTGATCAATTGGCGCAGTTTGCGCATCTACCGGTTTATGCTGTTGGACAAAAAACCGCCGAAGCAGCGCAGGCCAAGGGTTTTATGCTCGCCCATATCGGCAGTGGCGGCTTGCAGGGAATAGTTGATGAATTCGCTGGCAATGGCGACCCGGCTGATCAATCGCATCATTGGCTAAGGTTAGCGGGAAAGGATCATGTCGCGCTGGAGTTGCCCGACTTCATTCAGATTGATAGCCGGATTGTCTACAAGATGGAGGCGCTTCCCCTGCTCGATAAAGCTGCGGCCCTACTCAATAGCGGCGCGATCATCCTGCTGTTTTCCGCTAGCTCAGCCAAACATTTTCGTAGTGAGTGTGAGCGACTAGCCCTTAATCTCTCCGATTTCACCATCGCTGGATTGGGACCGCGCATCACCAACGCCGCAGGCAAAGGCTGGGCCGCGGTTCACTCCGCTGAAAGGCCCGATACCGCAGCCTTGCTGGCCTTGGCCCGAAGTTTGTGCAATTGAACCTTTAAACGCCAAATGGTGGCGGCGTGAAGGATCGTAAAGAGTTACTTATGGCATCACAACCAGCCCAATCAAAAGCCGGTGGGCGATTTGGATCACGCCGCAAACGGCGCCGTTGGAGGCCGGTCATCTTGGCCGCATTGGCGTCTTTTGCGATCGGTGCAGGCGGTGTCGCCTATTACGCTTGGCAACATCAGCGCAGCGAAGCGCCTGCGATTGCCGCGCCTGAGCCACCCGAGACCCTTGCGCCGCAAGGGATTGAAATCGTAAAGCCTGGTGTGGGCAATGCGGACACCGCCGCTTTGGCGGAAAGCGCAGAGGAAGTGACCGAGGCAGCGGTAGAAGCGACCGAGGCGGTTGAGCGTGTGGCAGAACAGCAGGGCGGATTGGATTCGCGGTTGGCGGCTGCGGAACAACGGCTCGCTCGGCTTGATTTGCAGGCGCAGGCAGCGGCTGGCAACGTTGCGCGCGCAGAAGGTTTGCTGATCGCATTTGCAACCCGGCGCGCTCTCGAACGCGACCAAGAGCTTGGCTATTTGGCCGACCAATTGCGGCTGCGCTTTGGCGACAATTGGCCCAATGCAGTCAGCACAGTTATCGCCTTTGCCCGCGATCCGATCTTGAAAGACCGGTTGCAAGCGCGGCTAGAAGGATTAGCGCCAAAGATTACCGGTTCGCCGGACGGTTTCTCCATTGCTAGCATTCGCCGCGAACTCAACGAATTGTTCGTCATCCGCAATGATGACACCCCTTCGCCGCAGCCGGAAAAGCGGTTGGAGCGAGCGCGTACTTTCCTTGAAACGGGCCGTTATGATGCTGCGATTGCTGAGGTGAAGAATCTGCCCGGCGCAAGTGAAGCAGAGGCTTGGATTGCCGATGCAGAGCGCTATGCTGCCGCGATGGCTGCACTGGAGACTATTGAAACAGCGGCCGTCGTCAATTCTGACCGGATGAGCGACGGGGCGGGCAATCCGATTGTGCAGCCTTTGCCAGAGGCCGCCGATTAAGCGCGCAGCAATTGCGGCAAATCGCCTGATACGCCGCGGGCTTCATCCATGAAGAAATCTTTGAGCACAGGCATGCGCTGGACCCCTGCCATGCCCAAACGGCGGATGGCTGAGGCTGAGGTTCCTGGTACACCGAACAGACGCGTCAGCCCATCGGTGGCCAGCGCAACCATAAA
>CAZAIG010000075.1:10388-11650 GCA_964485135.1 uncultured Porphyrobacter sp. | reverse complement strand
ATCCCGCCCGCCGCCGGTGTAGCCGCGCTGAGCACTTCCAACGCCGAACTGGGATCAAGCCTATCGGATAGCAGGCGGATATCGCGGATGATCTCACCCTCCCGAAACAGGAGGAAGCAGCGCAACTTCATCGCCATCTTGCGCGATCAGCGAGGTTTTGTCTGCGAGCACTTTACCGGCGCAAGCGACGTTCACGCGCGCCTCTTTCAGCTGCTCTGCAACCGGTTCGCCAACAGCATTGAGCAATCCGTTCCAATCCAGCGGTGCGGCCACTTCGCGGCTATCTTCTCCTGCCAAATCGGCGAGCGGGCCAAGAAACAGGATCGTGACCGCCACCGGTTCTAGCCGCCTGTAACCGACATATGGCGCGGCTGTGCAGGCGCTGCGCCGCGCTTAGAGACATCGAAATGGTGGCGTTCAGGCTTGATATGCATCGCTTCTGCCAGCGCTTTGACAAGCTCGCCGTCGGGATCATCAGACCGCAATGCCGCACGCAAATCCACACGCTCGCCGCCGCCAAGACAGGGGTAAAGTTGACCCGTCGCCGTCACTCTAATCCGGTTGCAGCCGGCGCAAAAATTGTTGGTCAGCGGCGTGATCATCCCCAGCATTCCGCCAGTTTCTTCGATGTGGTCATATCGCGCTGGCCCGCCGGAAGATTTGGATGAGGGCGTGAGTGTCCAGCGTTTTGCCAGTTCCTCACGCACCGCCGACAATGGCACAAAATGATCGACGCGGTCACCGTCTACTTCGCCCAGCGGCATCACCTCAATCAGGGTGAGATCATGGCCCTGCCCATGCGCCCAAGCGATAAGATCGGGCAGCTCTTCCTCGTTCACGCCCTTCATCGCGACAGTGTTGAGCTTAACTTTAAGCCCAGCTTCTTTAGCCGCTGTAATCCCTTCTAAAACTTGCGGCAAAGCATCGCGCCGCGACAGCTGCTGAAAACGTGCACGGTCGAGTGTATCGAGCGAGATATTGATCCGCTTCACACCAGCGCGCGCCAAAGCATCGGCATGCGCTGCCAATTGCGTGCCATTCGATGTCAGCGTCAGCTCGCTCAGGCCATCGCCAATTTTCCGGCCAAGCGCCTGAAAAAGATCGATAATATCGCGCCTCACAAGCGGCTCTCCACCCGTGATCCGCAGCTTCGTAACGCCGCGTTCGATGAATCCGAGCGATAGCTTGTGCAATTCCTCTAGGCTGAGCACTTCTTTGCGCGGCAGAAATGTCATGCGTTCGGGCATGCAATAGGTGCAGCG
>CAZAIG010000075.1:0-10288 GCA_964485135.1 uncultured Porphyrobacter sp. | reverse complement strand
GTGAGATGACCCCTAGATGAAGCGAGATAAGCCGAGATCTCCCCCAAATGCGCGCCATAAAACTGAGATGCCGCCGCTGTCGGCGCAGATGGAAGCGAGGCTATTTCGAGAACGCGCACTGCCGCCGCTCAGCGCCGCTCGCGCCGCAATGTCATGCCGATTTTCTCGCCCGCTTCTGCAATGGCAAGCTTTACGATTTTGACCGTCACTGCTTTCACTCGCGAATCCTGATCAAACAAAGTGGCCGCAATGTGATCGCCCAGCGATTCGATGAGTTTGAAATGAACGCCATCGGGTAGGTTCTGCGCAGCGTCCTTCAAATCCATATAATTCTTGCTTTCAGACAAAGGCGTATCGGGATCGTATCGATCTGCAAATTCCATCTCGGCCTGAATAGTGATGCGCAGAGGCTGCGGCTTACCGGTTTCCTCAGAATAAATTCCGGTCAGCACATCGACTTCTAAGTCGGCAACTTCAAGGGTGAGCGAATCGGCCATAATCTGCGTTCAGCCTTAGCCTGAATTGCGCCAGCGTGCGAAGATTGCTGTGGGAAGCGTGCGCGCGCCATCACCCACTTCTTGCACTGCCAGATCGCCATGCTCGATCCTGCCGGGTAAATCCGCGAACAATTCGGCCATCAAACCGCCAAGCGAAAGACTGCTCATCCGCACGGCGTAGACGGTGAGAAAAAGAAACCGGCTGTTCTCGTCGAGCAATTTGCGGCAATCGCTGAGAAGGTCCGGCAAGCCCTCTTCCAAACGCCATGTTTCATTCTTTGGCCCGCGACCGAATTTCGGCGGGTCAAGGATGATCCCATCATAGCGGCGCTGGCGCCGAACCTCGCGCGCGGTGAATTTCGCCGCATCATCAACAATCCAGCGGATCGGTGCCTCTTCCATACCCGAAAGCGCGGCATTTTCGCGCGCCTGCGCCACAGACTTCTTGCTCGCATCCACATGCGTTACGCGGCCATGCTTGCTGAGCGCTAGTGAGCCAACGCCAGTATAGCCGAACAGGTTGAGCGTTTCGGCGTCTTCACGCCCTTCCAGCTGCTCGCGCATCCACCGCCACACAGGCGCCATATCGGGAAAGAATTGCAAGTGGCGAAACGGTGTTGGCTGCGCAGTGAAATGCGCCTCTTCCCAGCTTAGCGGCCAGCCTTTTTCCGGCAATGTTGTGCGGTCATGCCAGCGCCCGCCGCCGTCTTCATCAGAGCCGGGAATAAACTCGCTCGCTGCATCCCAATCGGACAGGCGCGGCGACCACATGGCTTGAGGTTCGGGGCGGATAAAGGCATGCTCGCCAAACGCTTCGAACTTTCGCCCATTCCCGCTGTCGAGCAAGCGGTAGGCATCCCACCCCTCGCCCACCATAAGCTGCGGATTTTGAACGAGTTCGGCCATTTAGCCCACTGGAGTGGCGCGCTGCGTCACGTAATCGCGCACAGCTTCATAATCGCCGGGAAGCTCTTCATAGGCTTCCTCGCGCGCGAACAAATCGCCCACGCGTGCTGGCAGGGCGGGACGCATTCCTACCGCGCGCTCAACCGCATCGCGGAACTTCGCCGGATGCGCTGTGGCGAGCGTGACCACAGGCACTGCCGGATCGAGATCTACGCCGCGCGCCGCATGCAGGCCAATCGCCGTGTGCGGATCGAGCACTTGCCCTGCCTGTTCATGCGCCCAGCGAAGCGCCTGCGCCATATCCTCTGCATCGGCCCGCGCGCTGGTGAACAGCGCGGCTGCGCCGTCACGCTGCGCATTGGTAAGCTGCATCGCTTTTGAGGTTTCGAACCCGCGCATCTGCTCTGCCAAAGCGGCTCCATCGCGTCCGCCGCAATCAAACAAAAGGCGTTCAAAGTTGGAGCTGACCTGAATGTCCATGCTCGGCGCAGCGGTTGGCGTGACTGTGCCAGCTGAATAATCGCCATGCGTCAGCGCGCGGTGAAGAATATCGTTCACATTGGTCGCCACAATCAGCTGCTCAATTGGCAAGCCCATTTGTGCTGCGACATAGCCTGCAAATACATCACCGAAATTGCCGGTTGGTACGCTAAAGGCGACCTTGCGCTGCGGTGCGCCCAATTGAAGAGCGGCAGCAAAGTAATAGACTACCTGCGCCATCAACCGCGCCCAATTGATCGAATTGACCGCGCCGATGTTGAATGTGCCCGTCACATCCTTGTCGCCGAACATGCGTTTGACCATGGCCTGCGCATCGTCAAAGCTGCCGTCGATCGCGATATTATAGACATTGGGCGCACGCACCGTGGTCATCTGGCGGCGCTGAACATCGCTTACCCGGCCCGATGGGTGGAGCATGAAGATATCGATCCGGTCGCGCCCGGCCACTGCATCAATCGCCGCTGAACCTGTGTCGCCGCTGGTCGCGCCCACGATAGTCAGGCTGGACTCGCGGCGGCTCAGGAACTTTTCAAACAGCAGGCCGAGGAGTTGCAGCGCTACATCTTTAAACGCCAGTGTCGGCCCGTGGAACAATTCCAGCAGCCATTGCTGCTCATCCATTTGCACCAGCGGTGTGACAGCTTTGTGGGAGAAACGCCCATAGGCAGCCTCGCACAATTCCAGCAGCTCTTCCTCGCTCAAGCTGTCGCCTACAAATGGCGTCATGATCCGGGCGGCGAGCTGAGCATAGGGCAGGCCCTCCATTGCTGCGATCTCGTCCGCTGTGAACTTGGGCCATTCGCGCGGCAGATACAGTCCGCCATCGCTGGCAAGACCGGCCAAAGTTGCGCCTTCGAAATCGAGCGTGGGGGCAGAGCCTCTGGTGGAGATATATTCCATAACAGAAGCGGTTAGCGGGGGCGCCGACTTTGGGCAATGATGGAGTTCTTGATTGCTCACACACTAATGGCGAAGCGGCCACCCGAGTGAGCGCATCGCGTCCGCAGTGGGGCGGGCGGGCGCGAGCTCGTTTCTGGCGAAACGAGCATAGGTAATCTTAGTTCTCTTCCCGCCAACGCCTGCGCAGCGCCAGCCAGTAAATCGAGAGCGCGGTCAGTGCGAAGAAAAACCACTGCCCTGCATAGGCGAGGTGGTTGTTGGGAAGATCGGCGGGGTCTGGCCGGGCAAGCTGCTCAAGCCCTGCCTGTGCTGGCGTCGCCACTAGGCGCGGGCCCGGAGCGATAATGCCTTCGACCAATCCGCCACTCCACCGCGGGCCTTGCGGTTCGCGCGACCAGCCCAAATAGACGAGAAATTCAGTATCGCTTCCGGCGCTCTTGCAGGTCGCTTTTTGCGCCCAACCTTTGGCACCCCGATCATTAGTGCCCGCGCTTGCATCCACGGACAGCACTTCATCGCATTGGATAGAGCTACGGCGGTAGAGAACGTCAGTTCCCTCCCCCTCCGCAGGGAACGCGACAAGCTCCAGGCTGTCGCCAGCGGCGGCATAGCGCGCCAGCAGCGCCTCTTTCTCATCCGCACGGCCCAATTGCCAGATGCCCAGCGCAATCATCGTCAGCACCGCTGCGATAACGATGATCGTCGGCAATATGGGTATCCGGCGCGTCATGCCATGCGCCTCACGCCATCAATGAACCGGCGCGCCCCAACCGCCCCAGATATAGACGGCGATAAAGAGAAACAGCCATACCACATCGACAAAGTGCCAATACCACGCTGCTGCTTCAAACCCGAAGTGCTGACGCGGGGTGAAGTGCCCTTTGTAAGCGCGCGCTAGGCACACGATGAGGAAGATGGTGCCGATCAGAACGTGGAAACCATGGAAGCCGGTCGCCATGTAAAACGCCGAGCTATAGGTGTTCCCGCCAAATGCAAATGGCGCGATCGAATATTCATAGGCCTGGATGAATGTGAAGACGACGCCCAGTGCAATCGTCGCCCAAAGGCCCATCTTCAGACCATCGCGGTCGCCATGGATCAGCGCGTGATGCGCCCAAGTAACGGTCGTGCCCGAGCACAGCAGGATCAGCGTATTAAGTAGCGGAAGCTGAAACGCGTTCAGAACCTCAATCCCTTTCGCCGGGAATTGGCTAAGACCAGCGGCGCCATCTTGCCCGATCAAATTTTCCCAAATGTTCTGCTCCAGATCGACCGCTTGGACCGGATCAGGGAAGAGAGCGAAATCAAAGAACGCCCAGAACCATCCGACGAAGAACATCACTTCTGATGCGATGAATAAGATCATTCCGTAGCGCATATGCAGCTGAACGATCGGCGTGTGATCGCCGCCTTCTGCTTCGCGCACAACATTGCCGAACCAACTCCAGAATGTCGCGATCAAGCCAGCAACGCCGAGGCCCAAAACGACTTTCCAACTATCGTCAAAAAACCCTTCGTTCATCATCATCACCATGCCGGTGGTGAATGTGAGTGCCGAAAATGAACCAATCAGCGGCCAAATATCGGGTTCAAGAATGTGATAATCGTGGGTCTTATTGCCAGCCATTGCGTCTGTTCCTGCTTGTCTCTTGCGCTAGCCCTTAAACACACCGAAGGCGGCGGTCCAGAGGGTAGCGCCCCCTATTTACTGTCAGGCTCAATTGCCCGGTGGAAAGTGTAACTCAACGTGATCTGTTCGATATCTTTCGCATTCTCATCGTCAAGAATGGCGGGATCGACGTAATAAAGCACTGGCATCTGGACCTCTTGGCCCGGCTGCAGCGTTTGCTCGGTAAAACAAAAGCACTGGATCTTGTGGAAATATCGCCCGGCCTGCTCTGGCTCGACATTGAACGTCGCGGTTCCGGTGACTGGTTCATCGCTATCATTGCGCGCGGTATAGATCGCCATGTCGCGCATACCGATTTGCACGGTGTCAGTGGTTTGCTGCGGTTTGAAAGTCCACGGCACATTCTTCGCGGTTGAGCCATCAAATCGGATCGAGCGCGTTTCACCGCCTGCACTCAAAGCCGTGCGTGCAGCAATTTCCGCATCACTTTCACTTGCGACCTGCGTGGTGCCGCCAAAGCCAGTCACACGGCAGAACAAATCGTAAAGCGGCACTGCGGCATAACCGAGGCCCAACATGGCCACCGCTCCCATAAATGCGAGCAGACCAACGCGGGCGTTCCTCTGATCAATCGCGACTGCGGAGCTCATGGATTTAGTCACCCATTCTCACAATGGTGATCGCATAGAACAAAATGACGAAAAACAGCAGCAAGCCGCCCACCACAATATTGCGGCTTTTCTGCCGCTTTTTCACTTCGGCGTTGTCTTCTGGAGTCATGAACTGATCCATCCGTTTCCTGCGGCCACTCTATCCACCACCAACGCTGCGAACAGCGCAAACAGGTAGACAATGCTATATCCGAAGAGCCGTTTTTCAGGCTTCATCTCATCGCCCACAACACTCTCGCGCAGACCAACAGGCCAAGAAAGCGCAAAGAACGCAAGCGTCAGTGCGAGCGCAGCAATACCATAGATCACCCCCGCCCCGCCGATAAGCCATGGGCTCACCGCCACCGGCACCATAAGGGCAGAATAGACGATAATCTGACGCCGCGTTGACTTCTCACCTGCGACAACCGGCATCATGGGAATGCCCGCTGCGGAATAGTCCATCTTCACAAACAGCGCGAGCGCCCAGAAATGCGGCGGCGTCCAAAAGAATATGATCGCGAAGAGCAGCACCGGCATCAGCGTAATATCGCCGGTGACAGCGACCCAGCCAATCAGCGGCGGAAACGCACCTGCTCCCCCGCCAATCACGATATTTTGCGGCGTGCGCGGCTTCAGCCACATTGTGTAAATGACGGCGTAGTAGACGATCGAGAAAGCGAGAATGGCAGCGACCAGCCATCCCACCGCGACACCCATAATCATCACCGATGCACCTGACAGCCCAAGACCAAAATCGCGCGCATCCACGCGCTGAACGCGGCCCGATGGAAGCGGGCGATTGGCCGTGCGCTTCATCTTTGCATCAATGTCTGCTTCCCACCATTGGTTGAGAACGGCAGCACCCGCTGCTCCCATCGCAATGCACAGGATTGCGGTAAAGCCAATGACTGGATGAATGCTACCAGGCGCAGCCAGCAGCCCGCACAGGCCAGTAAAGATCACCAAACGCAGAACACCCGGTTTGGTCAGCGCGTAGAAATCACGCCAATCAGCCGGCATCACTTGCGCAGGGGCCTGAGTTGATATCTGTGCGGTCATTCTTGCCTTCTCTAATGAGGTGAAGGGCGCAGTTTTCGCCGCGCACTCCCCCATATTCATGCCCCGCGCTGCTTACGCTTTGGCAGGGGTATGATCGTGGTAGTCGTGATGATCCTCAATCACAGGAAGCGTTTCAAACTGGTGGAATGGCGGAGGCGATGACAGCGTCCACTCAAGCGTGGTTGCCCCTTCGCCCCAATAATTGCCTTCTGCCTTGCGGCCAGCGAACAGAGCGTATCCGATATTGGCGAAGAAGATCAGCATAGAGAACGCCATGACGTGATAGCCATAGGAGCTGATTTCGTTCCAGTACGAATAGGCCTCTGTGTAGTCCGGATAACGGCGCGGCATACCCTGCCAGCCCAAGAAGTGCTGCGGGAAGAAGATGATGTTCACGCCGATGAAGAACAGCCAGAAGTGTACGTGGCTCAAGAATTCAGAATGCCAGCGCCCGCTCATCTTCGGGAACCAGTAGTAGAAGGCTGCAAAGAGCGAAAAGACTGCGCCCATCGAAAGCACATAATGGAAGTGCGCGACCACGAAGTACGTGTCATGCACCACATCATCGATGCCGCCATTGGCGAGATAGACGCCCGTCACGCCGCCAACGGTGAACAAGAAGATGAAGCCCAGCGCCCAAACCATGGGAGACTTAAACTCGATTGAGCCGCCCCACATGGTCGCAATCCAGCTAAAGATCTTCACGCCTGTTGGCACCGCGATCACCATTGTGGCCGCAGTGAAATACATCTTCATATTCACGCTCATGCCGACGGTGTACATGTGGTGCGCCCACACGACGAAGCCGACCACGCCAATCGCGACCATCGCGTAAGCCATGCCGAGATAGCCGAACACAGGCTTGCGGCTGAAAGTGGCTACGATTTGCGAGATCATGCCGAAACCGGGCAAGATCATGATGTAGACCTCTGGGTGTCCGAAGAACCAGAACAAGTGCTGATAGAGAACCGGATCACCGCCGCCTGCTGGGTTGAAGAAAGTCGTGTCAAAATTACGGTCGGTGAGCAGCATCGTGATCGCCGCTGCCAGAACCGGCAGAGCGAGCAGCAGCAAGAACGCTGTGACCAGCATCGACCATACGAACAGCGGCATTTTGTGCAGGGTCATGCCCGGCGCGCGCATGTTCAAAATTGTAGTAATGAAGTTGGTCGCGCCAAGGATCGAGCCAGCACCAGCCAAGTGCAAGGAGAAGATCGCGAAGTCGACCGCAGGACCAGTAGAGCCTGTCGTCGATAGCGGCGCATAGACTGTCCAGCCTACACCGGCACCATTGCCGCCGATACCGCCCGGCACAAACATTGAGAACAACAGCGAGATAAAGCCAACAACCGTCAGCCAGAACGAAATGTTGTTCATCCGCGGGAACGCCATATCCGGCGCACCGATCATCAGCGGCACGAACCAGTTACCAAATCCGCCGATCATCGCCGGCATGACCATGAAAAACACCATGATCAGGCCGTGCGCTGTGATAAACACATTCCACATGTGGAAGTTGGCCTCAACGCTCGCCTCCCCGCCAAGGAACTCAACCCACCATTGCAGATATTGAATACCTGGCTCAGCCAGTTCCATCCGCATAATGCCCGAGATCGCGCCGCCAATGATCCCTGCGAAAATCGCAAAGATCAGATACATCGTTCCGATATCTTTGTGGTTGGTCGACATGAACCATCGGGCGAAGAAACCCGGCTTATGATCCGCATCATGTGCGTGATCATCAGTGTGGACATCAAAGCCTTCAGCGGTGGTCGCCATAATCTCTACTCTATCCGTTCTATCTTATTGCGCTGGCGCTGCGTCAGCAGCTGCGTCGGTTGTCTCAGTCGTAGCAGCTTCTTCGGTTATATCAGCCACCGCTTCGCTCGCCTCACCCTCTGCCGCTTCGGCTTCGCTTTCGGCAGGAGCATCACCAGGGATCGTGCCGCCGCGCGAACGGATCCAATCTTCGAACTTGTCCATCGGCAGGGCTTCAACCGCGATCGGCATATAACCATGCTTCACGCCGCAAAGCTCAGAACATTGGCCGTAATAAAGACCTGGCTCGCTGATCGTGAGCAGACGCTCGTTAATGCGGCCTGGGATCGCGTCCAGTTTGAACCAAAGCGATGGCACTGCGAATGAGTGGATCACTTGTTTCGCAGTTGTTTGCAGGCGCAGCGGTTTACCCACTGGCACAACCAAACGATTGTCCACTTCAAGCTGATACGGACCGTCAAACGCTTCTGAATTCACCCGGCGGATGCCATTGTTAATCTCGTCGCCCTCTTCTGGGTTGAGCATGTAAGAGGTATACTCCACTCCGTAATCGGGGAAAGAATACTCCCAATACCACTGCGCGCCGGTCGCCTTCACCGTGATCGCATCTTCTGGCGGAGTTTCATACTGCTTTGCCAAAAGCGAAATCGACGGCAGAGCAATGCCAATCAGAACCAGAACCGGGACGAGCGTCCAGATCACTTCGATTGCCGTGTTATGCGTTGTCTTCGACGGGTTTGGATTGGAACGCCGGTTATACCGCACAATCACCCAGACCAAGAGCGCCAATACGAAAATACTGATGACCGCCATCACCCAGATCAGGCCGATGTGGAAGCCGTTCGCATACTCGCCAATCTCAGTAAATTGCGGCTGCACATCCCATTCTTTATCAACAGGCTGACCTTTGATCATGTCATTGCCCATCGGGGTGTAAAGCCCTGAAGTGTCTGCTTCAGCAGCAGCTTCGGTTTCTGGCGCAGCCGCCTCTTCCTGCGCCAAGGCATGGCCCGGCGTCAGAGCGATCAGCCCCAATCCCACGATAAGGTAAGTGTATGCCCGTTTAAGGCTTTGGCCCAAATTCATCAGTCTTACGCTTCCTGCTTTTGAGATGCGCTTTGCCCAAATTTGCTGGACACGCATCGCCATTTACGGATTCTTCACCCGATTTTGGAGCGCCTATAGGCGCGCTTGCCGAGCGCCTCAAGCGCTTCTAGGGATAAAAATATGCAATTAGGGATGATCCTGATGCAATTTGGCGCAAGAAGGTGTTTGATTTTCCAAAATGACCGATGAAGAAGTACTGTCAGAATTCCGAGGGTGTGACGCTCTTTTAGAGGGGCATTTTGAACTCAGTTCAGGGCGCCGCAGCGCGCATTATCTGCAATGCGCAAGAGTGTTGATGAACCCTCAGCGCGCCGCCAAATTGGCCATCGCTCTGGCGCAAAAACTGCCCAGAGAGATTCGCTCCGCTGTGGATATTGTTGTCTCGCCCGCAATGGGCGGACTGATAATCGGCCATGAAATGGGGCGCGCGCTGGAAAAAGATGCGGTCTTTCTCGAGCGGCCAGATGGAGAGTTTCATCTGAGGCGCGGTTTCTCGTTGGAAGCAGGCGCAAAAGTCCTGATGGTCGAAGATGTCGTGACCACTGGCCTTTCCAGTCGCGAGGCAATCGCAGCGGTTACCAAAGAAGGCGGCGAGGTTATCGGCGAAGTGGCACTGGTCGACCGGTCCGCTGGATTGGTGGATTTGGGCGTGCCTTTCACTGCTCTGATCGACATCAATTTCCCAAGCTATGATCCCGCTGAATTGCCGCCTGAACTGGCTGCAATCCCCGTTACCAAGCCGGGGAGCCGCAAATAGATGGTGTCTCCCCTGAGGTTAGGCGTCAACATCGATCACGTTGCTACGATTCGCAATGCGCGCGGCGGCGATCATCCTGATCCTGTTCGCGCCGCAGAGATTGTCGCCAGCGTTGGCGGCGACGGCATCACCGCACATTTGCGTGAAGATCGCCGGCATATTCGTGATGAGGACTTGGCTCGTATTCAGGCCGCTACCGATCTGCCGCTCAATCTGGAAATGGCAGCGACCGAGGAAATGCTGGAGATTGCTTTGCGGCACAAACCGCATGCCGCCTGTATCGTTCCGGAAAAGCGCGAGGAGCGCACAACAGAAGGCGGTCTGGATGCCGCCGGACAGCACAATACACTGGCCCCGATTGTTGATAAGCTACGCAGCAATGGGATCAGAGTTTCGCTGTTCATCGAAGCGAGCGAACGGCAATTGGACGCAGCGAACCGGCTATCCGTTCCTGTCGTCGAATTTCACACTGGCGAATATGCGCATGCCTTTCTTGATT
>CAZAIG010000074.1:0-11784 GCA_964485135.1 uncultured Porphyrobacter sp. | reverse complement strand
AGCCCCTGTTTGCAGGGGTTCGCAGCGCGTGAGCCGTCACTTCCGTCAATCTCTGCCCTAAATTTTGTCAGCCTTCAGGCCCATTTTGCGCCACCGTCTCTTGGCCACACAAAGAAGGATTGCCATCTCGCAGATCGCCAAACTCATCGTCGCCTGTTCAGCTGCTCTGGCTGAGCTGCAAAAGCTCATGGTCTGATTGATCGCGCGGGTTGCGCGGGCTCTGCCAATTAGAGACGAATTCGGGCTAGACTGACATCGCTCCGCCGACATTATCATTTGATCGCTCTGTAAGAAAAGTCAGGAACTCACAGGGGGCGGTATTTCACATCCGAATTTGCCTAGTCCCCCGCACTCTCGCGTTGCAATTGCACCGGGCCGATCAGGCCAGATGGTACAAGCGGGTCGCCCTCCTGGAAGAAACTCTGTGTTGTGAAGGTCCGTCTCGGTCCCGGTGGCAATGGTTCATTGTCGCTGTACCATTTGACCATGTCGTTCTTTGGCCAGCGTTCCGCCACGACAAAGCCGCTGGTGTCTTCCAGTCCGGCGTCGCCGATAAGGCGGTTGACCCACAAATTGGCAACTTCGATTTCGAGCACGTTCTCGCCCGGCCGGATCGCTTTGGTCACGTCGAGTGCATAAGGCGGTGTCCACAGCGTTCCCAGATCAACGCCGTTCAGCGTTACGGTCGCTGCCACTTCAATCTGGCCCAATTCCAGCAGCAACCGATCATTCGTCGCCGCAACATCACCGGACCAATCGAATGTATGGGTGTATGTGGCCTTGCCCGAGAAATGCCTGACTTCGTCAACTTCGGATAATCTCAGGTCGAACAGTGCTGCGGCGTCAAACGGACCAGCGACACTGTAGAGCGGATCGAAAGCAATCGTCCAAGGCCCTGTCAGTTCCTGTTCTGTCTTGATTGCGACTGCATTCTGCTCTGCAAAGGAATTGGCTGGGTCGAAAACCAGAAACGCCGATTGGTCCGCCAACATATCAATTTGCACGTCCGTCCTGCCGTCGGCATCCAATTTCGCTGGCATTGGGCGGATCGCGCCGGTGACCGGATCCCAAAGTTCAGGCGCTTTGCCGCCCACATCGAAGGATAGGTCATATTCGGCCGCCTCTTCGCCGAGGTTGAGCAAGAAGAATACATCCGCGTCTGCGACCCTGCGCTGCGTGAACAAAGGCAACTGACCGGGCGAGGCGATCCGCGCAGCCAAACCTTCCTGCACAAATACGGCCTTCGCGTCGTCGCCCCTATGCGCCACCGCCACGGCAACACCGGCCTCACGCGCGGCCAGCATCCGGGCCAGCGCGGCTTCGCCCGGAGCGCGGTTCTGCGGCCACCAGATCATGTCGTAACTCTGACCGTTCGGCAGGACCAATTTCCCGTCGACGAAGCGCGAGCGCGACAACAGGCTCTCTTCATTCAGGCAATCAAACTCTGCACCGGGCGGTAGACGATTGGCGAAGTTCCTTTTCTCCGGGCAGGCGACCGGACTGTCCTCGCCGACATACATGGCAATATCGACGACCGGCAAACCTTGCCTCAGCATGTAATGGCCCCGCGCCATATATTTGAACCACGCCTTTCCCCCCTGATCCCACCATGGCTGGGTCCGGTCGAAATGCGATCCGTAGCGGTTCATCGTCATGCCGGGCATGACATGCGTGTTCGCCTGGTGCGCGAAGCGGTGGAACATGAACTGGTTGATCCCGTTCACCCAGGCTCTGTCGCCCCATTTCTTCCCCAGTGCCGGAGAGAAACGCCAATTGATCGATGCAAAGGCCGTAAACGCTTCGGCGGCGATCATTTTCTTGCCATAAAGCCGTCCCGCAGAAACGGCGTCGTTCAGCTGCGCGACTTCTCGACCCATCCAGAACTCGCCCGTTGGCACCGATGCGGTTGATCCAATATCGACGTCGTCATACGGCCCCATGCCATACGGCTGGACATAGCTTTCCAGGCCTTGGCGCTCCATCATGTCGGCGAACACACCGTAATAATTGTCGCGGATCAGATCGGCGTTGAAGGAGCGTATCTGGGCCAGCATATCACGGCTGCGCTGCGGGCTGGAGACCAAGCGCCCTGCAAAAAGTGGCAGCCACGGGACAATGGATTGGCCGAACTTTTCCGCAAACAGGTCTTCATAGCCTTGCGTCCAATTCTGGCCGCCAACCTCATAACTGTCGATCATGACGCCGTTCATTGCGTTGGGCGCGACGGCTTTCGCGCGGTCAAGAACCGGTCCGATAAAGCCGTCATAGTGGGCCTTGAACGCAGAAGGCGCGAATTTGTCGACCTCGAAACCGGTGCCTTCGGGTGAGGCGATGACATTGGTCGCGCCGGTTGAGGTGTAGCCAAAACGCAGGACTGTCCAGTCGCCGGACGGAAGAGTTGCGGTCAGATTGCCGGCCTCGTCTAGCGAAGCCGAAAGGTCGATGATCTGCGCGGGGTCGATGAGTGTTTCGGCAGCTTTATCAAGCTGCTCGGGCAATTGCGTACCAGCGCCCTGCGCCATGCTGGTATGCAGGGTGACATCGGGAATGCGGGGGACAGCCGAAAGCGTCAGCTCTCCAAATTCGATTTCTGCCGGGGTGCTAACGCGGAAATACCGGGCAGTGGCTGGCGGGAAGGCATCATCGACCATCCATTCAAACTTGCCGATACGGCGGGTCGGAAACGTTTTGACGCTTTCCCATCTGACCCCGTCGTCCGATCTCTCCAGGCTCGCGGCGAACCCTCTGGTTGGCGAGTTTTCAAGCAACACACTTCGGATCGTGACCGGATCATCGTACGAGAATTGCACCCAGCCTGGCTGTTCTTCGCTCGCGGGCAGGGTTGCTCTGGTTTCGCGATTGCCGTCGGTCACCAGATCGACTGCAAATGCCGGATCGGACGCGGTCACGGCCGGGGACAATATCGCATCCAGCTTTTCCGTGGGCAGCGCAGGATAGGCGATTACGGCGATATCTTCATACAGACCTGCACGCGCAGTGGGCTGAGCCAGTTGAACATTAACAGCCCCGCCTTCGACAATGGCCTCACTCCAGACGATCCGCTTCATCGATTGTTCGGGCGTGATCCAGGGGCCGCCGCTGGATGACCAGCCGTCTGCGTTGTGAAAATTGAACAACAGGCCGAGCCGTTCACACTCCGCTGCGACATGAGCGATCAGGTCGAGGTGTTCGGGGGAGTTGAAGCGCACCGTGCCGTGCGGAATGCCCTGTGTGACGTGAAACAGCACGATGCCGCCGATCCCCGCTTTGGCCATCGCTTCGAGATCTTTGGTGATCCCCTCGCGGCTCATGTTCCCACTCATCACGTGGTACCAGGTCATCGGGCGAGCTTCGACGGGAGGTGACTTGAACCGTTCTGCCATCTCTTCGATCGTGGGGTTATCGGGGGCGGTTGTGGTGGCGACTGCTCCGGAACCTGCCAGTATCAGCCCAGCCATCCCTGCTGCGAGACACAATCTTGAAGCGGCCAATCCAAGTTTCACGGCAATCTCCCTCGCCAGTCGATCCCAAGCACCTGCTGACAGCCCACAGCCTAACGCAAAATCGATCACAAGCAATCACCCTGCCAAAAGGTACGCAGGTAGCCACTTCGGTCGCCCTGCTTGTGTGAAATAGCTGGAAGTCAGCGCCTGACCTTCTGAGTTAGCGTTTTACTCTGCGTAGCTGCGCTGATAGTCTTCATGTCAATTGCGATCACAAAAGGTCGAAAGCGTTCAATGCGGAAACCCTTTCATGTCTCTCTGAGCCTGGCGGCTCTGTTTGCCTGCTTTTCACTGATGGGCTGTCAAACCACAGCGCCAAGCAGCGAAGTGGACGCGGTAAATGGCAAACCCGCAAATGTGCTGCTTATCCTCGTCGATGATTATCGCACGGCGATGGGCGCCATGGGCGATCCCTATGCGATCACGCCAAATATCGATGCGCTGGCGTCGCAAGGGATGCTGTTTCAGCGCGCCTATGCCAATGTGCCCGTCTGCGGGGCATCACGCGCAAGCTTGATGACGAGTATTTACCCGCACAAGACGCGCTTTGTGAATTACCTTGCAAATGCCGAGCGCGAGGTTCCGAATGCGGCGACATTGCCTTCGGTCTTCAAAGATGCCGGATATTACACCGTTTCCAATGGCAAGGTGTTCCATGATCCGCGCGATTCCGATGAGGAAAGCTGGAGCGAGCGAGCATGGGAACCGGCTGTCAAAGGACCAGCCTATTTCGCCGAAGAATCGAAGAGGTATGTCAAACCGTCGGACCGTTTTGGCGATAGAGGCCCGTGGTATGAAGGCGCGGACAAGCCCGACGAGGCCTATTATGATGGGCAGGTGAAGGCAAAAACCGTGGCGGATCTCAAACGTCTTGCCGCGCGCGATGAACCATTCTTCCTTGCCGCAGGATTTCGCCGCCCGCATCTTCCATTCAACGCGCCGCAGAAATATTTCGATCTTCATGAAGACACAGATTTTCTGCCATCGGCGCAAAGAGGACCCCCTGCGGGTGCGCCAGACGGGCTTAAGGGATCAGGCGAAATCCATCTCTACCATTTCAAAGGTGAGGCTTACAATTCAGACGAATTTCACCGCCAGTCCCTGCTTGGCTATTATGCAGCGGTGAGCTTCATCGACCAACAGGTTGGTGAGATTGTATCGACCCTTGATGAGCTGGGGTTGCGCGAGAACACAATCATCGTGCTGACGAGCGATCACGGCTTTCATCTGGGCGAATACAATTTCTGGGGCAAGCACAACACGCTCACCAATGCGCTGCACATTCCGCTGATCATCGATGCGCCAGGCACCCGGCCTGCGTCTGCCCCCAATGCACTCGTCAGCCTGGTCGACCTGTTCCCGACCATGCTGGAATTGGCCGGGATTAAGGGTAATGCGGAGCTGAAAGAACAGATGGTCGGGGCAAGCTTCGCGGCGGTTCTTGAAGACCCCAATTCGGGCCACAAAGACTACCTCTATTCCCGGTTTAAGGAGGCCGACACCGTGATCAGCGGTGACATGATCTACACGCAATATCTCTCTGCCGATGGCGAGGAACAGGCCATGCTGTTTGATCTGCGCAAGGATCCGGGTGAGACGGTAAATCTGGCCGCTGATCCAGCCTATCAAGCGGATGTCGCGCGCCTGTCAAAGCGGCTCCGCGCCTTTATAGCCCAAAGCGAAGGTTACGCTCCCTAAGCGCTTATCGCGCGTCCTGCTCCCAATGTTCGATAACAAGATAGTCTTCCGGCTTTAGCGTGTTGCGCAATTCCGGCGCGATTGTGCGGAATGCCGAATCCTGATCGAGCTTGAAGGCCGGGGCGGAGATGATCGGGATATTGCCAAACCCGTCCTCCAGAATATCGCCCTGTTCGCGCATCCATACAAACATTTGCTTTGAAAGCCGCGATTTCACCTGCGCCATCTCTGGCTGCCCAGCGATATTGTTCTGCTCGAATGGGTCGGCGACGAGGTCATACAACTCCTCATAAGCTTCGTCGGGATGCTGCTGTGCGCCTTTGCGCAGGAACACATTGATCGCTTCATTGTCGCCAAGGTTCCGCTCTAATACCTCCAGGGCGTTGAAGTTGCGAATATATTTGTACCGCTTGTCGCGTATCATGCGCGAGGGGAAGACATGCGCGTTGATGATATTCTGGTTGGTCCGGACGCCGTAGACATAATTATGGATCGCCCGGTCTTGACCCTGCAAAAGCGGCAACAGGCTTTTCCCGTCCATGTTCGGACCGACAGCTCCGCCCGCAATATCCATCAGCGTGGGCAGCACATCGGTATAATGGATAAGCTGATCGGAGCGCGCGCCCGGTTCGATCACGCCCGGCCAGCGCGCGACAAATGGGACCTTTAATCCGATATCCTTGAGCGTGAATTTTCCCGAAACGCCATGATCCGCGCTGTAGATGAACAGCGTGTTGGCACCCAGATGCGTGTCGACCAGACCCAGCACACGCTCGAGCTGGCGATTGTCCTCCTCAATGCTGCGATAATAACCGGCTCTTTTCCTGACATAGGCGGCATTTTCTCGTAGATGCGCATCGAAGGGATGAAACTTCAGCGCGTCAGCATCTGGCTGTTCGACGTCGAAATATTTCCCGTGCGGGTATTTCGACGCGATGAACATCACGAATGGTTCCGTTGCCGCTGCAAAATAGCTCTCGATCTCAGAAAGTGGGATGTATTCGCGCGGGACGCCTTCTTTCGGAACCGGCTTCCATTCCGCATCCCAGTCATAAACGCTGGCGGGTTTCACATGGCTTTTGCCGGCGAGCACCACCTTGTAGCCAAGATCGCGCATCTGCTGAGTGACAGAGATCGCATCCGGCCGTGTCGGCGTATGGTTGGCGAAAGCGCCATTCCTGAGCGGATATTTGCCTGTGAACAGCTGCGATCGGCTGGGCGCGCAAATCGCCTGGCCTGTGAACGCATTGTCGAACACGATGCCCTCGCGCGCGAGGCGGTCCACGGCAGGCGTGTGCACCTTTTCATTCCCGTAGACGCCGTAATCGGTCACGTCCTGATCGTCGGCCAGGTAGAATACGATGTTTGGCATCGCGAATGCAGGATCGTGCGTGGTTTTAGGTGCAACGTGGGTTTGCGGCTTGTTTGTGGCCGTCTGCAGACTACCGGCATCGTTTTGCGGGCCGACGCAGGCTGAAAGAACGACCACGAAGATAAGGAGCAACGCTCTTAAACCGCCCATCCTTGCATCTCCTGTTTGTGTTCGCCCAATCATAAGGTTCGGCTCCTTTTCGAAGCGTAAGAGAGCGCAACCCTTTCCGCAAGGCTGCCCTGCATTAAGCACCATTGTGATTGAAGTCGATTGATATTGACTGTCTCATGCAGGGCGCTAGTCTGGTTCCAGGTCGAGAGCGAACTATCGAGATGAATGATCCTGTTTTACATCCCCCCTCGTCACGGCGGGGGTTCCTTGGCCTGTGTCTCGCTGGAAGTGGGTCGCTTGGTCTGGTTGGCTGCGCGCCGGCGGCGTCTGTCTGTAACTCGGATGGCTGGATGGTCGCATTGTGGGCCGCAGGCTCGTTTTTTGACTGTCACCAAATGAGCATCCTGTCGGATATCGCTGATCTGATCGTGGGCGAAGGCGATTGGCCGACCGCCGGTGATGCGGGCGTTGTGACATATCTCGATCAGATCTTCGGGGAATGGGCGGGACCGGGCCTGAAGGTTCGCCTTTCCAGAATGCCCGAGCAACTGGACCGATTTGCCGTTGAGCAACATGGCAGCGCCTATGTGCGGCTCGATCGGTCCAAGCGGTCGCAAACGCTAAGCGATTACGATGCAAAGGCATTCAAGGATCGCGAAGCAGAGGCCAGTACTACTTACCGTGAGTTCAAGTCTATGGTGCTGAAGATCTACAACACCAGCGCCGAAGCAAATCGTGATTTCGCGCTCGTGCCGGGTGCGTATCTGGGCAACTTGAGTTCAAGCCAACATCTCGAACTGGTGCGCGAGAAGGCAATGGGTTTCGCCGAATGACCGACGAGGCGAACGCGGAATTTGACGCGATTGTGGTTGGCTCAGGCATCACCGGTGGCTGGGTTGCGAAGGAGCTGTGCGAGCGCGGACTGAAAGTGCTGGTTGTTGAGCGTGGCCGCCATCTCGACCATCCCAGTCCTGAGTACACCGATTTCGAGGCCCCATGGGAGCTCGAATATCGCGGTATGGTGCCGGACTATCTTGCGGAGAATGACCGTTACGAGATGCTGCGGCGCAAACGGCACATTTACCGCAATGAGCACCGCCAGTTTTTTGTAGACGATGCGGAACACCCATACAGCTTTCCGGACGATCGCCCGTTCATGTGGACGCGCGGATATCAGCTTGGCGGGCGCTCGCTGACTTGGGCGCGCCAGTGCTACCGCTGGAGTCAAAAGGACTTCGACGCCAATCACAAGGACGGATACGGTTCCCCGTGGCCCATCGGTTATGACGATCTGGCTCCTTGGTATTCAAAGGTGGAGGCGTTCGCTGGTATTTCCGGCAATGCCGATGGCCTTGTAAACCTGCCCGATGGCGATTTCTTGAAGCCTTGGGACATGAGCGTTGCCGAAGAACAGGTCGCAGCGAAATTGCGCAAAGAGCTGCCTGATCGGCCCATGATCATCGGGCGCTGCGCCAATCTGACTGAAGAGCACGGCCCGTCGAACGCATTGGGGCGGGCGGTGTGTCAGGCGCGCAATCGCTGTTCGAGCGGCTGCGCGTATGGCGCCTACTTTTCCTCGCTCTCCGCCACGCTCCCCGCCGCCCGGCTGACTGGGAACCTGACTGTGATGACGGATGCGACCGTTGAGTCGGTGGTCTATGACAAAGATCGGGGCAAAGTAACCGGCGTGCGCGTCATCCGCACCGCCGAAGCCAAGCGGGAGACGTATTCAGGGAAGATGGTTTTCCTCAACGCCGGGTCACTCAATTCAGTTCACCTGCTGCTGAATTCCAAAGGTGAGGGGCATCCGGCAGGCCTCGCAAATAGCAGCGGCATGCTTGGCGCATACATTATGGACCACTTCGGCGGATCAGGCGCGTCGGGCGATGTTCCAGGCCTTGATGATCGTTATGCATTCGGGCGTAGGCCGGTTGGCATTTACGTCCCCAATTATCGCCACGATCAGCTGAAGGATGCAGACTTCCTGCGTGGCTTTGGCTTCCAGGGCAGCGCGCAACAGCGCAAGGCCGAGCGACCGAACGCGAATGCGCCGGGCATCGGCAAGGAATTGTGGGAGAGGGGGCAGAAGGGTCCTCGCTGGCGGATGAGTCTGTTCATGTATGGCGAGATGCTGCCGTATAAGGATAACCGCGCGACGCTGCACCCGACCAAGACGGACCGTTTCGGCATTCCCCAGCTTCACATGGATTGCGAGGGCAGAGAGAACGAGAAGAAGATGCGCGTTCAGGGCGCGAAGGATGCCGTCGATCTTTTGACAGCGGGCGGCTGCGTCAATGTGCGCGAAATCGCGCCTGATCCCGATGCGTTTGTGATGCTGGGCGAACGCACGCATGAAATGGGCGGTGCATGCATGGGCGAAGATCCGAAATCCTCGGTCGTCAATGGCTGGTGCCAGACGCATGACATTCCAAATCTGTTTGTCAGCGATGGCGCGGTCATGGCGTCATGCGGAACCTCGAACCCCTCGCTTACCTATATGGCGCTGTCAGCGCGGGCCGCGCATCATGCGGCCGACCTTCTGCAAGAGGGGCAGCTGTAGGTTTTTCGGTCGCGCTCAAGGCAGGCGGGATCGCTCAGGCTGGTCGGTCAGAATCCGGATGTTCTTGAATGATACCCAGTCGCCTGGTTTGCCCATGCGGCTACCCGGCGGGACGCTGTGAACCTGCAACCCGATCACGCCTTCGCTTAGGTTGGTTTCGGTCGAGCGTATGCAGGGCACGCCGTTCAGGAAAATACGCAGGTCAGTGCCGACCGCTTCGATCCGCATCGTGTTCCACTGTTTTTGCCTAAAGCTGGTCTTGCAGGGATTGTCGTCTTCAAGCGGGACGAGCCAGCCGCGCAGGGCCTCTTCAAACAGTCCGCCGGTCCAGCCGCGCGGGCTTGGGTCAATATCCGCCTGATACCCGAACAGGCGGCCCTCTCGATATTCGGGGTCATGGTCGGCGCGAAATATGATGCCGGAATTCATCGATCCATCGGATAGGAAATCGGTTTCGAGGATGAAATCGGAATAGACCGCCTTGGTCACGAGGAAGGCGTTTGGCTCGCCTGCAATGGCTTTGCCGGTGATCACGCCGTCCTTCACCGAGAAATCGTGCGCCCCGCCGTGAACTCGCCACCCGTCAAAGTTTTCGCCATCGAACAGCGAAATCCAGTTCGGGCTGTTTTCGGTAATGAGCCGCTGGTTGAACGCGGCATCATATTCCGGGTTGAGCTTTGTCGGGATGTCAGCGCCGGTGTCCTGCCGCCAACCATCCATTTTGAGCTTCAACGCTTGCAGCATGTCAGGCCTTGATGCGGCCAGATTGTTGCGCTCGCCGATATCAGAGCCGAGATCGTAGAGCTCGTAATCGTTGTCCTCAAAATAGTGGATCAGCTTCCAGTCACCGCTGCGCATGGCGGTGCCGGGGCGGGTGCGAAACAACGGGTCCTGCGCCTGATCGGTGCGCCCATCGTGCGCTTGCAGATAGACCGGGAAATGCCAGAACAGATCGCGGCTTCCGATGGCCGTATCGCCCAGCAACAGCCCGCTCAGATCCATGCCATCAAGCTTCTGATCAGGCCGCTCGGCCTGAGCCAAATTCATCAAGGTCGGGTGGAAATCGGCGTTGATGAAAGGCGTGTCGTCGACACCCGGTGCAATCCGGCCTGGCCAGCGCACGAGCAAAGGCACACGCAATCCGCCTTCGTAATAGGACCCCTTCCCGGCGCGGATCGGCGAAGGGAAAGACGGCATGCGATATCCGCCATTGTCCGAGGTGAATATGACGATGGTGTCCTGCGCCAGACCTTCATCTTCCAGCATGGCCAGGATCCGCCCGACGCTGGCGTCCATCTTCTCCACCATCGCGGCATAGGTCGCCTCGCGCTCGCTCTTGATGCCCTTGGCCCGGTATTTTGTGACGATTTCGGCAGGGGCCTGAAACGGCGTGTGCACAGTGTAATAGGGCACATAGGCAAAGAAGGGCGCGTCTTTCTTCGCCTTCACCCAATCGATCACTTCGTCGGTGAGCCTGTCCGTCAGATATTCATCTTGCGGGCCGTCTTCGATATTCTGCAATTTGTAGGGGCTGAAATAGTGGCGCGTCATTCCCATGCCGCTGCCCGCGACATTGTGGTCAAAGCCCTGCGTATCGGGATCAGCGCCAAGGTGCCATTTGCCGAAATGGCCGGTGGCGTAGCCGGCGGTCTTAAGTGTTTCGGCGAGCGTGATGACTTCAGGCTTGAGCCCGCGCTCGTTGCGTATTGGGATAAGCTTGCGCGCCTTTGCCTCGCCGCGCGCCGAAGGGGATACGGTGTAGATGCCGTGGCGCGGACCATATTGGCCTGACATCAAAACTGCGCGGCTGGGCGCGCAATTGGCCGCTCCGGCATAGGCGTTGTCAAACCGCAAGCTCTGCTGGGCGAGCCTATCGATGTTCGGCGTCTCCAGCAGGTCGGTCGTCTGGTTATAGCCCACGTCCGACCAACCCAGATCGTCAATCACGATCATCACGACATTGGGCTGTGTCCTGGCGGCAGGGGAGGAGACAGATGCCGCTGGATCAGGCGAGCCGGCACAGCTGGTGAGTGCCAGCGCAAACGCTGCCATCAAGATGCGAAGGAGAATCGTCAGAGCCGCGCCAGAAGCTTGCGATCTCCCAAACTGCCCGAGGCAAAGCGGCTGTGTCGGATGATGCATAAAACTCTGCCCTGAATGGAAATGGACGGTCTGGATGAAGGTCGCATGCCCCCACACATCTCAGCCTGTCCATCAAACGCGAATGATCGATTGTACGTAGTATTGATCACAAGTGCTGGTGTTATGGCAAGCCCTCGCTAAGCTGGCCGCATGAGAATCCTCCTGCTTCTGATCGCAATGGTGCTTGCGCAAGCATGCGTTCCTTCCGAGCCAGCCTCCGTTTCGGATCTTTCGGCACCGGACAACCGTCCAAACATTATCCTGATCACCGCCGAAGACCTGGGGCCCCGCGTCGGCTTTATGGGTGATCCGATCGCGGTAACGCCGAACCTTGATCGGCTCGCATCGCAGAGCGTGCAGTTCAATCGCGCGTTCACGACCGCGGGCGTGTGTTCGCC